>JANQEV010000012.1 GCA_028278145.1 Chromatiales bacterium | reverse complement strand
AGAGCCGGAACTGGCCAAGTGGTGGTCCGATTTTCAGGAGTTGAAAGAGGAAGATCGCAATCGTCTCACCAAGGCAAAACAGCCCCGCCGTAGACGTCGCAGGCGTCCCAAGGCCCGTACTGATGCTGGTAAGGAGTGAATCACCATGGCCGGTCAAGATGTTCCAACGGTGCAAAGAGTGATATGGTTGCCGCATATATAGGACTTGGCAGTAATCTGCATGGCCCGCAAGAGCAGTTACGAACAGCAATCACGGCCATAGAGAGGATGCCTGAGACAAGGTTGAAGCGTTATTCCAGTCTCTACCAAAGCCCGCCCATGGGTGGGTTGCAGCAGCCGGATTACATCAATGCTGTGGCAGAGCTTGAGACCACGCTGGAGCCACAGCAGTTGCTGCAACAACTGCAATCTATAGAAACAGAGCATGGCCGTATCAGGGGTGAGCGTTGGGGAGCGCGCACCCTGGACCTTGATCTGCTGGTGTATGGAACAGATGTTATTAACACTGCGGATTTGAAGGTGCCACACCCTGGTTTGCATGAGCGGTCATTTGTACTTTATCCACTGCATGAAATTGCCCCAGATCTGGAGATACCAGGCTTGGGTCGGGTAACAGAGTTGCTGGAAAACTGTTCCCCTGATGGGTTAAAAAGAATATGAATCGAACAGAATTGACACCACCAGGATACCTGGTTGTGGAGGGTCCCATTGGTGTAGGCAAGACCAGTCTGGTGAATCGTCTGGCCAACAGCTTTAATGGTGAACTGCTGCTGGAAAAGCCAGACGAAAACCCCTTTCTCGAGCGCTTTTACCAGGATAGTCGTAAGGCAGCATTTCCCACCCAGCTTTACTTCCTGTTTCAACGCAGTCAGCAGCTACAAGAGTTACGCAACCGAGATCTGTTTCGTTCCTCGCTGGTGGCGGATTTTATGCTGGAGAAGGATCGTATCTTTGCCGGTCTTAATCTAGATAGAGATGAGCTGGAGCTGTACGAAAAGGTTTACTCCAGACTAAACCCGGAGGCACCAGTGCCTGATCTGGTGGTCTACCTTCAGGCTCCGGCTGAGGTTTTGCAGCGGCGGGTCCGGGGACGTTCCAGACCTCATGAAGCAACTCTTGGTCTGGATTATCTGCAAAGGCTGAGTGATGCCTATGCCGAGTTTTTCCATCACTACAACGCATCTCCACTACTAATAATTAATGCCGCTGAGATAAACCCTGTGGAGCGGGAAGAGGATTATCAACTACTGCTGGAACGCATCTGCAGCGTACGTAGTGGCAAACACTATTTCAATCCTGGTCCGCTGCTGCTTTAATTATCAATAAATGACACCATCTTTAGGTACAGGCTCTTGCGGAGACTGGAATAGCGGATATGCCAGATATCACAATAAATACACTGAATGAAATGAAACGGCAGGGTGACAAGATCACCGTGCTGACCAGCTATGATGCCAGCTTCACCAGGCTGATGGAGGCTGCTGGAGTGGAGGTGATTCTAGTAGGTGACTCACTGGGCATGGTTATACAGGGCCAGGAGAGCACTCTTCCTGTGGCTGTGGATGAGATGGTGTACCACAGCAAAAATGTGTCCAGAGTACGGGAGCGCGCTTTTCTAATCGCTGATATGCCATTCATGAGCTACAGCTCCACCAACCAGGCCCTGGAGAATGCAGGGCGCTTGATGAAGGAGGGTGGCGCTCATATGGTGAAGCTTGAGGGTGGCGCTACACAACTGGATGCAGTGAGCGCTCTCACGGACAATGGTATTCCTGTCTGTGCGCATCTAGGCCTGATTCCACAATCAGTCCACCGGCTTGGTGGCTACAGGGTGCAGGGAAAGGATGCTGATTCGGCCAGAATCATGCGTGAGGATGCACTGTCACTCCAGGAAGCCGGTGCCCAGATGCTGGTGCTGGAGTGTGTACCCAGAGAGTTAGCGGCGGACATCACCAGGGAACTGGATATACCTGTTATAGGAATAGGTGCGGGCAGTGATACCGATGGCCAGGTATTGGTATTGTACGACATGCTTGGCATCACCATGGATCATCTACCGAAATTCTGTCGTAACTTCATGCTTGAGGCCCAGACCATTAAGGAGGCACTGGAGGCCTATGTACAGGCGATCAAGGATGGCAGTTATCCAAATATGGATGAAAGCTATTCATGATAACCCTCAGCACCATCTCTGATTTGCGTCAGCAAATCGGTCTGTGGCGTTCCAGTGGAGAGCGCATTGCCCTGGTGCCTACTATGGGAAACCTGCATGCGGGGCATCTTACCCTGGTGCGCAGGGCCAGAGAGCAGGCCGACCGGGTGATTGTTACCATCTTTGTAAATCCCATGCAGTTTGGTGCAGGGGAGGATTTTGATAGCTACCCCAGGACCATGGAGCAGGACACGGCAGCCTTGTCAGCGGAGGGTGCGGACCTGCTGTTCGCGCCATCAGTGACACAGGTGTATGGCAACAACCGGGAGCAGCATACCCAGGTAGAGGTGCCGGGGATATCAGATATCCTGTGCGGTGCCTCCCGTCCCGGACATTTCGTCGGTGTGGCCACTGTGGTGTGTAAGCTGTTCAATATGGTTCAGCCGGACCTGGCACTGTTTGGAAACAAGGATTTTCAACAACTTATGGTGATTCGGCTGATGGTAAAGGATCTCTGTCTCCCCATTGAGATAATTGGTGTACCCACAGTGCGGGAGGATGACGGCCTGGCGCTCAGCTCCAGAAATGGCTATCTGACGGCCGAGGAGCGGCAACAGGCCCCGGAACTGCGCCGGATCATGCTGGAGACCGCCTCTGCCATACAGTCAGGGGAACGGGATTACGCTAAACTTGAGAAAAAGGCCACCCAGGAGCTTGAAAAAGCCGGATTCAGCCCAGATTATTACTCTATACGTAGCGCCGTGGACCTATCAGATCCAGGGGATGAAGCCTGTGATCTGGTGGTTCTTGCGGCTGCATATCTGGGTAAGGCCCGTCTGATAGATAATATTCAGGCCCATAGCCCATCTGGATAGGTCCATCTATTTGATGAATGTCAACAGATAGAGCATAATTGCGCGATTGTCAGTTTTGGTATTTTTAGGAGCGAACCCTAGATGCAGTTAACCGTTCTCAAATGCAAGTTACACCGCGCTTGCGTTACCCATGCAGAACTGGATTATGAAGGATCCTGTGCCATTGATCGGGATTTTATGGATCTGGCTGGTATCCTGCCTTATGAGCAGATTCAGATATACAATATCGCCAATGGCGAGCGTTTTACCACCTATGCCATTGAAGCGGAGGCTGGTTCCAGAATTATCTCGGTGAATGGTGCTGCCGCACATAAAGCCAATCCTGGAGACCGGGTGATCATCTGCGCCTATGCCGGTATGGATCAGGCTGCTGCCGAGGAGTTCAAGCCGAGTCTGGTATACCTGAATGAGCACAACATAGTTACTCATACCGGAGACAGTATCGCCACCCAAGTGGCATAACTGAAAGTTTGGGTTATCTATGGAGACGGCGCCAGAAGGCGCCGTTTTTTATGCTGCGGCCACTGGGTTCTTGGCTGGACTGTCCACGGCCATGCGGTATATATCCAGATAGTGTGCGGCACTGGCGTCCCAGCTGAAATCCTGTTCCATGCCGCGGGTGGCTAGTTTCTCCCACCACAAACCAGGGCGTTGGTAATATTCGATGGCACGCTGTATTGCCTCCAGCAGAGAAGCGGCATCCGGACTGTTGAATACAAAACCGGTAGCGGTCTCATCCAACATGGTTGCAGGATTGAGATCGGCAACAGTATCCGCCAATCCACCGGTACGGTTGACGATGGGGACAGTACCGTAGCGCAGGCTGTAGAGTTGGTTCAGGCCGCAGGGTTCATAACGTGAAGGCATAATAAAACAGTCGCAACCCGCCTCGATACGATGGGCCAGGGCCTCATCGTATCCAATAGTGACCACAGCCCGTCCTGGATAGGGTTCAGCTGCTTCCAGCAGGGCCTGCTCCAACTGCTCGTCACCGCTCCCCAGGATAACTATCTGTACCTTCTGGTTCTGCATCATCTCCGGCAGGATATCGATAACCATATCGATACCTTTCTGCTCTACCATACGGCCGATATTTCCAAACAGAATTGCATCCTTATCCTGCTCCAGCCCCATCTCCTTCTGCAGAGCCAGTTTATTGGTCTGTTTCAGATGGAAAGAGTCAGCTGTATAGGTCTGGGTAATATCCAGATCTGTTGCTGGATCCCAGACATGATAATCAATTCCATTCAGGACGCCGGTCAGACGTTCAGAACGATGGTCAAGCAGACCCTCCAGTCCGTATCCGAATTCAGCAGTACGAATCTCTTCGGCATAGGTAGGACTAACCGTGGTCACCCAATCCGCAAACACCAGGCCACCCTTGATGAACGAGAGCTGGTTGTGAAACTCCAGCCCCTCAGAGCTCCAGAGTTTATCCGGTAGCTGCAGTTGGACGAAGGTGGAGAGATCGAACATTCCCTGATAGGAGAGGTTGTGTATGGTAAAAATAGTAGCCGGTCGATCCCATTCCTGGGCCAGGAGCGCTGGTACCAGTCCAGTCTGCCAGTCATTGCAGTGGACCACGTCCGGGTGCCATCCCAGTCCGGCCTGGTTCAGGGCGATGTGGACAACGGCGCGGCAGAATAGGGCGAAGCGTTGGGCATTATCACCCCAGGGTCGTCCCGACGCCTCTGTATACGGGTTGCCGGGACGACTGAACATGCTGGGTGCATCGATCAGATAGACATGCAGTCGGTCCTCTATATTCTCCTCCAGAATACGTACCGGTTCCGGTACTCCACTGATTCTCATAGTGGCAACTGTCTTTAAGGGAATGGCACGCTCTATTGCTTGTGGATAGGCCGGTAGAACCAACCGCACATCCAGGTCCAGATTACATAGGGCAGGGGGCAGGCTACCAGCTACATCGGCCAGGCCACCGGTCTTGATCAGTGGCAGGGCTTCACTGGCAGCAAATAGAATTTTTTGCGGAGAACTTCCACTGGTGTATGTGGTACTGCTTTTTGCCATAGTGTAACTATATGTAAATGCGGTTTTTATTATGTTAATGGATATACTTTAACGTGTGAATTGAATAAAGTGAAAAAAAATAGTTTTAATCCCAGGATGATCACATTGACACATAATAAAACACTTACCGGTTCCAGCGAATGGGAGGCCCTGGAAGGGCATTGGCAACAGATACAGCCGCAGCATATGCGGGAACTGTTTGACTCTAATCCTGATCGGTTTGAGCAGATGTCCATGGCCAGTTGTGGCATTATGCTGGACTACTCCAAGAACCGTATTACCAGTGAAACCATGGATCTTCTGTTTGGGCTGGCTCGGGCGGCAGGACTACCTGACTGGATTGGTCGTATGTTCAGTGGTGAGCCGATTAATACCACTGAGGGAAGGGCCGTATTACATACTGCGCTGCGCAACCGCTCCAATCGCCCGGTGTCCGTTGCTGGCGAGGATGTGATGCCCGAGGTCAACCAGGTCCTGGAACAGATGGGGGATTTTGTTCAACAGTTGCACAGCGGTGAGTGGAAGGGCTATACCGGCAAGCGTATAACCGATGTGGTGAATATCGGCATTGGCGGTTCCAACCTGGGTCCTCTGATGGTGTGTGAGGCGCTTGGCCACTACCGTATCCCTGATATACAGGTCCATTTTGTTTCCAATGTGGATGCCACCCATCTGGTTGAAACCACGAAACAGCTGGATCCGGAAACTACCCTGTTTATCGTTGCCTCCAAAACCTTCACCACTCAGGAGACCCTAACCAATGCCCATGCTGCACGCCGTTGGTGTCTGAATAGCCTGCAGGATGACAATGCCATTGCCAGCCATTTTGTAGCGGTCTCCACCAATGCCAAGGCGGTAGCGGAATTTGGTATAGATACTAACAACATGTTTGTATTCTGGGATTGGGTTGGTGGTCGTTACTCCCTGTGGTCTGCCATTGGTCTGCCCATCGCAGTTGCGGTTGGCATGGAATGCTTCCATGAACTGCTGGCGGGTGCCCATGCTATGGATGTGCATTTCCGTAATGCAGAGTTGGAGCAGAACATGCCGGTGATCCTGGCCCTGCTTGGCGTCTGGTATGCAAATTTTGCCGGAGCTGCCACCTATGCAGTTCTTCCTTATGATCAGTATTTGAGGCTGTTGCCGGACTACCTGCAGCAGGCGGATATGGAGAGTAATGGTAAACGGGTTACCAGGGATGGCGCAGTGGTGGATTACACCACCGGGCCGGTGGTGTGGGGTGCGGCCGGAACCGATGGTCAGCATGCCTTTTATCAGTTGATACACCAGGGAACCCAGATGATCCCGGCAGATTTTATTGTCCCGGTGCATAGCCACAATGAACTGGGTGATCAACATGCCAAACTGCTAGCCAACTGCCTGGCTCAGACCGAGGCTATGATGCGTGGGAAGAGTTCTGAAGAGGCAGAGTCCGAGCTAAAGGCTTCAGGGATGGAATCTGACCAGATTGCTGCACTGTTGCCACATAAAATATTCCCTGGTAATAACCCTACCAATACTCTCCTGGTGGACAAGCTAACCCCGGGCAGACTTGGATCTCTGATTGCCTTGTATGAACACCGTATCTTTGTTCAGGGGATTATCTGGAATCTGAACTCCTTTGATCAATGGGGGGTGGAGCTTGGCAAGCAACTGGCGAATGTAATCCTGCCAGAGCTGCAAGGAGAGCTGCCTATAGGTAAGCACGATTGTTCTACAGCAGGTTTGTTGAAGTACTATTTAAGCTTGCGTGCAGGTAAGGGGTAACCATGCCAGTTTGTCTCGAGATCATAAGTTATGAGTGATGTGAATTCTCCTTCTGAGTTGTACCAGTTGGCAATGGAGCAGCATAAAGCTGGTAATAACAATAAGGCGCAGCAGCAGTGTCAGCAGTTACTGCAACAGACTCCAGATTATGCACCAGCGCTGTTTCTTCTGGCACTTATCGCCAGCAGTTCCCGCAAATTTCCTGATGCAATAAAGCTGTTTCAAAAAGCCATATCCCTGGAACCAGAAAACCCTGCCTACTATAAGGGGCTTGCTGATGTATATGCCTCACAAGCCAACAACAGTGATGCTGTTGATTGCTATAAGCAGGCATTGGAACTGAAGAGTGACTATTTTGAAGTCCACGCCAATCTGGCCAATGTTCTGATAAATGCTAAGCAGGTAGATGAGGCACTGGGGCACTATAAAGAGGCAGTGAGACTCAGGCCTGATATACCACAACTGCATGATAATCTGGGAAATGTGTTACGTATCAGCGGTCAACCTGAATTGGCATTGGCGAGCCACAAAGAGGCTTTACGCCTGAATCCAAAACTGTTTTCTGCGCTAATTAATATGGGTTGTGATCTGGAAGATCTTGGAGAGGTTGAAGCTGCGATAGATGCTTATAAGCAGGCACTTAGTATCAATCCTAAACTGGTAACTGTGCATGCCAATCTTGGTAGCCTCTTCCTTGATATGAGACGGATGGATGAGGCGTTGTTTCACTACCGGGAAGCAGTGAAACACAGGCCTGATATTGCACAATTTCATGACAACCTTGGAATTGCCCTTAGTACCAGTGGCAATCCCGACGCTGCCCTGGATTGCCACAAGAAGGCCTTGCAGTTGGATCCGAATATTCCTGAAGTTCATTATAATCTCGCTAATGCACTGCGTGATAAAGCTGATTTTCAGTCAGCACTTACGCATTACCGAGAAGCAATCCGCTTGCGACCCGGTTTTATTGAGGCGGCATGTGGTGAATTCCATGTGCTGATGCAACAGGATGATCAGGATAGTGCGTTAAAGTGCATTGAGCCTTATGTAAATCTGCGTAGCAAACATAGTGGGGTTGCTGTCGCCTTCTCACATCTGGCCCAAAACAGGGAGCAGAAGTCCAGATCTATTGATGAGCTGAAGTCTATACTTGAACAAGGTTCAACCAGCGCGGATGAGATAAGGAAGATCCGGTTCCGATTAGGTGATCTGTGTGATGAAGCGCAGTTGTATGATGAGGCATTTGATCACTATAGACAGGGAAATGCTCTAAAAGGACAACCCTATGATCGTGCTGCATATCAACACTATATTGACCAGATTGTCGCAACGCTAAATTCAAATAGTTTTAGTGATCTTCCTCAGGCAGATAACTCCTCAGAGCTGCCAGTGTTTATTGTTGGAATGCCTCGTGTGGGCAAGACACTGGCTGAACAGATTCTTTCCAGTCACCCACAGATAACCGGTGCAGGTGAACTGTCTGATATTGAACAAATTTCCAGGTATATAGAAAAACAGACCGGTAAACCGTATCCGCTGTCGCTTGAGTGTATAAATCAGAGTCAGCTATCTGCCCTGGCAGCTGAGTACCTAGCTAAGAGACAACAGGAAATGCTGCCGGGTACCTTGCGGGTAGTGGATACCATGCCGAGAAATATCCACTATCTTGGATTGATATTTAAGCTGTTTCCCAAGGCCAGGGTTATCCACTGTTTACGCGATCAAGTGGATACCTGTCTGGAGTGTTATTTCAAGGATTTCAGGTGGTTATACCCGTTTGCGTATGACTTGGAAGACCTGGGTTCCCATTACAGCAACTACCGCAGGCTGGCCAAGCATTGGCAAAAAACTGGATTACCTGTACTGGAACTAGAGTATGAAGATTTAGTACAGAAGCCAGAAGAAACCAGTCGACTCTTAGTAGACTATCTGGGTCTTGAGTGGGATCCACAATGTCTGCAATTCCATATTGATGGTAATTCACGCACCACGGGCAATCAGGAGTTTTTTGAGCCTATACATAGCCATGCTGTTGGTCGCTGGCACAACTACAGGCAGCATCTTCAGCCATTACTGGGCGCTCTAGAAGGTGTAGTTGAGATTGACGGTAAGAGCTAGTGCCTTGAGCGCAGGTAGCAACATACTATTACCCTATATTTATTAAAGTCTTTACCGATTGGGACGCTAATGGAATAACAATAACTTAAAAGGGATGTTACATAGTTCATATGAAACTAAACACCAAGACCAATTTCTTTTTCTTTGGTATGGCCGCTTTAGTTGTAGCTGCCCTGTTAGCGGTCAGTACTTTCTCATTTCGCCAGTTCTCTCTAAGCAGTGCCCAGGAACAGGTACAGACCGCTGCGGAGATCGTAAGGGTTCACCTCACAGAATCCATGAGCAACGGTACTATCGATAAGCGCCAGAGCTTTCTCAACCGTCTAGAGAAAGTGCGTGGCCTGCTCTCCAGTCGGGTAGTGCGCAGCCCAGAGGTGGTTAAACAGTTTGGTCCTGGTATGGCTGGAGAGACCAGCACTGATATGATTGAGAATCAGGTGATCACAAGTGGTGCGCCTTTCTTCAAGCTGATCAGTGAGGGTACCAAGCCGGTGTTTCGTGGCACTGTCCCTTATGTTGCCACTGCTGGTGGTGACACCAATTGTCTGCAGTGTCATCAGGTTAAGGAGGGGACGGTGTTAGGTGCGATCACCTTGCATATCTCACTCTCTGAGCAACAGTCCAAGGCCCTGCTTACTTTAGCCCTGGTAACCTTTGTGGTTGCATTGTTCTCCATCATCTCTGCACTTTACTCCCGGCGCATGCTTAAGCCTCTTATCAGCACTGCTGAGTCGGTACAAAATGCTGTAACGCGGGCAAAAAGTGGGGATTTTTCTGCTCGTATTGAAGTGCAAAGCCAGGATGAAATTGGCCAGATTGCCAAAGACCTCAACAGTATGTTTGGGTTTCTTGGTGATGGGCTGGGTAGAATCAGCAGCAAGGTGGCCGCTCTGATACGGTGTAATCAGACTCCAGGCAGTAACCTGCTAGCTACAACCATAGACATGGTGGAGGGGCTGGAGGAAGTATCAAGTTTCAAGCAGGCCATCGAAGAGGATGAGACCAAGGATGAGGTCTATCAGCGCCTTTCTAAGGTTGTGCATGAAGAATTTCTTATTGATCGCTTCACCATCTATGAGGTCAAACCAAGTAAAAACCGCCTGGAGCCAATTGCAGTGGATGGTGATATCGGGGCGGAATGCCGTTGGTGTGATCCGCAGATATTATTGCGTTCCCAGGCCTGTCGTGCCATGCGTACCGGCCATACGGTGGATTCGGTCAATTCCCCAGGTATCTGCACTGCTTTCCGTCCACCCGATGGCGAGGAGGAGAACTCCCACGTCTGTATACCTATGATTCAGTCGGGAACGGTTGGTAGTGTGATCCAATTGGTGACAGATGAAGTGCAGGCGCCAATGATGCAACGCATGATCCCGTTTATGCAGGTCTATTTCCGCGAGGCTGCTCCAGTGCTTGAGGGTAAACGCCTGATGGATAGTCTGCGGGAGTCCACTTTGCGTGATCCTATGACCGGACTCTACAACCGACGTTTTCTGCAGGAGTATGTGGAGACCCTGGTGGCCTATGCGGATCGGCGAAAAAAGAGCTTCTCTATACTTATGGCCGACCTGGACTACTTCAAACAGGTCAACGATACCTATGGTCATGAAGCTGGAGATACCACCCTGAAGGTACTGGCACGCTGTTTGAGTGAATCGGTTCGCAACTCGGATATGGTGATACGCTATGGTGGTGAAGAGTTTCTTATCGTACTGCGTGACACGGATGAGCAGAGCGGTGATCAGGTGGCAGAGAAGATACGGTCTGCGGTAGAAAAACTTCAGATTGAAGTACCTGGCGCGGTACTGAAAAAGACGCTGTCCATCGGTGTGGCCGACTATCCAAATGACAGCAACTCGTTTTGGCAGGTGGTTAAGTATGCAGATGTCGCACTCTACAAGGCCAAGGAGGCTGGGCGCAATCAGGTACTACATTTTGATGCAGAGATGTGGTCAGATGAAGCAGCATATTGATGCTTTAGATGCTTGTCTGTGCGGTCGGACTGCTAGTTCCACCGAGGAGAATCAATCAATTCGATGTCTGTCAGGATATAAATCCGGCACTAGTCTATATTACCGATAACATGCAATTACAAGAACCAATTGGCCGTAGATCAATTATTCTCATCCTGGTGATGAGTATATGTGTGCTCATGGTGACAGGTATATCGATACTGATTCTCTATCGTGCAGCCTATGAGCAACAACGGGATCGCTTGGTGGAACTGGCGCAAAGTCGGGCTCAGTTTATTCAGTCGGTTGCGCGCTTTGATGCCATTCATAGTAAAGACGTACATCCTGAGGGGCCAAAAGGGGCCACCTTGAACCAGGTTACGGACGCCCATAAAAGATTCAAAGGATTTGGTGATACCGGTGAGTTTACCCTGGCCAGGATAGAAGCAGACCAGATCATGTTCCTGTTAAGCCATAGGCATTATGATCTCGATACCCCCGCACCAGTCCCACTCGATTCTGAATTGGCAGAGCCAATGCGCAGGGCTTTGCGGGGCGACTCTGGCTCTATTGTAGGGCTAGACTATCGTGGTGTGCTGGTACTGGCGGCCCATGAGCCATTACCTGAACTGGGCTGGGGAATTGTGGCCAAGATTGATCTGGAGGAGATACGCCAACCGTTTATCCAGGCATCTGCTTATGCCGGTCTGGTGGCTCTGTTTGTGATTGGAATAGGTACCTTCCTGTTTTTTCGTATCACCCAGCCAATGGTGCGCTGGTTTGAAAAAAGTTTGCAGAATAATCTGATCGTTGAACACTCCACGAATGCGGTTATCGTGATGGATGAGCTAAGTGTAATACGAGTATGGAATGCCCAGGCTGAGAAAGTATTCGGTCTGCTGAGGAAACAGGTTATTGGCAGCCGACTGGATGAGACTATCATCCCGGAAGCAATGCGGCAGAGGTACCGTGAGGGGTTGGAGAATTTCCTGCACACTGGCAAAAGTTCGATGACAAACTGCATAGTTGAAATCGAAGCCATGCATGGTGAGGGGCATGTATTTCCCATAGAGATGTCAATTGTGCCAGTCGACCAGGGTGGTAAATATTTTTTTACCGCCTTTATCCGGGATATTACAGAACGCAAACTGGTGGAAGAGGCCATACGTGATAGTAATGAACGTCTGCAGGCGATTCTGGATAACTCACCTGCGGTAATCTATCTGAAAGACCTGGATGGGAAATACCTGCTCATCAATAGACGGTATGCTGAGCTATTCCATATTTCACAAACTGATGTTGTTGGTAAAACCGATCATGACCTCTTCCCGGCGGAGAGTGCAGATGCCTTCAGAGAAAATGATCTGCAAGTATTGTCTGCTGGCAGGCCGGTGCAGTATGAAGAGACGGTATCCCAGGATGATGGATTGCACAAATATGTCTCAATCAAATTTCCTTTACATGACGCTAATGGTGAAGTCTATGCTGTGTGCGGCATCTCAACAGATATAACAGCACGCAGTAAGGCAGAATCTGCCTTGCAACAACGCGAACAGTACCTTTCCAACCTGGAGCAGATTTCACTTTCCACCTCTGGGGCTGAGACGGTTGAGGAGATGACTCAGGCAGCAGTAAAGTCATTGCTGGTGATTTTCTCCGCAGATCGCGCCTGGATGTTATATCCATGTGACCCGGATGCGCCAACGTTGCAGATCACGGCAGAGGATACGACCCCTGAGTATCCAGGTGCTTTTGCGGCAGGTGGAGAGTCCCCCATGGATGCCGTTGCTAGGTCCATTTTGCAACAGGCCATGGCGGCTGATGGGCCTATGGTCCATCTATTTGAGCCTGGAGCAGAGGAGACACCGGAGTGGGCGGTGCACTTTAAAATACAATCAATGCTGTTACTGGTTATTAGACCCAGGGCAGGACGACCCTGGATGATGGGATTGCATCAATGCAGCCATCAGCGCATATGGGCAGATCATGAGTTAAGCCTGATTGCAGATATTGGGGAGAGGCTGAGTGAGACGCTGACCGGGCTGATACTGCGGGAGCAGCTGGAGGAGGATATTCAACAACGCCAGATGGCGGAAGGGGCCCTGCGCGAAAGTGAAGAACGATACCGCCTCATGAGCTTACATGCACCAGAGGCCATCCTGGTCATGGACCTGGAGAGTGAAAAGTTTGTGGAGGCCAATGAACATGCTCAGCAGCTTCTAGGGCTGACCCAGGATGAGTTACTGCGCCTGGGGCCCACTGATATCAGTCCACCTAACCAACCAGATGGCAGGTCGTCCTATGAGGCAGCCTATGCTTATATCGACCAGGCACATGGAGGTGGTAGTCCGGTTTTTGAATGGATTTGTCGTGATACCAATGGACAGGAAATCCCCTGTGAAGTTCGTTTGGTGCGTCTGCCCGCCGGGGATCACTATCTGATCCGTGGCAGTCTGACCGACATACGTGAACGCAAACGCACGGAGAATGAACTGCGTCTGGCTGCAAGTGTATTCGACAGTAGTACAGAGGGTATTATGATCACTGATGCCCGGACCAACATCCTCAGAGTAAACCAGGCCTTCACCTTGATTACAGGCTACGCTGCAGAAGAAGTTATCGGAAAGGCACCCAATATCATGCGTTCCCATCTGCATGATGATAGCTTTTTTGCCCGGATGTGGAGGGATATCCAGACCAGAGGTTTCTGGCGCGGTGAAATTTGGAACCGGCGAAAAGATGGTGAGGTATTTGCCGCCTGGCAGACCATAACTTCAATAGCAGATGAGGATGGCCAAGTTAGTCAATATATAAGTGTGTTTTCTGATATTACCGAAAAGAAGCGTGCTGAAGAACGCATTCATCACCTGGCCCAGTTTGATGTACTTACAGATCTACCAAATCGCTTTTTGCTGAATGATCGCTGTGAGCATGCTATACGGCGAGCACGTAGGGAGCAGACCAAACTGGCAGTTCTGTTTCTTGATCTGGACAGGTTTAAACACATCAATGATAGCCTGGGTCATCCAGTTGGTGATGCGCTGTTGCGGGCGGTAGCAGTGCGACTAAAAGAGCTGGTCAGAGATGAGGATACGGTGGCACGTCTCGGCGGTGACGAATTTGTGATTTTGCTGGAGGATCTGGTTCGATCTGAGGATGCGGCGCTTATTGCCGATAAGTCAATCTTACTGTTTAAGCAACCATTCAGACTGGAAGATCAGGAGTTGCATATAACCACCAGTATAGGAGTCAGTGTCTATCCGGATGACGGGGAGGATGTTGCCGGATTGATTCGTAATGCCGATGCGGCCATGTATCGGGCCAAGGAGAGTGGACGCAATACATTTACCTTCTATACAACGGAGATGACTCAATCCGCCATTCAGCGGGTCGCATTGGAAAATGATCTGCGCAAAGCAGTTACCCAGGAAACTCTGAGCGTAGTCTATCAGCCACAAATAGACATAACGAACCAGAGGGTTGTGGGAGCCGAGGCCCTGGTGCGCTGGAAGCACCCGGAACGGGGGATGATACCACCATTGGATTTCATTCCGATTGCGGAAGATAGCGGCTTGATTCGTCAACTGGGTATGCAGGTGTTACACAAGGCTTGTAAACAGTTTCTGGCTTGGCGCGCGGACGGGATAGAACTGGACCGGGTTGCAGTTAATGTTTCAGGCAAGCAGATGCAGAACCTGGATTTTGTCAAGGATGTAAGGCAGGTGCTGGGTGAAACAGGTGTGGAGGCGCACCATCTTGAGTTGGAGATTACCGAGAGTTCTCTTATCGAGATAGGTCCAAATGTTATTCAGATTCTCGAAGAGCTTCGCAGTTACGGTGTCAGCCTGGCCATCGATGATTTTGGTACTGGTTACTCTTCTTTGGGTTACCTGAAACTGCTGCCATTTGATAAGTTGAAGATTGACCGCTCTTTTGTGATGGACATCCCTAGAGATAAGAATGATGAAGCTATAGTGAAAGCTGTGCTTTCCTTGGGAGAGAGTCTGCAGTTGGATGTTATCGCAGAAGGGGTGGAGACTGATGCCCAGCAATCGTTTCTGCATGAACATGGATGTCGCCTGGTTCAGGGTTACCTTTTCAGCCGCCCTCTGGACCCGGGTGAGTTCAGTAAGTATATTCGCGATTATTCCTCTGCGAGCTGATGGTTTTTCTTAGTCAACTAACTGCAGGATAAGTGCACCCAGTGGAGGCAGTGTCAGAGTGAGGGACTGATTATGTTCCATCCAGGGCGTTGGTTCAGTGGAGATCTCGCTGATATTACCCACATTGCTACCGCCATAATATTCAGAATCTGAGTTGAGCAGTTCCCGATACTTTCCCGCTACTGGCAGGCCTATTCGATAATTGTCCCTGGGCATGGGGGTAAAATTGAGGATTACAGTCACCTGTTCACCGTTGGCTCCATGGCGGACGTAACTAAGGACAGACTGGGCCGCATCATGGCAGTCGATCCATTCAAAGCCTCTATCCTCGAATTCCAGGGCGTGCAGCGCAGGCAGTTCACGGTAGAGTCTGTTCAGTTCACTGATCAGGTGCTGGATACCGTAGTGTTGGGGACGATCCGCCAAATACCAGTCCAACTCCTGGTTGTCGTTCCACTCTCGGCCCTGGGCGAATTCATTGCCCATAAACAACAGCTTCTTCCCAGGATAGGTGAACATATAGCTGTATAGCAGACGCAGTGAGGCGAACCTTTGCCAATCGTCGCCAGGCATCTTGTCCAGGAGCGAGCCTTTGCCATGTACCACCTCGTCATGGGAGAAGGGGAGTACAAAGTTCTCTGTGAAGCAGTACAGCAGACCGAAGGTGAGCAGGTCATGATGGTAGTGGCGGTGGATGGGATCCTTTTCCATATAGGAGAGGGTGTCGTGCATCCAGCCCATGTTCCACTTCATGCTGAAACCAAGACCGCCCATCCAGGTTGGTCCTGATACCTGGGGCCAGGCGGTGGACTCTTCTGCCAGGATCATGGTGCCTGGAAACTCCTCATGGGTGACGCTATTAAGCTGTTGCAGGAATTTAACCGCCTCCAGGTTCTCCCGTCCGCCATGTTCGTTGGGAACCCAGTCTCCAGGTTCTCTGGAGTAGTCCAGGTAGAGCATGGAGGCCACAGCATCCACCCGCAGGCCGTCCAGGTGAAACTCCTCCAACCAGTAGATGGCGCTGGCCAGGAGGAAATTCTTCACCTCGGCGCGGCCATAGTTGAAGATAAATGTACCCCAGTCCCGGTGCTCACCCTTGCGTGGATCTGCATGTTCATACAGGGCAGAACCGTCAAACTGGCCCAGGGCATGATGATCCTTGGGGAAGTGGGCAGGCACCCAGTCCAGGATTACCCCGATGTTGTTCTGATGCATCTGGTCCACAAAATAGCGGAAATCATCCGGGGTGCCGAAGCGGCTGGTGGGGGCAAAGTAGCCAGTGGTCTGGTATCCCCAGGAGCCGTCAAATGGGTGTTCAGTAATAGGTAGCAGCTCAATGTGGGTAAAACCCAATTGCAGGATATATGGAATCAGGCGATGGGCCAGCTCACGGTAGTTGAGAAAGCCGTTGTTGTCGGCCCTGCGCCAGGAACCCAGATGGATCTCATAGATGGAGATGGGGTTGTGCAGCCATGAGCACTCTTTGCGCCCCTCCATCCAGGCGGCGTCATTCCATTCATGTTCCTGTATTGGTGCAATTACAGATGCGGTCTCCGGACGCAACTGGAACAGATTGCCATAGGGATCTGTCTTGAGCAGTACATTACCCTGTTGGCTCAGGACCTCGAACTTATAGATGTTTCCAGCATCGAGCCCAGGGATGAACAGCTCCCATACTCCGGCTTCACCTCTGGAGCGCATGGGATTGACACGGCCATCCCAGCGGTTGAAGTCTCCCACCACGCTTACGCGCTGGGCATTTGGTGCCCAGACGGCGAACAGAGTGCCTGTATGGCCATCAACAGCATGGAAATGGGCGCCGAGAAAGCGGTAGGCATGCCAGTGGTTGCCCTGTTTGAACAGGTGCATGTCATAGTGCTCCAGCTGGGGGCCAAAGCAGTATGGATCATAGCGTGATACACGTTCTCCGGAGTCGGTAATCCATGAGATACGATATTGTGCTGGTAAAGAATCCAGATCCCCCCTCCATTCGAAGAAGTCACTGCCTGGAATGCGTTCCATGGGCTGGCCGATCTCGACTATCTCCACCTCACGGGCATGGGGCATAAAGGCCCGTACCAGTACTTTCTTTCCCTGTACATGGCGGCCCAGTACCTCAAACGGATCATGATGCCTGGCCTGCAGTATGCGCTGCAGCGGCTCTTTGAGCTCATTGGGCTGTACTTTCTGTTTTATTGTCATACTGCTTGTTACCCGTTGTGCTCATGTTAAACCTATGTTGGTCAGAGATGTTTGGATGGTCTCTGGCCAGATAAAGTAGCGGATTATAGGATTAATCGTGCCTTACTGCACAGTCTTAATAAAACATGTATTGAGTAAGAAAAATGTAATCTTTAATCTATCAGTATTCATATCTGCGCGTGGTAGTATATGCTAAGTGGGATATATATACCGTAGACGGTCAAGAATGAAGTTGGGGGCTGTATAAGAATGAATATGGAACAGGATCCGCGGTTTGTCAGTCGACTGACAAAGAATACATTGGCTCTGATCCTGGCTGGAGGTCGTGGCTCCAGGCTGTTGGACCTCACTAGATGGCGCTCCAAACCAGCTGTACCCTTCGGCGGTAAGTTCAGAATTATCGATTTTCCTCTTTCCAACTGTATCAATTCGGGAATTCGCCGGATTGGGGTGCTGACCCAGTACAAGGCTCACTCCCTGATTCTGCATATCCAGAGGGGATGGGGGTTTCTACGGGGAGAGTTTGGCGAATATGTGGAGCTGTTACCGGCCCAGCAGCGCATTGAGAACAGCTGGTATGCGGGTACGGCAGATGCTGTACACCAGAATATAGATATCTTTCGCAAACATGACCCAGACTACGTCCTGATTCTGGCCGGTGACCATGTTTATCGTATGGATTATGGCACTATGATTGCCCACCATGTGGCCACTGGTGCCGACATGACTGTTGGTTGTATCGAAGTGGATCTGGAAACTGCTAAGTCCTTCGGTGTTATGGCGGTGGATGAGGATACCAGGGTGCTGGAGTTTGAAGAGAAACCAGATGATCCCAAGCATATACCGGGACAGAAAGATGTGGCACTGGCCTCAATGGGAATATATGTGTTCAACAAGGCGTTCCTGTTTGAACAGCTGATAAAGGATGCCGATACCCCGGGTTCATCCCATGATTTTGGCAAGGATATAATTCCCGCCATTATCGACAAATACCGGGTTATGGCCTATCCATTCCGTGACCCAAAGAGCGGTGGCCAAGGCTATTGGCGGGATGTGGGAACTATCGATGCCTTCTGGAGCACCAACCTGGAACTCACAGGGGTGACACCGGAGCTCAATCTATACGACCGTACTTGGCCAATCTGGACCTATCAGGAGCAGTTACCACCGGCCAAATTTATATTCGACGATGAGGATCGTCGCGGTATGGCAGTGGACTCAATGGTCTCGGGCGGATGCATCATATCCGGTTCCACCGTACGCCATTCACTTCTATTCTCCAACGTGCGGGTTAACTCGTACTGTACGGTAGAAGACTCTGTAGTCTTGCCAGATGCTGACATTGGTCGTAACTGCCGGATCAAGAATGCCGTAATCGATAAGCGCTGCATGATCCCAGATGGAACGGTCATAGGTGAAGACCCGGAGGCAGATGCCAAACGTTTTACCGTTTCCCCCAAAGGTGTGGTTCTGGTAACGCCGGAGATGCTGGGACAGGTCACAAATTATGTCCGCTGACAAGCAACGCCTGAAAGTGGTGCTGTGCTGGCACATGCACCAGCCTGATTACAGAGGACCAGACCACAGTGACTTCCAGCTACCATGGGTCTATCTGCATGGAATCAAAGACTATGTGGATATGGCAGCACACTTGGACAATCATCCGGATGCCCGTGCCGTGGTCAACTTCGCCCCGGTGCTGTTGGAACAGTTGGATGATTATGTGGAGCAGATAGAGGAGTGGCTGGTACGTGGCAAGCAGATAAAGGACCCGGTACTGGCGGCGCTGGCTGGACCAGGGCTGCCGCGGGATCAGGAGTCACGTCGGGAACTGATGCGGGCCTGTCAGAGGGCGAATGAAAAGCATATGCGGGGTCGCTTTCGTACCTTTCACCGCTTGACAGATATTGTCAATATGGTGGACGAGCATGCTGAGTCTTCCGAGTACCTTAATGATCAGTTTATGGTTGATCTACTGGTGTGGTATCACCTGGTTTGGATGGGCGAATACCCAAGGGTTAACGATATTCGCATACGGTCCCTGGAGAAAAAGCGCAAAGGGTACAATTTAGAAGACAGGTTCCGGCTAGTTGAAGCCATAGGAGACCTGCTCTCCAGCGTAGTAAAGCGCTATCGCAAGCTGGCTCAGGAAGGACGGGTGGAGCTGTCGGTCACACCATACGCCCATCCCATACTTCCCTTGCTGCTGGAGGTGGAATCAGCACGTGAGGCCATGCCGGATGTGAGTCTACCTGAACATACCAGCTACCCCGGCGGAGAAGAACGTTCGCGCTGGCATATCCGTCGTGGCATAAAGTCATTCGAAAAGTATTTCGGTGTCAGGCCCAAGGGGTGTTGGCCGGCAGAAGGAGCGGTGAGTGAGCAGACACTACAGCTGCTGGAGCAGGAGGGATTCAATTGGATAGCCAGCGGTCAGCAGGTGCTACACAACAGTATGTCCCAGAGTTACCCAGATACCGCCTGGCCTGAACAGTGGGCCCACCGTCCATACCGAGTCAAGGATGGAGGTATCAACTGTTTCTTCCGCAATGATGGTCTGTCTGATTTGATTGGATTCACCTATGCGGATTGGCATGCTGAAGATGCGGTAAGCAATCTTATCCATAATTTGGAATCCATAGCTGAAAACTGCGCATCACCATCAGAACTTGTGGTCTCTATCATCATGGATGGTGAAAACGCCTGGGAGCACTATCCGCGGAATGGTGGGTTCTTTCTGGATAGCCTGTACAAGCGGCTGTCTGAAAATAAGAACCTGGAGCTGACCACATTTTCTGAAGTGACGGAACAGAAACTCCCCATCCATAATCTGGATACCCTGATAGCAGGTAGCTGGGTGTACGGTACCTTCTCCACCTGGATCGGTGAGAAAGATAAGAACCGGGCCTGGGACATGTTGATTGAAGCAAAATATATGTATGACCAGGTGTTAGCAAGTGGACGTCTCAGTGATGCGGAAGTGCGTCAGGCAGAGCTACAGATGGCAACCTGTGAAGGGTCGGACTGGTTCTGGTGGTTTGGTGACTATAACCCTGGTGAGACGGTCTCGGATTTTGAAAAACTGTTTCGCAGACAGTTAGAGCATCTCTACAAGATTTTGGGTGAAGATCCGCCTGAGTATCTGTCACAGGTGTTTGCCTACGGCGGTGGTGATCCTGCTGTGGGTGGGGTTATGCGGCAAAACTGATATTGATCTAAGTATGGTAGAAACAGAGCTGGCATATTCTTGAGTCATAAGAGTAGCTTTTTCAAGAGGTAGTATGCAGAGATGATCCTGGATGATTAAGCCCGTTTCCAATAGCTGTATGAGTCGTAGGCGCGCAGGGGTAATGTTGCATATCACCTCCTTGCCTGGTCCTGGAATCAATGGTGACCTAGGTGCTGAGGCAAAGCACTTTGTAGACTTTCTGGTGGACTCGGGATTCAGTGTCTGGCAGACACTGCCTGCAGGCCCCACCAGGTCTGATAACTCCCCTTACTCCACCAGTTCCATCCATGCGGGAAATCCGCTGTTGATAAATCTGGATTACCTGGTGCATAAACACTGGTTGGACAGTTCGTACCTGGAACAGACACCAATTACCCAGAAGACCAGGTTACAAGCACTGCGCGCTGCCTGGGACAGGGTTGGCTGGCATGATGATCACATTGCGCGCCGTGAGATGGAGCAGTTTGCCAGAGAACAACGGGAGTGGCTGGATGATTTCGCCCTGTTTCGTGCCATACGCAAGGACCACGACTGCGATCCATGGTGGGAGTGGCCAGAGCCACTGCGAAACCGTGACCCTGAGGCACTGGCCGAGGTGAGGGTCAGACTTGCCAGTGAGATAGAGTACATCCTGTTTGAACAGTACCTGTTCTTCCAGCAATGGCATGACATGAAGAGCTACGCCAATCAGCGTGGTGTGGAACTGTTTGGCGATATGCCGATCTTTATCGCCCACGACAGTGCAGAGGTGTGGGCCAGTCAGCAGGACTTTCTGCTGGACAGCACAGGTGCGCCCACGGTTGTGGCCGGTGTGCCTCCGGATTATTTTTCTGCAACAGGTCAGCGCTGGGGTAATCCACTGTATGACTGGGATCATGTTCAGGCAGACGGTTTTTCCTTCTGGGTTAAACGATTAAAGACTCAGCTGGCCATGTATGACCTGGTACGCGTGGATCACTTCCGCGGGTTTGAGTCCTACTGGGAGATACCGGCGGCAGATGAGACCGCCATGAATGGACGCTGGGTCTCAGCGCCTGGCAAGGCACTGTTTGAGTGTCTGCATCAGGAGTATAAGAAACTACCGCTAGTGGCTGAGGATCTGGGAATTATCACACCAGAAGTAGAGGAACTGCGTGATAGCTTTGGGCTGCCCGGGATGAAGGTGCTGCAGTTTGCATTTTCCGGTGATCCTAAAAACCCCCACCTGCCTTTTAAGTATCCACCGAATTCAGTGGTGTATGCCGGAACTCACGACAACAATACTACTGTGGGCTGGTATCAAAGTCTGGATCAACATACCCGTTCCCAGGTGGATGAATTTCTGGGAGACTCTAAGCTGGAAATGCCCTGGCCCATGTTGTGGAATGTCCTGGCCTCACCATCCAATCTCGCCATTCTGCAGATGCAGGATCTGCTGGAACTTGATGGAGAACATCGCATGAATACACCGGGGACAGTTGAAGGCAACTGGAGTTGGCGTTTTGATTGGAGTCAGGTTGATCCTGGGCTGGCATCCAGGTTGCGCCACCGGATTGCAATGTATGGTCGTCTGCCATTATAAGCTTAAGTACGCTAGTACCTTAACTAACTATATAAATCTATATAAAGGAGATGCACTGGATGACAAAAAAGGTACGCAAGGCAGTATTTCCTGTGGCCGGTTTGGGTACCAGGTTTCTGCCTGCAACCAAGGCCAGTCCCAAGGAGATGCTGCCAATCGTAGACAAACCCCTGATCCAGTATGCGGTGGAAGAGGCGGTGGCAGCAGGCATTGAAGTAATGATATTCATTACCGGGCGCAACAAGACCTCCATCTCCAACCATTTTGATACCGCCTATGAACTAGAGATGGAATTGGAGCAGCGTGGTAAGGATGAGATGCTGGGGATAGTGCGCAACATAGTTCCATCACATGTGAGTTGTGTATTTATCCGCCAGGCCATGGCTCTGGGGTTGGGACATGCTGTGTTGTGTGCCCACCCGGTAGTAGGTGATGAGCCATTTGCCGTGGTTCTGGCCGATGATCTAATAGATGATGGTAAGAGGGGTGTTCTGTCCCAGATGGTGGATCTATATCCGCAGCAGGAGAGAAGTATCATCGGTACCGAATTGATACCTCCTGAGGATAGCGCGAGTTATGGCATAGTAGCCCCGGAGGGTGATGGCAAACTGGTGAAAATACGCGGCATCGTGGAGAAACCAGATCCAAATGATGCCCCTTCGAATCGTGCGGTGGTGGGACGTTATATCCTCAGACCGGAAATATTCAACCATCTCAGTCAGATTGGACGGGGTGCTGGTGGGGAGATCCAACTCACCGATGCCATTGCCCGCCTGATAGGTGAACAGGAGGTCCTGGCCTTTGAATTTGCTGGCAAACGTTATGACTGTGGCAGCAAGTTGGGCTATCTGCAGGCTACGGTAGATTACGCCATCAATCACCATCAGCTGGGGGGGGAATTCAGCAGCTGGTTACATCAAAGATACAGCGAAAAATCTGATCCGGAACAATAAAACCACATATTTAACAATGGTTAACAAAAAAAATAGGTCAAATGCCACACTTATTTGGTAATATCCCGCAGTATATTGATTTCTATCAAAGCAGTTAATGCGGGTTAGGTTCATTATCTGTTGCAGATATCTATATAAGAAAACCACAAAAATTTGCGTTGATATTAGAGTCGAGTGGGAGGCTCACATTAATATGAAAATGATCAAAAAGAGTGTTTTAGCACTTCTGATGGGTGTTGGACTTGGTCTAGGGGCTGCATCCAGCGCAGTTGCACAGCAGAGTCTGGAAGATGTGATGAAGGCCCGTGGCCTGACTCAGAAAGATCTTCTGGCCGCTGCCAAGACCTACACACCAACCGGTGGACGTGATGAGTATCTGGCATTCAGCTCAGGTGGTCAAAGTGGACACGTAATCGTGTACGGTGTGCCGTCCATGCGTATCCTAAAATACATCGCCGTCTTCACCCCGGAACCATGGCAGGGTTATGGCTTTGACGATGAGTCCAAGGCTGTTCTGGCCCAGGGCAATATTGATGGTAAGCAGATTCTCATGGGTGATACCCATCACCCTGCATTCTCTGAGACCGAGGGTGAATATAACGGAAAGTACCTGTTCATCAACGACAAGGCCAATCCACGTATTGCCGTGATCGATCTGCACGATTTTGAGACCAAGCAGATCGTAGCTAATCCATTCTTCAAAAGTGCTCATGGTGGCGCCT
This sequence comes from Chromatiales bacterium, assembly GCA_028278145.1. GTDB lineage: Bacteria > Pseudomonadota > Gammaproteobacteria > Chromatiales > Chromatiaceae > JAAGZL01. Next base: position 9,065 of record JANQEV010000012.1, on the reverse strand, counting down.
TCGTAACGCCAAACACCGAATATATAATGGACGCTGCACAGTACGCAGCCCCATATGGTGATGGGTTCGTCCCGGTGGAGGAGTTCAACGCCAAATATCGCGGTGGTCTGACCTACTGGAAGTTCGATATGAAAGCGGGCAAGATCAAGCCTGAGGACTCCTTTACGTTCGAGATGCCGCCATACAGTCAGGACCTCTCCGACGCCGGTAAGAAGGCTAGTGCCGGTTGGGGTTTCACCAACTCCTTCTGCTCCGAGCGTTATGTAGGTGGTATTGAACGCGGACGTCCTCCGTTTGAGGCCGGTTGCTCCCAAAAGGATACCGACTTCCTGCATGTAACCAACTGGAAGAAGGCTGCTGAGCTGGTTGCTGCCGGTAAGGTAAAGAAGGTCAATGGTTCCTACCTGATTACCATGGACCAGGCGGTAAAAGAGGGTTTGCTTTATCTTATCCCAGAGCCCAAGAGCCCTCACGGCGTAGACGTCAGCCCGGACGGTACCCACATCATCGTCTCCGGTAAGCTGGATAGCCATGCTTGGGTTTACAGTTGGGAGAAGATCCAGAAGGCCATCAACGACAAGAAGTTTGAAGGCAAGGACCCGTACGGTATTCCCATCATTGCCATGAAGGATGCCTTGCATACCCAGGTACAGGTGGGTCTCGGTCCTCTGCACACCCAGTATGACGCCAAGGAGTGTGTGGTCTATACCTCCATCTACGTGGACTCCATGGTAACCAAGTGGAACTACTGCGAAGGCAAGGTTCTGGATCAACTGCACATCCATTACAATATCGGCCACCTGGTAGCCATGGAGGGTGACTCTGTATCACCTGATGGCAAGTACCTGGTTTCTCTGAACAAGCTGGCCATTGACCGCTTCAACCCGGTTGGTCCTCTGCATCCGCAGAACCACCAGTTGATCGATATCAGCGGTGACAAGATGCAGCTGTTGTACGACATGCCGTTGCCTCTGGGTGAACCACACTATGTGGTAGCCATCAAGGCCGACAAGCTGAAGCCTGTAATACGCTACAAGTCCGGTTGGGACAGCCGTGCTGACAAGCGTTCACCCTGGAAGACCCGTGCCGGTCGTGAAAAGGTGGTACGTGAAGGCAATACCGTACATGTATACGGTACCCTGATTCGTTCTCACATCACGCCTGAGATCATCGAGGTTGAAGAGGGCGATACCGTATCTATCCATCTGACCAACCTGGAAAGGGCTCAGGATGAGACCCACGGTTTCGCTATGTTCGGTCAGAACGTGAACCTCTCCGTTGAACCGGGTAAGACCGTATCCTACACCTTCAAGGCGGATAAGGCCGGCGTATATCCTTACTACTGTACCGAGTTCTGCTCTGCACTGCACTTGGAGATGCAGGGTTACCTGCTGGTCAAGCCTAAGGGCTACAAGGCTACGGATGTTGTCATGGAAGAGGGGCAGAAGTACACCGAGGCCGACTATAAGAAACAGGTCAAGACCAATATTGACACCCAGGCCGTTATCGACTCTGTGGTCAAGTTTATCACCAGCCACAACTACAAGGACTTCCCAACTGTAGTTGCCCTGGTTGAGGACGCCACCGAGCAGCTCGGCTTCGCCGAAGAGTGGAAGAAGAAGGCTGAGGCTTCCGCTGCCAAGGGCGACTTCCAGAATGCTACCCTGCAGGCTGGACAGTGGTGGCAGTACCAGGTTAAGACAGCTGACCTGGGTCTGCGTGCCAAGACCTATCTGGAAGAGAATGGAGCTAAGAAAGTTAGCAAGTAATACTCCAGATAGTGTTTGACAGTAGTGGGAAAGGGGCTCATATTGGGCCCCTTTTCTTTAAATTTGTAACCTGAATCTAGAAGATGAGGTAATCCATGAAGTTGAAAACGATCTCTCTACTGCTGGCATGTGTTTTTGGCCTGGCCCTGAGTGGGTCTGCTGTAGCAGCCGACGGTCCGACCCTGTTCAAGACCAAGACCTGCTTTTCCTGCCACGGTAAAGATGCCAAGTCACCCCTTTTGCCTGTCTATCCACCATTGGCAGGACAGAATGCCGACTACGCCTTCAATCAGATGAAGGATATCAAGAGCGGTGCCCGTAACAACGGACAGACTGCTGCCATGAAAGGTATCATGCACCTGGTTTCGGAAGAGGAAATGCGCATCCTGGCAGACTGGCTGGCTACTTTAAAGTAATTTAAACACTACAGTTTTTGTGGTAGTTTCGCGTGCGCAGGCGCAACTTATTGAATAATAAGTAATTAATACTGGTATTATCGTATGATTGTCTGCCGACTAGAAATAACCAATCCAGATCCACGGTTACCGCTTATTGCGGTACCAATGGATTAAGCCTACTACAACCGGGTTAAATCGAGTAATCGGGGCTTGACGAATATCAATGTCCACTAATATCCTGTCGTGCGAAACTTGTTAACCCAGTAATTTAGTATATTAAGCTGCCATGTTTGGCAGTTCTGAGGAGATTAGAGAATGGCAACAAAGACCCTAGTTAAGACCCTGGCTGTCGCTATGGGACTGGCTATCAGTGGCATCAGCCTAGCTGGAGCTCCAGCAGCTTGGAACAAGGCCGGTGGTGAGAAAGATAAGGCTATGACCCTGAAACCTGACCTGGAAAACGGCCTGGATGTATACGAGGTCTGCTCTGCATGCCATATGCCTGAAGGTTGGGGAATGAAGGAGGGTACCTTCCCACAGCTGGCCGGTCAGCACCGTACAGTTCTGATCAAGCAGCTGGCTGATATCCGCGCCCTGAACCGTGACAACCCAACCATGTATCCGTTTGCCCTGCCTGAGTCCATTGGTGACGAGCAGGCTATTGCCGACGTAACCGCATACATCGAAAAGCTGCCGATGAACCCGGACAACGGCAAGGGTGACTGGGCTGAGGGAACACCTGAATTCGAACAGGGTAAGCAGCTCTATGACAAGAACTGTACCCAGTGCCATGGAAAGAACGGTGAGGGTGATGAGAACAAGTTCTATCCCAAGATCGCCGGTCAGCACTACAAGTACATGCTGCGTCAGTTTGAGTGGATCCGTGACGGCAAGCGCCGTAACGCCAACCCAGACATGGTGAAACAGATCAATGGCTTCAGCGACAAGGATATGGCCATGGTGATCAACTACACCTCACGTATTCCGGTGCCAAAAGAGGATCTGGCTCCGTCAAAAGATTGGCTAAACCCAGATTTCGATTAATCTGGTTTCCGGTTAGAGAAGTCTAATGTTGTACCGACAGTTCCCACGCTTGCGTGGGAACTGTCTTTAACAGTGATGTTCATTAGCAGTTGTTTATTGCTATTTGGACTTGGTAACAACTTCATTTCAGGGTTGTTTTACATATCGTAATCACTAACCCATATATGTCCTGGTCCACTGGTGTCAGTGTCATCCAGAACCCCTAATCAGCCGCTCGAGAATAGTAGAATCATGACTGCAGTATCCACGAATAAACAGACTCTTCAGGTAGCTGTTCTGACCCTTATTGCGTTGGGACTTTTGGCTGTAATCTTCTATACCCCTGTCTGGTGGGTCTCCCTGACTGCGCCCAACTACCCGGAAGAGTCATTTCCTGATGGAGTGCGTATTCATTTCCATATGAATGGCGTATTCAACGGTTGTAAGAAAATCGAAAAGGCTGAGATCAAAGAGGATGTGGCCCTGGATTGTGTGCATGAGATGGATACCATCAACCACTATGTAGGCATGTATCCTATCGCCGCAGGTGGTCCGGTAGAGCGGGGTTTTGGACAGTTTCTTACCGTGTTTCTCGGTATTATGCTGCTGGGTTTTATGTGCCGCATTCCCAAGGTGCGTATGGCCATCCTTGGGGTTGGTTTTACCGGCTTAGCCGCCTGGATGTATGTGACTATATATGCAGAAGATGGATTTAATCTGCAGAACGAAGGCTATGTGGAGGCCCTGGTCACGTCACTGGATCAGGAGGCATCCAGTGATACCAAGGAACCTGAGATCGTAATTGGCGGCATAGTAGGTGCCGTCAAGCAGTCTCTGGAGGATTCTGGTGTTGAGGTGGTATTGCCTTCTCAGGCTGAAAAGGCGAAGAAGGCCGCTGAAAGATCGAAGTTCGCTAAGACTCAGCTGATTCAGGAGATCAAGGCTACCTATGATAGAGACCAGGCAAAAGGTCAGGCAGAGGGTCCATGGAATGGCAGCAGCTTCCAGATCATGTCCTGGCACTATGCCAAAAGTCTGGGACGCTACTTCAACAATCCCACCGAAATCGTGCCCATGGTCAAGAACCTCAAGTTGGCCATCAATGTGGTGTTTGTGGGCCTGATCGGTGCCATGCTGTTGCTGATATTTGGTGCCCGCAAAAACAGCGGCATGCTGTATTGGTTGTTGGTACTGGTACCCATGGCACTGCCGGTTTTCTTTATTATCGATTATTCCGCCTGGCTGTGGTGGTATGGACACACCCTGAACGATATGGGCGCCTTCACGGTTAAGCCGTTCATGCCAACCGTATTTGGCGTGGGTAAGGTGGCGCAGTTTTCCACCCATTCATACCCATATATAGGTTTTGGTATAATGGTGCTGTTTTCCCTGGTTCTGGCGGTTGCCGCTCTGATCCGCATCAAGCAGAATCGAGAGGATAGCTGATTACAGGGCAGGTGCCCTGAGGATACACCAAACTGTTTAGCGTTATTTTCAATATGTCTGGGGGTCGAAGTTCGGGAACAGAGGTGAAACAGCCTCGAAGCTCAATCTTCGGCCCTTGGTCGTTTCTGGCAGCGCTGCTGCTGTGGTCGTTGGTGGCCAGCACCAGCTGGGGTAAAGAGTATCCATCATTTCAGGAGTTGGTGGATGCAGCCAAACCCAACGCTATCCTCACACCGCCACCTGGAACCTATGCCGGGCCGGTAATTATCGAAAAGCCTATTACCATAGATGGCCGCGGCCAGGTAACCATCGATGCCGGTGGCAAGGGCTCGGTCATCTTTCTGGATACCGATGGTGCCACCCTGAAGAATCTACGTCTCACCAACTCTGGTGAATCTCACAACGATATCGATTCCGGGGTTCAGGTTCGGGGGAACTTTAACGTTATCAAGGATAACGTTATCGATAACTCCCTTTTTGGTATAGATCTGGGGCAGGCAGAACATAATATTGTGCGCCGCAACAAGATTACTTCCAAGCCGGTTGAGCTTGGTATGCGTGGCGATGCCATACGCCTCTGGTACAGCTTCAATAATAAGATTATGGATAACCAGGTGCGTGACTCCCGGGATATTGTGGTCTGGTATTCCAAGGACAACCTGATCAAGGGCAATGACGCCCGCGGTGGTCGCTACTCCCTGCACTTCATGTACTCTCAATACAACGAGGTGGTGGGAAATCACTTTGAGGACAACTCGGTGGGTATCTTCATCATGTACAGTGATGGAGTGGTGGTCAAAGATAACTACATCGCCCATGCCACCGGTGCCACTGGCATGGGGATCGGTTTCAAAGAGACCTCAGAGGTGGTGGTAACAGGCAACCGGGTGCTGTACTGCGCCACTGGCCTGTATCTGGATGTTTCTCCCTACCAGCCTGATACAATAAACCGTATCGAGGATAACCTGATCGCCTTCAGCGGTATTGGTATCCTATTCCTGAATGACTGGAAGGGTAATATTTTCAAACGTAACCGGATGAAGGGTAATATTACCCAGGTTGCCGTGGGTGGTGCCAAGACGGCAAAACGCAATGACTGGAGCGGTAATCACTGGGATGATTATGAGGGCTTTGACCGGAACAGGGATGGAGTAGGTGATAGTGCATATGAGCTCTATACCTATGCCGACCGCATCTGGATGGATGTCCCATCCACGAGATTTTTTAAGGGTTCTCCGGTGCTGGAAGTACTGGACTTCCTGGAGCGACTGGCGCCATTTACCTCGCCTGACCTGGTGTTGCGAGACGATAAACCACTGATGTCAGCGGAGGCAGTAGATTGACTGAGTCAGATAAAGACAAAAGTGTGAACACGAAAAAGAAACGTGTTCGTTCCAAGCGCAGGCAGGATCAGAGCCGCAGGCAGTTTCTGCGTTCCACGGTTCTGGCTACTGGAGCCGTGGGTGCCTCCATGCTTGGCTTCTGGCCGGTGGTGCAGGGGCATTCACTGCGTCTGCGTCCTCCAGGTGCCATCAAGACTCCATTCGATGAGCAGGAGTTTTTCGCCTCCTGTATCAAGTGTGGTCAGTGTGTGCAGGTATGTCCGGTGGAGGCCATAAAGCTGGCCGATATAACCGATGGTTTCGGAATCGGTGTGCCCTATATAGATGCCAGGGCCCAGGCCTGCGATTTCTCCTGCGACGGTCTGCAGTGTGTTCTGGCCTGTCCTACCGGTGCCCTGACCCATGACCTGGATTACCCGGCTGATACCAGAATGGGTTTTGCCCGCCTGGCGTGTGCTGAATCTTGTCTGGCGGTACAGGGTAAGGGATTCAAGGGTGTGGCCAGGGGGCCAGATTTTGAGGGGCTGTTGCGCTATGACGATGTGGATCGTTGGAACCCCATCAAGGTGGCAGAATATGAGTATGACCTGGAGTTATGTGATCTATGCGTACGTCAGTGTCCCATTGAAATCAGGATCACCCAGTGTGCGGAGGAGGCAAAACAGAAGAAAGATTCCAAGGTGGCCAGGGTTGCCGAGAAGCATGGTAACGAGTGCCCGCCACTGCATGCGATTGCTCTGGAGCCGATTGAAGGTATAGATGGTACGCAGCGCATGATGCCAGTGGTTTATGAAGGCTGTGTTGGCTGCGGGGTGTGTGAAATGATCTGTCCGGTTGAGCCCGCTGCAATCGTGATAGATATTGATAAAACCGCGGACGACGTGTGAGGTTAGCATGGGTTATATAGTTGAATCCCTGCGTGTCATGTTCGGTGGTGCTCCGCGCAAACCGGATCCGGAAAAGATTACTGTCGATGCCAAGGATATACACGTCCACAAGAAGGATAACCCTTTCGATAAGGCTGAATTTGACCGCATCTATGAGGAGGCGGCGCAGAATCCTGCACCACACAAATGGCGCAACCGGCGTTGGATTACCCTGATCCTGGTGAACATGCTGTTTGTGGTCTCTTTCTTCTTTGATGTGCAGATCCTGGAAGGCGCCCTGACCGCATCCAGGTTTGTGGGATTCCATATGGCAGATCTCAACTCTGCCCTGCAGGTGGTGTTGGCCTACAAGATTGTGGTGCTGAACCTGGTGATTGGGTTCGTAACTATCTTGGTGATGTGGATATTGCTTGGTGGTCGCACCTTCTGCTCCTGGGTCTGTCCCTATCACCTGGTGGCAGAGTGGGCCGAGTCACTGCACCTGTGGCTGGCCAAGAAGAAGATCGTACGTGATCGCCCCTTAAAGCGTAGCGTACGTACGGTACTTTACGTGATATTCGCCCTGCTGGCCTTTGCTAGCGGATATACCGTTTTCGAGACCATCTCGCCCACAGGTATACTCAGTCGTGCCCTGATCTATGGTCCGGGTCTGGCCCTGATCTGGGTTGGCTTTTTGCTGCTGATCGAGGTGTTCTACTCCCGGCGCGCCTGGTGCAGATATATCTGTCCCATTGGGATAACCTATGGTGTAGTGGGGACCATATCCCCGCTGCGGGTGAAGTATAACCTTAAAAACTGTCACCATGAGGGTGATTGTCGCAAGATCTGCCTGGTGCCACACGTGCTCAGCATGACGATTAAGGGGCGTGCCGATGCCATGGATATGGATGTTGGTGCCGACTGTACCAGGTGTGGCCTGTGTGTGGATATCTGTCCCACCGACTCCCTGGTGTTTGAGGTGAAGGGGCTGGGTAAGCACCTGAAGAATGACAATAAAAAGTAGATGATAAGATTTGAAAAGACAACCAAACGGTTCCGCCGTACAGATGTACTCAAAGGGGTGGAGCTAGAGATAGAGCGCGGGCACCGGGTGGCCCTAGTGGGTTCTAACGGTGCTGGCAAGACCACCCTGATACGTTGCCTGCTGGGAGAGTACACCTGTGATGGCAGTGTATCTATCGATGGACAGGACCCACGTCTGCACAGGCGTGAGGTACTCTCCAAGGTGGGCTTCGTACCGCAACTGCCACCGCCACTCAAGATGCCGGTTGGACAGCTGCTGCGCTTCTCAGCCAGCCTGTGTAATGCCGATCAGAAACATATGGAGGAGGTGGCGGGCCGCATGGGTTTTGATGTGGACAGCTTCAGGCATCAACCATTTGTGAAACTCTCTGGTGGCCAGAAACAGAAGCTGCTGATCGCCATTGCCCTGGGTCGTGACAGCGAACTGCTGGTGATGGATGAACCGGCTGCAAATCTCGATCCCGAGGCGCGGCATGTATTCTTCCAGCTATTGGCCGAGAAACAGGATCAGGCAGTAATGCTCATCTCCAGTCACCGTCTGGATGAGGTGGCACCCCTGGTGAACCGGGTGATCGAACTGGACCAGGGTAATGTGGTTTTGGATGACAGGGTTGCAGACCTGGTGGAGCTCTCCAGTCGCCTGCACTGCCAGGTGCGACTGATCCGTGCCGAAGATGCCTTTGCCAAGACCATTCAGGAGTGGGGTTTTACCGGAAGTAAGGAAGGTCTGGTGTGGGATGGTTTTGTCCCCGGTCCGGATCGCCTGCGTTTCCTGGGGGTGTTGTCGCGTTATGCCGCACTGCTGGCCGGTATCAAGATGGATGAGGCAGCCTGACTCCATGCAGACGCGGTTCTCCGGTGTTATTGGCCTGGTTGTTGTGTTGCAGCTATTGTTCCTGCTTGCTGCCTGCTCGGGTGATCCTGGTACCGGACCCAAGGAGGTGAAGTGGGACCGGGATGCCTGTGAACGTTGTCGCATGGTCCTGAGTGATCGTAAACATGCTGCGCAGGTACGCTGGACACCGGAGGGGAAGCGTTCCAGGGTAGAGATGTTTGATGACATAGGTTGTGCCGCTCTCTGGTTGCAGGACAAACCATGGAAGGATGCTACGACTACTGAGATTTGGGTGATCGACCATCGTAGCGGCGAGTGGATAGATGCCAGGAGTGCCACCT
>JANQEV010000123.1 GCA_028278145.1 Chromatiales bacterium | reverse complement strand
CCCGCTGGAAACGAGAAGCACAGGGTACCCGAAGGGTGGAACACCAGGGCGCTCTTTTCTTTCGTCCCTTTCTTTTGAGCGACCAAAAGAAAGGGACTCGCAGCCAGACAAAAAAGGTAGAAAAAGAATCGTGGTATATAGGCTGTGAAACTATTTACTGAGTCTTAAAAAGAACAACTGGATGCCAGATCAAGTCCGACGGCATGATCAAAGCTACAACTCAGGTGGCTCAACCACCGTCATCCCACCATTATCATCATCACTATCACGATCACCACCACACAGATCCCAATCCCTCTCCTCGCAGACCCACCATAGACCACCAAAGGCCAACAACCCCCAACCAACATAGTTCCAATTGATACTGCTGTGCGTAGAGCTGGTCCCATCAGCATTGAGACTAGTAACCTTACTTATAGTGTTAATCCCATTCACTGAAAATGAGTCCAGCTGAGTACCGCTGAATTTCAGGTCTAAATATGGTGTAGAGGAGGAAATAGACCTCACGCCACTGCTACCAGGATCAATCCTGGCCAGTTGCAAACCATAATCAGCCATCACCTTGGAGGTACTACCAAAAGGAATACTGATGTAAGCCATTGGCACTGGCTCTGCATCCGCAGATTGAACATATACACCTGGAAAAAGCAGGGTCATGGCAGAGACAATCGCAAAGAACAGAGATTTCATCCTGTATTCCATCAACAAATAAGCGTTATACATTCTGGATTCTACAGCAGTGTAAATAGACAGCCAATCAAGGTGGGAAGACAATACCAGGTTCGCGCAGTAACTCATCTGCAGCACTGAAGCAGTTGAACAGAAAAGAAAATAACCGTATTGATAGAAGAGCACAGGCTCCACACCCATCACCCTAGCTTTGACCCTTATCCATACAGACGCAACATGTAATAAATAGGCTGTTACCACCAAGTTTTGCTAGGGCAAAATAAATCATTACATATACCACCTAAGCAATATCACGTTTGTTAGGCTCGCACTCCAATATATTCTGAATATCTAATCATAAAAACCAACCATAGGACTCTGATAATTAACAGATTTTCTTGACGTCACCTGCTGTTCTTCCTAACCTCTAAACATAGAACATTATAAAATATGAACAACAGTGCCCCTTTCCATCAACAACGCCTTTACCAGTTTATAATCCTGCTGGCAGGGATACTTATTGCCGGATCCGCACTGATTTTCCTAAAGGATTTTCAGACCCAGACCAGTTCAGCCGAACGTGAGCTGCTTGGTGTAAATTATGTAAAGAAACTACAGGCGACCATGTTTGAAGCACAGAAGGTACGTGGCCTGTATGAGGTGTTGCGGAACGGAGATCTCGGCGCCGAAGTCCCCTACCAAAAGGCACAGGATCAATTAAACGCGAAATTCAAAACTGTTCTCAGTGACCCATATGGAACCGAAATAGGGATAAACAATAACCTGCGGAAATTGCAGAGAGATCTCGGTACGCTCCAGGATGAACTTGCAAAACAGAGTGATCCAGACTCCTTTGAACGCTTTACCAAACATATAGAAACATTTCGTGACATGCTGCTGCATACTGCCAACAGATCCCATTTGGCACTAGACGCGGATGTAGCCACCTACTACCTGGCTGATCTCTCAACCAACCACCTGCCATCCGTAGTGGAGTCGATAGGGCGAGTGCGCGGCCTGGGAGCTGGAATCATCGCTGGCGATATATACGGGATGAGCGATCTTCACCAGTTGCAGCGGGAGATTGAGGCTGTCAACCTGGAACTGGCCCATGTGGCACGCAACCTACGGGCAGTATTTTCCCTCAACCCAGAGATCAAGTCACAGCTGGCGGACAGATTCAGAAATATTGATGAAAAAATATCACTTTTTACCGCTGCTGCCATGGACATAATAAAACACAGAGACTCAGATCTGGACGCCCTGAGTTTCTTTGGTAAAGGCACCCATGCTGTTGGAATCTGTGACGTAATCTGTGGAAGTGTGCGCGGCCTGCTGAAGGAGATGCTGAAGGAAAGGATCAGTGAGTTGCGACAACACGCACTACTAGTCGGGGCGGGACTTTCCAGTGCCATAGTCCTGATGGTAGTACTGTCGATGATTTTTTACCGTAGAGAAAGCCATCTGGTAAAAAGACTGCTGGATGAGACCAGCTTCAGCTCTGCACTGGTGGATGGCCTACCTGGGCTGTTTTTTCTTATAGACACCGATGGCAGGTTCAGACGCTGGAACCGTGAGCTCGAACGTATATCTGAATACAGCGGTGATGAGATATCCCGAATGCACGCCACTGACCTGATAGAAAAAGATCATCAATCTGCACTGAAAAAGAAGATGGAAACTGTATTCCAGGAAGGATCTGCGCATGCCGAGTTTGATGCACTTACCAAGACATCAAAAGTTATACCAGTCTATGCCACCGGCTTGCGTACAGAGCTGGAAAACAAACCCTATATCGTTGGTTTTGCCCTGGACATAACAGAACGCAAGCAGATGGAACGGCGACTGGAAAAGATGGCCAAGACAGATGCCCTTACCGGAGTGTTCAATCGCGCCAAGTTCAATTCCGACCTGAAGCAGATGGAGGAGAATGCACTGCGGTATAAACGCGGATTCTCCCTGATTGCCATCGACATCGACCACTTCAAGCGCATTAATGACACCTACGGGCATGGTGCTGGAGATGAGGTGATCAAGGAGATCGTAAAGATAATCTGCTTACAGATTCGACAACTGGACAGCATATATCGTTATGGAGGTGAGGAGTTCCTGGTAATTCTTCCGGAGACTGATCTAAAAGGCTCCATTCTGCAGGCGGAACGACTGCGGCAGGCAGTAGCTGAACACAAATTCAACTATGAAGAAGAGATGACCATCAGTCTGGGAATTGCTGAATACAGCGAGGGCGAACCCTTGCATGTATTACTAAAACGCGCCGACGATTCCCTCTATGCAGCCAAGGTTGCGGGCCGCAACCAGGTGGACACAAGTCCAGCATAACCCAAGAGTAAACATACGAGATAAAAAAACCCCGGAAAGCAGTTCGCTTCCCGGGGTTTTACCAAGCTCGGCATAGCCGATTAGTTATTCTGAATCACAATACTTGGGAACTTGGCTGCGTAACTCTTGGCCTGCTGTGACAGCTTGGCCGCGGTCTTACGGGCAATCTCCCGGTAGATCTGGGAGATACGATGATCCGGCTCCGCGATAACCGTGGGCTTGCCACCATCGGTCTCCTCACGGATACGGATATCCAGTGGCAGAGCACCCAGGAAGTCCACTCCATACTGTTCTGCCATGCGGGTACCACCACCTTCACCGAAGATATGCTCCTCATGCCCACACTTGGAACAGATATGAATGCTCATATTCTCGACGATTCCGAGCACCGGTACTTCAACCTTCTCGAACATCTTGAATCCCTTACGGGCATCCAGTAGCGCGATGTCCTGCGGGGTGGTAACGATTACGGCACCGGATACCGGCACCTTCTGGGCCAGGGTAAGCTGGGTGTCACCGGTGCCAGGTGGCAGGTCGATAACCAGGTAGTCCAGGTTATCCCAGTTGGTGTCGTTCAAAAGCTGCTCCAGGGCCTGGGTTACCATAGGACCACGCCAGATCATCGGCGTCTCCTCATCCACTAGAAAACCTATGGACATGGCCTGCAGACCGTAGTTCTCCATGGGCTCCAGGGTCTTACCGTCTTTCGATTCCGGCTGACCCGCCACACCCAGCATACGGGGCTGGGATGGACCGTAGATATCGGCATCCAGCACACCTACCTTGGCACCCTCTGCTGCCAGGGCCAGGGCCAGGTTAACAGCGGTGGTGGATTTACCTACACCACCCTTACCAGAGGCCACTGCAATGATGTTCTTAACATTATCGATAGGCTTGAGGGATTTCTGCACTGAGTGGGCAACCACATTCCAGCCCAGATCAACCTCAGCAGAACCGACTCCGGAGACCGACTCCACCTTCTCTTTTACCGTAGCGATCAGCTCATCCTGGAAACCAGCGGCTGGGAAGCCCAATTCCACGGTGACCTTTACCTTGTCACCATCGATAGCCACATCCTTTATGGCCTTGGCCTCAACCAGATCCTGCTCCAGGTGGGGCTCCTGATACCCCTTGATCGCCTCTTCTATCTGCTCACGTGTCAGTTCAGACATAATTCGTTTTCTCCTGCCAACCGGTCACTGCCGGCGTATATTAGAGTATTACCATAAATGCATGAGGCGCAGTTTACACCAACACAGCGCCCTTTCCCAACCAAAATAGTTGGTCTTTTTTAAAAAAACCTATTCCACTGCTTATACCACCAGATTGAAAAGGCATGGCTCTAAAGATGGTGGAATATTGCACACACCACACATTAGTGGATAAATCAGGCAGTTCCCTGGATGTTCGTAGCGAATGATATGTGAAATAATCCTGCGTTTACAGAATTACACAAAATATCCAAAAATGAGCAATAAACAACGAAAAATCCTGGTTACCAGCGCCCTGCCCTATGCCAATGGCCCCATCCACATCGGGCACCTGGTGGAGTATCTGCAGACAGATATATGGGTACGTTTTCAGAAAATGCGAGGGCACCAGTGCATCTATGTGTGCGCAGACGACGCCCATGGTACCCCAATTATGCTCAGAGCGCGTCAGGATGGGATAGAGCCGGAGGAGTTGATTGCTCGGGTAGCTGAAGAACATCAGGCCGATTTTGCCGCATTCCGGGTAGGATTCGATAACTACCACTCCACCCATTCGGATGAGAACCGTGAGTACGCCTCCCTGATCTACCGGCGTAACAGCGATAAGGGACATATCCACAACCGCACCATTACCCAGGCCTACGACCCGGTAGAGAACATGTTTCTGCCGGACCGCTTCATCAAGGGTGAATGCCCCAAGTGCGGGGCTCAAGACCAGTATGGTGACAACTGCGAGGTCTGCGGTGCCAGCTACTCACCGGCAGAACTGAAAAACCCGGTTTCCGCGGTGTCTGGCGCTACCCCGGTGGACAAAGAGTCAGAGCACTACTTCTTCAAGCTGGGTGATTTTGAACAGATGCTCAAAGAGTGGACCCGCGGTGGCCACCTGCAGAGCGAGGTAGCCAACAAGCTGGATGAGTGGTTCGAGGCCGGCTTGCAGGAGTGGGACATATCCCGCGACGCCCCCTATTTCGGATTTGAGATTCCGGACCACCCAGGCAAGTTCTTCTATGTATGGATGGATGCCCCCATCGGTTACATGGCCAGCTTCAAAAACCTGTGCGACAAGACCGATGGCCTGGAGTTCGATGATTTCTGGGGTAAGGACTCTGCGGCCGAGCTGTACCACTTCATTGGCAAAGACATTATCTACTTCCATGCCCTGTTCTGGCCGGCCATGCTGCACGGTGCCGACTTCCGTACCCCCAGCGCCATCTTCTCCCATGGGTTCCTCACCGTGGACGGACAGAAGATGTCCAAGTCCCGTGGCACCTTCATCAAGGCCAGCACCTACCTGGAACACCTCAATCCTGAGTATCTGCGCTACTACTTTGCCGCCAAGCTCAGCTCTGGAGTGGAAGACATAGATCTGAACCTGGAGGATTTCAGCGCCCGGGTAAACTCCGACCTGGTGGGCAAGGTGGTAAATATAGCCAGCCGCTGCTCCGGCTTTATCAAGAAGAGGTTCAACGGCACCCTGTCAGAAAACATTGCCGAGCAGACCCTGTTCGATGAGTTTGTAGCCGCCGGTGAATCCATCGCTGCCCGCTACGAGGCACGGGAGTTCAGCCATGCAGTACGCGAGATCATGGCCCTGGCCGACCGTGCCAACCAGTACATAGACGACAAAAAGCCTTGGGTCATTGCCAAGGAGGAAGGCAAAGACCAGGAACTGCACGATGTCTGTTCAATGGGTATTAACCTGTTCCGCATCCTGATCGGCTACCTGCGTCCTATCTTGCCAGGGACTGCTGAGAAATCAGAGGCCTTCCTGCAGATCGAGCCCCTGACCTGGGACAGCCTGGAGCAGCCCCTTACCGGTCATGCCATCGCCAAGTTCAAGCCTCTGATGACCCGGGTTGAGCAACCACAGATTGAGGCCATGGTTAACGATTCCAAAGAAGATCTTGCGGCACAGTCCAAGACCGAGACTAAACCAACGGGACCACTTGCTGATGATCCCATTGCCGACACCATCGAGTTCCCGGATTTCGCCAAGGTGGACCTGAGAGTAGTAAAGATAGTCAAGGCAGAACATGTAGATGGAGCAGACAAACTATTGCAACTCACACTGGATCTGGGTGGAGAAACCCGCAATGTGTTTGCAGGAATAAAATCTGCCTACGCACCAGAAGACCTGGAAGGGCGCCTCACTGTGATGGTGGCAAACCTGGCCCCGCGCAAAATGCGCTTCGGTGTATCAGAGGGCATGGTTCTGGCAGCAGGCCCAGGTGGCAAGGACCTGTTTGTATTGAACCCAGATTCCGGTGCCATACCCGGGATGAA
Source organism: Chromatiales bacterium (assembly GCA_028278145.1). Classification (GTDB taxonomy): domain Bacteria; phylum Pseudomonadota; class Gammaproteobacteria; order Chromatiales; family Chromatiaceae; genus JAAGZL01. The sequence continues at coordinate 37,249 of JANQEV010000123.1, read as the reverse complement.
GGTTAAATAGGTTAAAACCTGCAAACTAGATCCTCACAATAACAGATGAGGCAAACATCTGGTCAGCCATATCTCATGTATATCGGGATATGGCATAGTTCCTCTTCCTGCAAATATCAATGCCTGCCATCAGGTTTCTAATATAGAATTCAACTTTTCCCCATACGGGAATAACACCTCAGGCCGCAGGTATATTTTATCGCTGCATTAATATAATATATCGCCGTTTCAAGCGATGGGTGAATAGATAGGGCCATTACTATATTTAGTATTGCCCCGCTCATGGTTTTTTTAGAGAATGCTACGATCGAATAGTGTATTAGCAAATAACCTATTAATTAAAAACATGTAGAAAAATCCGATGCAAGAATATGTCCTGATACTGATCAGTACCATTCTGGTCAACAACTTTGTACTGGTAAAATTCCTTGGGCTCTGCCCGTTTATGGGAGTTTCCGGCAAGGTTGATACCGCTATTGGCATGAGTCTGGCCACCAGCTTTGTGCTGACCCTCTCATCTGTCATCAGCTATCTTACCAATGAGTACATGCTGGCACCGTTAGGGATGGAGTATCTCCGTACCATTGCCTTCATCCTCATCATCGCCGTGGTGGTGCAGTTCACCGAGATGGTGATGCACAAGACCAGTCCAGTACTCTACCAGTTGCTGGGCATCTTCCTGCCTCTGATCACCACCAACTGTGCCGTACTGGGTGTTGCCCTGCTCAACATTCAGGAAAAACACAACTTCATCGAGTCAGCACTGTACGGCTTCGGTGCCGCCCTGGGCTTCTCCCTGGTACTGGTTCTGTTTGCCGCCATGCGTGAGCGCATCGACGTATCTGATGTACCCAAGCCCTTCGGGGGTGGCGCCATAGGTCTGGTCACTGCAGGTCTGATGTCCATGGCATTCATGGGCTTCGCTGGCCTGGTTGCTACATAAGGTGGATTTGAGATGCTGATTCTGACTGCAATTATTGCCATATCATGTCTCGCCCTGGGCTTTGGCCTGTTGCTGGGTTACTCCAACATCCGCTTTCACGTGGAAGAGGATCCCATGGCGGAAAAGATCAATGAACTGCTGCCACAGAGCCAGTGTGGACAGTGTGGATACCCTGGTTGTCACCCCTATGCCGAAGCAGTAGTTCAAGGCGAGGCCGAGATTAACGGCTGTCCTCCAGGCGGTGAAGCCACCATGCTATCAATGGCAGAACTGCTGGGGATCGATCCCGTGCCCATGGGTGCCGAGACCGAAGAAGAGCAAGGACCTATTGTTGCCTACATCCGTGAGGATGAGTGTATCGGCTGCACCATGTGCATTAAGGCCTGCCCGGTGGATGCCATCATCGGAGCTACCAAATTGATGCACACAGTTATCGTTGACGAGTGCACCGGCTGTGAAGCCTGCGTTGAGCCCTGCCCTGTGGACTGCATCGACATGCTGCCAATAACCATAGATATCAGAAACTGGACCTGGCCGGTTCCAGAAAAAGACGTACCCGGGGAGATCGCCATGCCGGAACTGCGCAAGGCGGGATAGGGGCCGAACAGAGATGTCAAACTTTTATACAGAAGATAATAATCAAATACGTAAGCTCTGGAAAATCTCCGGAGGTATACACGTACCAGATAACAAGGCCCAGTCCCTGACTAAACCAGCGGGCAAGGCTGCGATCCCATCAAAGATCATCATACCGCTGCAGCAGCATATCGGTGCTCCCAACGAGCCCCTGGTATCTGTTGGCGACCGGGTGCTTAAAGGCCAGATGGTAGGTTCCTCCAAGGCCTTCATCAATGCACCTGTGCATGCCTCCACCTCTGGCACCGTGGTTGATATCGGTGACCACCCGGTGCCGCATCCCTCCGGACTGCCTGGGCCCTGTATCGTCATTGACCCGGACGGCCAGGAGGAGTGGACCGATCTGCCACCCCCTATGGTGCATTACGCCACCTGGGACAAAACGGATATCCGTGAGCGTATACGCCAGTCCGGCATTGTAGGTATGGGCGGTGCCTCCTTCCCCACCAGCGTTAAACTAAGTCCACCGGAAGGCCAGCAGGATATCCAGCAACTGATCATCAACGGTGCAGAGTGTGAGCCATTCATCACCTCTGACGACGTGCTGATGCAGGAGCATGCCGAGCGCATTATCAATGGCGCCGCCATCATGAACTACCTGCTTGACGCCAAGGAGTGCCTTATCGCCATTGAGGACAATAAGCCCAAGGCGATTGAGGTGATGAAAAAGGCCATAGCAGCCACTGATAAGCTGCCAAATGCCCATGTCATTGTTATCCCTACTCGCTACCCCAGTGGTGGTGAGAAACAGTTGATATACATCCTCACCGGCAAGGAGGTGCGCCAGGGCGGTATTCCAGCGCAGATCGGTGTAGTAGTACAGAATGTCAGCACCTGCGCCGCTGTGGCCGATGCGGTGCTGGAGGGTAAGCCCCTGATCTCACGTCTGGTCACCCTGACCGGCGAGGGCGTCAAGGAGCCACAGAACATGGAGGTGCTCCTAGGCACCCCGGTAGAGGAACTGGTACCCCAGGTGGGCGGCTACACCAACAAGGCCAGCAAGCTGATCCTGGGTGGCCCCATGATGGGCTTCAGCATGCGTTCCGACGAAATACCAGTGGGCAAGGCCAACAACTGCGTCCTGGTACCCAGCATTGAAGAGGTGCCATCTACCGGCAACATCAACGCCTGCATCCGTTGCCTGCGCTGCGTCGACGCCTGCCCCATGAGCCTGGTGCCACAGAACATGTACTGGCACATCCGCTCAAGTGCCTTGGAGAAGGCCAAGCATAACAACCTGTTCGACTGCATCGAGTGTGGCTGCTGCTCCCATGTCTGCCCCTCACGCATTCCCCTGGTGCAGTTCTTCCGTAGCGCCAAGGCCGCCAACCTGCAGCTGGATCGGGATCAGGCCAAGAAGGAGCGTGCCCGTGAACGTGCCGAGGCCAGAAACGAACGCCTGGAAAGAGAGGCCGCCGAGAAGAAGGCCAAGATGGAAGCCAAGAAGGCGGCTATGAAGAAGAAGAAAGAGGCTGCAGAGGCCCTGAAAAAAGAGCAGGAAGCAAAAGAGAAGGCAGCCCAGCCAGAAACCGACAATAAAGAAGAGGCCAAGGCAACATCAGAACAAAAACCGGAACAGAAGGCAGCCCAGCCGGAAACCGACAGCAAAGCAGAGCCTGCTGGTTCTGAAGGTCAGGACGAATAAAGATGCAATTTCCTACAATAACATCACCACATACAGACCGCCCCAACAGCGTCCAGAAAGCCATGCTGTGGGTGGTTCTTGCCCTGATTCCAGGCGCCCTGGCCATGATATGGTTCTTCGGCTGGGGCATTCTGATAAATATGGTACTGGCCATTGCCACCGCCATCGCATGTGAAGCGCTGGTAATGAAGCTGCGGGATCGCCAGGTCAAACCAGTGATCATGGACCTAAGCGCCATACTTACAGCCATGCTGTTCGCCATTGCTGTCCCGCCACTGCTACCCTGGTGGCTGACTGTCATCGGTGTTGCCTTCGCAATTCTTTTGGTGAAACAGATGTATGGTGGCCTGGGTTACAACGTATTCAACCCGGCCATGGCAGCCTATGTACTGCTCCTGATCTCCTATCCAGTACAGATGACATCCTGGCTGCCGCCAGTTATGTTGAATGAAAACCCACTGACCTTCGCCCAGACCCTGGGAGTGATCTTCGGTGGCGCCCTGCCCAACGGTCTGACCTGGGATGCGGTAACCATGGCCACGCCACTGGATACCATGCGTACCGGTCTCAGCTTAAACCAGACGGTTACCGAGATAAGTAGCAGCCCGGTTCTGGGAGAGTTTGGCGGCAAGGGTTGGGAAATCGTGGCTGGCCTGTACCTGCTGGGTGGTCTATTCATGCTGTACAAGAAGGCCATCACCTGGCACATCCCTGTATCCACACTGGCAGGGCTGGCGGTAATGGCATTCCTGTTCAACATTATTGATGGCGATGCCTACCCATTGACCAGCTTCCACATCTTCAGTGGAGCTACCATGCTGGGCGCCTTCTTTATCGCCACCGATCCGGTCTCCGCACCTGGCACCAGAAAGGGCCAGCTCTACTACGGTGCCAGCATCGGTGTTCTGATCTACATAATCCGGACCTGGGGTGGTTATCCTGATGCCATCGCCTTCTCTGTACTGTTGATGAATATGGCAGCACCTACTATTGAGTTCTTTACCCGGCCACGTACCTTCGGTCACAGGGGGGCTGGCCATGATTAAGCACCCAATTACTATTGCCGGACTGCTTCTGGCCATGTTTGCCGTAGTTGGTGTGGGCCTGGTGGCCGTCACCCACCAGGCCACCAAGGACCAGATCGCCGAGAACGAGCGTATGGCCCTTTTGAACAGCCTTAACGCCCTGGTACCAGCCTCAAGCATCGATAACGATATCGTCAACGACAAGACCGTTGTCTCCGATATCGACAAGCTGGGCACCAAGGAGACCACCGTATATTTTGGCCGCAAGGCAGAAAGCCCGGTAGCAGCAGTATTCACCTCTATCGCCCCAGATGGCTACAGCGGCCAAATCAAGCTGCTGGTGGCAGTGTTGGCCGATGGCAGCCTGGGTGGTGTACGGGTAGTTGCACATAAAGAGACCCCGGGGCTGGGGGACAAGATTGAAGTGGAGAAAGGTGACTGGATCCACAGTTTCCAAGGAAAATCCCTGAAGGACCCAAAGCCGGCCAAGTGGAAGGTAAAGCGTGACGGCGGTATCTTCGACCAGTTCTCCGGCGCCACCATCACCCCACGTGCCATCGTTAAGGCGGTGAAGAACACCCTGCTCTACTACGACGAGAACAAGAAGTCTCTGTTCCTGGCCAAGAAGCAAGCACCAGCCAAGGAACAGATGGCAGAAGCGGCTAAAACAGAAAGCGGCAAATAATCAGGTACACAAATATGTCAGATATTACATACAGACAACTGATACGTGACGGACTCTGGAACAACAACGCGGCCCTGGTGGCACTGCTGGGCCTCTGTCCGCTGCTGGCCGTTACCAATACTGCCATCAATGGGCTGGGTTTGGGTATTGCCACTACCGTGGTTCTGGTACTTTCCAACATCACTGTATCCCTGATACGTAACATTGTACGTAACGAGATCCGCCTGCCGGTATTCGTACTGGTTATCGCTTCCTTTGTTACTGCAGTCGAGCTGAGCATGAATGCCTGGTTCTTCGAGTTGTACAAAATCCTGGGCATCTTCATCCCACTGATCGTGACCAACTGCGCCATCATCGGCCGTGCTGAAGCCTTTGCCTCCAAGAACAACCTGGTGAAATCCACCGTCGATGGACTGGCCATGGGTATTGGCTTCACCCTGGTGCTGGTGGCTCTGGGTGCCATGCGAGAGTTTATCGGCATGGGTACCCTGTTTACCCAGGCTCACCTGATGTTTGGCGAAGCGGCCCGTGGGTTAACCTTCAGCATGGGTGATAACTTTCAGGGGGCCCTGCTGGCCATCCTGCCTCCAGGCGCTTTCATTGCCCTGGGCCTGATGCTGGCGATGAAAAACTGGATAGATCAACGCAATGAAGAGCGTGCCAAGCAGGCTGCATTAGAGGAAGAACCAGAGGCCGCAGCCTAAGCAGCCAACATTTTTCGTACTAATTTACAGCGGCATCTTCGGATGCCGCTTTTTTTGTCCTGCCAGAAAGAACTAGTACCCTTCGGTTTCCAGCCTGGGGGAATTGCCAACATCACCATTATCGATCTCAGATTCCAAGATCATGTTCATTACATCCACCAAATGATCCTGAACATACGGCTTCTTTATCAGGAACGCAGATGGATATTTTTCCAGATCCAGACAGTTCCGCCGGTAGGCCAGAACAACCATGGGTAAATCCTGTCCCATGGCATCCAGGCAGATATCTGCAATTCGGGTCACGTCCCGGCCTTCAGGTGAATCCGACAGGATAATGAGATCAATATCATGCCTATCCCTTGATTCTGACACAGCGTTACCCAGTTCACTCACCTGACTGACTGATTCAACGACCATCCCCGATCGTTGACAACAATCGGTAATCGAATCCCTACTATTCGCATTCGTATCAAACACAAACACCTTCTTTCCCGCTAAAGTGGAAGAGCTGCCGGTTTTGCCAACCTCAAATTCGTTTTTACCCACCGGCAATCTAAGCCAGAAAGCAGAACCGCTCTCACCCTGTACCGCACCAAAATCACCACCCATTTTCTGCGCCAGCCTCTTGGCCAGGCTCAAACCAAGACCTGGAGCATACTCCTGGTCCAGCTCATTCGACGCTTCTTGAAAATAGGGCTCTTTATTATGCGCCAACATAACCCCTTCAATCTCAAACAGCAGCATGCAGGGCTCAGCATTATCGACACCAACGCGGATATTGATTTCATCTTGCAGTGCATTGTCTATGGCATTTTTAATCACATTGATAAGCACCTGCCGCAGTCTCTGTTCATCACCAACGACAACTTTTGGTACGTCACTGGCAATTTCACATATAAATTCAATCTCTTTTGCTGCAGAACTCATATGCGTAGCCAAGCAGACCTCTGAAAGTAAAGACTGCAAATTGAATGGGACAGATTGAATCTTCAGCTGTTGGGCCTCTAACTTTGAGAAATCCAGGACATCACCGATAACCGAGTCTAACAGTGATGCAGATGAGCTGATTTCTTCCAGCTTGTCCAACTGCCGCATATTGAGCCCTGAATCTGCGAGTTCATTGGCATTAGAAATAACATCTCCAAGTGGCCCGCGCATATCATTAGTCATATTCGACAGAAACCGCCCCATCAGCCGGTTTGAGTCTTCAGCTGCAGCACGAGCATGGTGCAACTTACTCATCAACGAATATTGATATATCGGTAGAATTGCTAACACCAAGAGGACAAATGATACTTCGAACAGATATTCCAGCCACTGTCCGAGCAGCGTAATCACTACTGAATATGCCAGGATACTAAGGACCGATGCTGTCATTAATTTTCTCCTGCCATAGCGCATGCCATATGACACAAAAATCCATATATACAGGAGGAAAAAAGGACTCGAAGCTTCTCCAGTCATGAAGATGCAGAGGGTGGTTGCTGAAATATCCACTACCAGTGAGAAGTAGCGTCGTCCCTCCCACATCGGACGCATTAATACGCTGACCAGGATACCTAAAAAAAACATGAGGTAGATGGCAAACAAACCAGTAGAATTGGCAATGTCTACTGAGTAATGTTCAGACAAGGCACCAGCAGAGACATAGACCAGCGCAAAGACCCACACACCAAGCCTAACCAGTGCCGACTGAAACTCTGGATTTAAATATATTTCCCTTTTCTTGAACGCAAACATACAGAACTATTCCTTGTTGCCAATAAATCACACTTTGGATAACTATATCCTATAAAGAATCACGTTTTCAGCATATATTTACTCGTATTTTCCAGTCAATAACAGCCAACTTGCTCTTTCATGACACAACCAATGATCGGATAATACAGACCATATAATCGCCTCAAACCGTGACTATAAAGTAATAGCATTATGAACAAATCAAAGCGTCTGGAGATCTTTAAACGCCTGGCTAAAGAGATACCCAACCCGACATCTGAACTCGATTTCAGCTCTCCATTCGAGTTGCTCATAGCGGTGATACTCTCAGCCCAGGCCACTGACCGTTCCGTGAACAAGGTAACGGCAAAGTTGTTTCCAAAGGCAGCGACACCAGATGCTATTTTAAATCTGGGTGAAGATGGGCTGCGGGAGATGATCAAGACCATAGGCCTGTTCAACAACAAGGCCTCCCACATAATGGCCACCTGCAAAATCCTCACAGAGCAGTTTGATGGCAAGGTGCCAGAGGAGCGAAAGGCCCTGGAATCACTACCTGGAGTAGGCCGCAAAACAGCAAACGTCATCCTGAACACCGCCTTTGGACACCCCACTATTGCCGTTGATACCCATGTGTTCCGGGTATCCAACCGCACGAAAATTGCCTCTGGAAAGAATGTGTTAGAGGTGGAAAAAAGGTTGTTACGTCTGGTCCCGGAGGAGTTTCTCCTGGACGCCCACCACTTGTTAATCCTGCATGGACGCTATACTTGTATTGCCCGCAAACCACGTTGTGGTTCATGTATCATCGAGGATCTCTGTGAATACACGGCAAAAACCGATCCGGAGAACTGAATGTTCGGTAATGACCGCAGACAACTACGCCGCTTTTTTACCCAAGCGTGGAACAAGCAGAAAAAAGACTTACCCATGGAGCCAATGGAGAAAGTCGTTGCTGACGTCATACAACAGCATCCGGAATATCACTCCATGCTGGAACAGGAGGATCTCGCCCTGGAGAAGGACTACCTACCGGAAGGCGGTGAAACCAACCCGTTTCTGCACCTCTCCATGCATATCAGTCTGCAAGAGCAGATTAGCACCGATCGCCCTCCAGGCATCAGCGCTGCGTATAGAAAGCTGCTTATGGGCAGTGGGGATGCACATGCGGCAGATCATCAGATGATGGAGTGCCTGGGGCGAATGTTATGGGAAGCACAGAGAGAAAACAGAATGCCGGATGAACAGGCATATCTGGAGTGTATAAAAAGCCTGGGAAAATAAAATCTGGAACATAGATTTGTAGTTTTAATAAATTAAGGGGAGCACCAAAACCCAAGAGTTCAATCGATCACAGGAGCCTGACTATGAACAAAACATGGGTAGTTGTTGCCGATAACAGCCGTGCACGTATCTTCAGTGCAGACACACCAGCCAGCAACTTACTGGAAACCGAAACCCTGACCCACCCCGCTTCACGCCTGCACGCAGGTGATCTGGTCAGTGACCGACCAGGTCGGGACAGAAACTCTGTTAACGGCACCCATAATATGGGGGAAGAGAATAATACCAAGGAAGAGGAAGCCATCCGCTTCGCTACGGAGGTATGTCATAGGTTAGAGGAAGGGAGAATCAAGTGCCAATTCGATAAGCTGTATATAGTAGCCGCACCATCCTTTCTGGGACATATCAGGAAACACCAAACCCCAGCCCTGAAGAAAATCATTGCTGGTGAGATCTCAAAAAACATGGCCCTCAAGGAGGCGAGGGAGATAAAAAAATGCCTGCCTGAATATCTATAGCTATCCAAAACAGAGCAGCCGAATAATCACAGACAAAATATTTGGCCATTATCCTAGTGAAGGAGCACAGGGGTAATGGCCAATGTTTTCTGCGCCAGAAAATAACCAACCACAGAATACAGAAACTCACACCCTATAGTGGATGTTCATAAGGCATTATGATCATGTTCCTGGATTAGTTATCACAGCAGGAAACTGTGACGCCCCTCATGGCACCCCTCTCTGAACCATAATTCTCTCGCACCTGATAGCCAACACACTAATTTCACATCGGGACAGAGGTATTCAGGTAGTGTTCAGATAACAAGCGCAATAATCTCTACCACAGTCATGAAAACGAACATCACCAGATTAGTATTTTATTTAGCCATTAATGGAGAAGAAAAATGAAGAGGAATATTCAACTTGTATTACTAATGCTATTAAGCCTTCCAATCACTGTATTGGCTGACCTGACAGGAGCATGGAGAGCCGATGATGGTGGTACCTACTACATTCGCCAGGCCGGCAACAACATATATTGGTATGGAGAACGCGCAAAAAACAACCCAGCATGGTCCAACATCTTTACTGGCCAGAAAAATGGCAACCGCATCAAGGGACGCTGGGTCGATGTACCCAAAGGACGCGTCATGGGGCGCGGCAAACTCAAACTCGATGTAAGACAGAATGGGAATGTACTGGTAGCACGCCATAAAACCGGTGGGTTTGCTGGTTCACGCTGGACCAGGATTGGATACAACCCGGTACCGGCACCAGCACCCGCTCCAGTTCCAGCCCCAGCTCCAGGAATTTCATTGAATGAAGATTGCATCAGTTTCAGCACCCAAAATGCCCGGGTTCAGAGGATCAATGGTCGTTGGAAAATAGTGGATGGCAGTCACTGGATTTTCGACTTCGGGAACAAGGCCAACGAAGCCAGAAAAACCCTACGCATCATTCGACACTACCGTATGAACAATACTTGTTACGTAGGTCGCCCCGGCCCTTCATTCACTTACATGAAGAGTGGCAACCGTGCCCCAGTGGGATCCATGCCTGGAGAGGACTGCATAGCCTTTAACAATCACAACGCCAGCGTAAGACAGATCAATGGTCGTTGGAAGATTGTGGATGGTAGTCACTGGATGTTTGATTTCGGAAATAAGCGACAGGAAGCCAGAAAGTCCCTACGCATAATAAAACAGTACGGATTTAACAAATCCTGCTTCGTAGGACGCCCGAATCCCAGTTTCACTTACCTGAAGAGATAAGCAGCAAGCAGAATCACAACCAAATAAGGCGGCCAGGTAACACTGGCCGCCTTACTTTTTTACAGTTCCTGTATATTGATCTAAGACCTGCTCACCAATATCTTTACAGCTCTACTCGGACCCGGCATTATCTTTTGATTTCACCGAGTCATAGACCTTGGCGGCCTCTTTCTTGGTGGCATCGTAGATATTCCCTGCCGCCTCTTTCGTAGCCTGCCAGGCGGAGGAAGATTTTTCCTTGGTGGCATCATAGACTTCTCCAGCAGTCTTTTTGGTGGCATCGGCAGCCTTGTTAGCGGCTTTTTTGGATGCATCCCAGGCGGTCTTGCCCAGTTTTTTTGTCTGGTCCACCCACTTCGAGGCCTCATTAGATACGCTGGATTCTTCAGTTCTTACCGTGGTGTCAGTCTGCTGCATAGCTTCAGGGGCAACAACTTCTTTAACAACTTTTTCCTCTTCAGCAGATATGTTGCTACAAACCACCAGTAACATAATTGCACTCACTGCTAGCATCATCTTTTTCATTTGGCACTCCATGTTTATGCTGTTCAACTACAAACGAATAGAATTTCTAACCTGACTAAGACCCATTCTATGGGAAATCAACTACAGGGTAGGTACAGACCTATAGCCTCAGGCCTCACCTTCAAAGGTAAACCCCGCATCTTCAACCGCCTTCTGCACCAGGGAATCATCTTCTACCCCTTCCACCTTCACCAGCCCTCCATCCAGCATCACTTCTACAGAAGCCGCAGGAGCCACAGCCTTAATGGCCTGCTCCACAGAACCGGCACAGCCACCGCAACTCATACCCTTCACCACATATGTCTTTGACATTGCACACTCCAATCAAAATTTAATAAAAACTGCTGATGGCAATAACATTCTATTCAGAGTAACAGCAAACAACCAGATTCAGGCTACTGCATTCCGCAGGTTTTTCTAAATCTACAACTTGTGTCGACGTAACAACAGGGAGTTGCTCACAACACTCACTGATGACATGGCCATGGCAGCACCGGCAATCACCGGATTGAGTATTCCGGAGGCAGCAGCAGGAATGGCGATAATATTGTAGATCAAGGCCCAGAACAGGTTCTGGCTGATCTTACTGTAGGTGGCATGAGAAATAGATAAAGCAGCTTCCACCAGCCTGGGATCTCCACGCATCAAGGTGATACCTGCAGTATGCATGGCTACATCGGTACCTGTTCCCATAGCCATACCAACATCTGCTGCAGCCAGGGCTGGGGCATCATTTATTCCGTCGCCAACCATTGTTACCATGAGCCCCTGTGTCCGTAATCTCTCGACCTCGGCCGCCTTGTCACCCGGAAGCACCTCGGCAATAACCTTATCAATACCAATAGCATTAGCCACTGACTGAGCAGCATGACGATTATCACCACTGAGCAGAATGCTAGTTACACCCCTTTGCGCCAGATTCCGCACCATCTCAGAAACACCATCCTTGACTGGGTCGGTAACCGATATGTACCCAAGGACAGCATTGTCATTACCCTGTTCTGCCACCCACATCAGGGTGTGCCCATATGACTCAATAGTACGGGCCTCATCTTGCAATGCAGCAATTGAAATACCCTGCTCCTGCATCAGGCGTTCATTACCAATAACCAACTTACGCCCGTCCACCTCTGCCAACAGCCCCATACCTGGGATGCTGGTAAATCCTTGTACTGCTAACAGTTTAACCTCACTTAGTTCAGCATGTTTCAGTACCGCCCGGGCCAGAGGGTGCTCACTACCCTGTTGGGCCGATGCCACCAGCTGCAACAACCTGGATTCATCACCCGAAGCAGAGACCAGTTGTTCCACTGTGGGCACGCCCTTGGTCAGGGTACCAGTCTTATCAAACACCACCGTATTGCTGTGGTGGGCCAGCTCCAGGGCCTGGGCATCCTTGATCAGGATTCCGGCCCGCGCAGCCACTCCGGTGCCAACCATAATGGCAGTAGGAGTAGCCAGTCCCAGGGCACAGGGACAGGCGATAACCAGTACGGCAATGGCAGCAACAAAGCCAGACTGGGCATCACCCGCCAGCAGCCACCAGATCAGGAAGGTGATGCTGGCTATAGCCACAACTACCGGCACAAAGATGGCTGAAATTCTATCTACCAGTTTTTGCACCGGGGCCTTGCTGGCCTGGGCATTCTCCACCAAACGGATGATACGGGCCAGCGTGGACTCAGCACCGACATTAGTAGCCTGGATGCGTAACAATCCGGCCCCATTGACCGAGGCACCGGTTACCTCATCACCCTCACCTTTAGTAACCGGCATGCTCTCTCCCGTCAGCATGGACTCATCCAGCTGGCTGATTCCTTCAAGTATGATTCCATCTACCGGCAGCCGCTCCCCCGGACGCACCAGGACCACGCCCCCCCGTTGCACACTCTCCACTGGTACTTCTATAACCTTGCCATCCAACTCCACCCGGGCCGTCTCCGGTCTCAGATCCATCAGGGCACGAATGGCAGAGGCGGCACTACGCTTGGCACGACCCTCCATCCACTTGCCGAACAGCACCAGGGTAATGATCATGGCCGAGGCTTCAAAATAGAGATGCCCACCGGCACCTCCGGTGAGTACCACATAGGTACTCAGACCCCAGGCCGCACTGGTACCCATCACCACCAACACATCCATATTGCCGGCACCACCCCGCAGAGACTTGAAGGCCCCAAGGTAGAAGTGACGACCACTCCAGAACTGCACCGGTGTAGCCAGGGCAAACTGCAGCCAGGGCGCCAGCATCCACTCCACACCAAACAGCAGCAATAGCATGGGTAGGGCCAAGGGAGCTGTGAGCAGGACAGATATGATCAGGCGGTTTTGTTCCCGTCGATTCTGTTCCCGGGCCCTGGCCTCAGCAGCCTCCCTCTGTTCGGCCGAGGTTATGGCTGGTGTAGCAGTGAAACCGGTACGGGCTACCACAGCGATTAGATCTTCCTGGGTGATGGCGCCTGTATGTATCGTGATAGCTGCTTTTTCTGTAGCCAGATTCACAGCGGCCAGTTCCACACCGGGCTGTTTGCCCAGGACATTCTCCAGACGGGTGGAACAAGCCGCACAGGTCATGCCGCTGATATCCAGTTCAATCAATTCTGTGGGAACCGAAAACCCGGCCTTGCTGATAGTGGCCACAACCTCATCTACTCCGGGACCATCCACTCCCAGATCAAGGCTTGCACTCTCAGTTGCCAGACTGACCCTGGCATCAACCATACCGGGCAACTTGCCCAGAACATTTTCCAGGCGAGTGGAACAGGCGGCACAGGTCATACCCTGCACCGGAAGTTTCAGACTCATTCCACTTTCACTATCCACGCATGCTCACCCAAACACAATCAACTGCCACGACCGTAGACCAGAATAAACTACAGCGTTTCTGGCAATGGAACAGATCCTGTCGTTGTAACAACCATTACGCCGGGAACGCTACGCTTATCCCGGCCTACCTGCCCGGTGCGTAACGTACCTCCCACAAGAATAAAATGTGTACACTGCTTACTTTATCAAACAGTTTCTTTCACTATCCACGCATGCTCACCCAAACACAATTAACTGCCACGACCGTAGGCCAGAATAAGCTACAGCGTTTCTGGCAATAGACCAGATCCTATCGTTGTAACAACCGCTATGCTGGAAACGCTAAGCTTATCCCGGCCTACCTGCTCGGCGCGTAACGCACCTCCCACAAGAATAAAATGGTGTACACTGCTTACTTTATCAAACAGACAACAATAACCCAGGATCTATCCAATGGCACAGTATCATGGCCCATTTCCCGGCAATGAAAACCCTGAAACCCTAGGGGTACTACTGGTTAACCTGGGGACTCCGGATGCCCCCACCACCACAGACGTCCGGCGCTATCTGGCACAATTCCTCAGCGATCCGCGGGTTATAGAGATGCCACGCCTGCTATGGATGTTGATACTGCACGGTATCATCCTGCGTACCCGCCCGGCCCGCTCTGCGGCCACATATCGCGAGGTATGGACCGAGCAGGGCTCTCCCCTGCTGACCATATCCAGAGAACAGGAAACAGCATTACAACAGCTCCTGGAGCAGAAGATGGAGCAGCCAGTAAAGGTGGAACTGGCCATGCGCTATGGAAATCCGTCCATTGCCACCGGCCTGGAACAACTGCGCCAGACCAATGCACGAAGGGTTGTAGTTATACCACTCTACCCCCAGTACTCGGCCACCACCACCGCCTCCACCTTCGATGCTATCTCAAGGGAGCTACAGCAGTGGCGTTGGATTCCTGATCTGGAATTCATCAGTCACTATCATGACCACCCAGCCTATATACAGGCCCTGGCTGCCAGTGTACAGGACTACTGGCAGCAACATGGCACGCCGGAAAAACTGCTGATGTCCTTCCACGGCATACCAGAGGATTACCACACTGCTGGCGACCCCTATCCAGATGAATGTCGTACCACGGCACGACTGCTGGCAAAAGAACTGGGGCTGAATGATGATCAGTGGGCAGTTTCCTTCCAGTCCCGCATCGGGCGTAAAGAGTGGGTCAAACCCTATACCGACGAGCTACTGAAAGAGTGGGGAAACAAAGGCATCAGCAAGGTACATGTAATCTGTCCTGGCTTTCCCACCGACTGCCTGGAGACTATCGAGGAGATTGGAGCCGAAAACAGGGAGTACTTTATTCAGGCAGGAGGCAGCGACTACCACTATATTCCAGCTCTAAACAGTTCCGCCGCGCACATAAAAGCACTGGCGGAGATCATCACCGGATAGAGATCTAAGGGGGTCCGCTTGGATTAAGAAATCCAGCTCTACCCTATCCTTCTGCCACATCTGGCTCCCCACAATGCGCAAGAATAAAGTCACGACTACGATTCCGCAGCTCCAGTGCTGCCTCCCAACCAGAGCCTGATGGTGTTATACAGGAACCAATCGCTATCTGAACCCTACCCAGGCGCGGGAACCACTGATCATTTCCCAGTATTTTCCTGGTCCCACGTATCGCCACTGGGACGACCGGCAGACCGCTGTTGGCGGAAGCCATAAATGCGCCCATGCGGAATGGGCGCAGACCTGCACCGCTTCTCATTCCGCCCTCCGGGAATACGCCCAGTCGCTCACCGGCGTTAGCAGCAGCGATCACACTCTCTGTGTCTTCCGTCGCCCGCTTGGCATCCGTACGCTCGACAAACAGCCCACCAAGCCTCTGCAGCCCAATACGGGCAAAAAAGTTATGTAACAGCTCACGCTTTGCAAGATAGGAGTAGTCGTGGGGCAGTGTCGCGGTCAAAAGTAATGCATCCAGATAGCTGGCGTGGTTTGCCACTAACACATACCCACCATCTGTGGGTAAGTTGTCCCTACCCCTCAGGTCGATACGAATTCCGGCAAGCAGTGCAGCCACCCTGGCTGCGATTCGCACCGCCAGCCAACGCCATTGTCTCCTCGGTAGCAGCGCCACCAACAGCCAGGCTGGAATCACCATAATTGTGAAAACAGCCCAAGCATAGATAGCATAGAACCACTCACCCAGCTTTCGTACAAGTCCCTTCGATCTGGCATTTAGTGTTGCCACTCCAAGCCGTGCTATCTGCCACCAAACTGCAGCCGGTTTTGCTCCCAGGGTTCCGGTCTGAAAACGCTGACGGGTTGCTGCCCGGCGAATTTTGCCGCTGGAGGTTTTGAGCACGCTGTGGGGAGGAACGAGTCGAATGACGTCAGGAGGGATATTCACCACGTCTATGACAGATTCACGAACCGCCTGCTCCATATCTGGCAGAACGGCCTGATCGGTCTCCCGTGTCTCAGCAACTACCACCAACTCCTCCACACCAGTCGAGGCATTGGGAGAGCCGAATGCGGCTACGCATCCCTTGCGTACACCTGAGACACCACCTACCGCTTCCTCCAGTTCATAGGGGTAGATATTCCGGCCACCACGAACGATGACATCCTTGACACGCCCGGTGACAAACAGCTCTCCTTCCACCAGATAACCCCGGTCACCGGTACACAGCCAGTCGCCATCAAACAGCGCGTTGGTGGCCTTGGGATTGTTTGCATAACCGGAAGTGGCGGAAGGCCCGCGGAACTGGATATGCCCTTCTCGCCGCTCTGGCAACTTTCTACTGGCATCATCAACGATACGCACCTCAAAGCCCGGCAGTGGGACTCCGCATCCAACGAAGGCAAGTGCTGAGTCAGCATCACTGGGTCTGGCCATGGCAGAATGGGTGAACGCATCCCGGTCTACCCGATCGATATGTGTACCGCTCCCTGCACGCGGAAACGTCAGTCCCAAGGAGGCTTCAGCCATTCCATACACCGGCATCAAGGCACCCTTCTGCAGACCATAATCGCCAAAGCGCTGCCAGAACCGCTCCAGGGTCACGGGGCTTACCGGCTCGGCACCATTAAAGGCAGCTCGCCAACTGCTTAGATCCAGTCCCTCCAGATCGCCTGATCTAGCCGCGCGCAGACACAACTCAAAGCCGAAATTTGGACCACCGGATATGGTCCCCCGGTGACGCTGGATGGCACGCAGCCAGTGCAAAGGGTGCGACAGGAAGGCGAGTGGCGACATGACCACAAGCGGCATGGCGTAATAGAGGCTACCCAGCCAGGCACCTATCAGGCCCATGTCGTGATAGAGGGGCAGCCAGCTAACGAACACATCCTGAGACGTAACCTCCAGCCACTCACCCATGGCACGGATGTTGGCCAGCAGATGCCCATGGGTCAGCATCACACCCTTGGGATCACCAGTACTACCGGAGGTGTACTGCAGTAGCGCCAGATCGTCAGCACGCGGATTTGGCCACTCTGTCGGGGGCCGAGTACCCTGTTGCGAGATCCCGGCCACGGTTTCTATATGCTTGATCCTTGGGGCCTCTGCACGTAGCAGGTGTGCGGCCGCACGGGCTTCCGGCACAGTTATCAGCACCACGGCCTCCGCACTGGTCAGGATGCGGCCATGGCGGCGCAGATGCTCCTCCAGTTGCGAGGCTCGCACCGGTGGGTAGATTGGTACCGGTACCGCCCCAGCATACAGGATGCCGAAAAACGCACAGAAGTAATCCATGCTACTGGGCAGCATCAGGGCAACTGAATCTCCCGGCCTGACACCCAGCCCCAACAGTCCGGCAGCGATCGCACGCGCACCTTGGTCCAGATCTTTATAGGTAATGGGCTGTGGCTCGTTTTCATCGCCATACA
Organism: Chromatiales bacterium; assembly: GCA_028278145.1. Lineage (GTDB taxonomy): Bacteria > Pseudomonadota > Gammaproteobacteria > Chromatiales > Chromatiaceae > JAAGZL01. Next base: position 19,607 of record JANQEV010000123.1, on the reverse strand, counting down.
GGTAGATATGTACCCGATCACCATGTTGCTGCAGATTCCAATCCAACACCTCATTGAGTGTGGTGCAAGCTGATGGTGTGCTGGTAACTGTTTCTGGTAAGGGGAAGGGTTCCCAGCTGCTAGCCTCCCGTTTCTGGCTCCTGGCAGAGATTATAGCCTGGAGCAGGGCCTGTGGTGTTTCCACCTTGATGGCATCTGCAGGCAGCTCCACATCGAACTCACTTTCAATACGAACCAGCAGTTCCGAACGGGCGAGACTGTCCAGACCAAGATCGCTGTCAAATCTCGATTCCGCACTCAGCTGATAGTCTTTACGCAGTTTTGGGGTGACCTCACGCACCAAACCATCAACTATCTCCAGTACCCGTCTACCGGCTTGGTCCTGATTATTCGAAGGCTGAGGAGAAGTATCTGACATCAAAGTAATTTCACCGCTATGTGTATTCCTAACCTATATACTAGCCATCCAGATGCGATATCGGGAACAAAAGTGGCCTGAGATCATCTATAAACTATCGCACAGAATGGTACTCAGGCACGATTGCTGGTCAACCATAGAATCGATAGATGACTCTGGTATTCAACTGACAATAACCTGGATGCCATATATTTTCCCAAGATACAACAGTTAGTTTGGAGTACAATCCGAATCCCTGATTTCAAGATAGAGAGCATTTTTCGAGATTTATTTAGCCCATGAACTACGTAGCACTTCAGAATAATTTTTTCAGATTAAAAAGCAATCGTGCTTTTGAGCTGTTTGTTATCTTCATCATAATTATTTCCGCCCTGCAAATCGGGGCAAAAACTTATGACTTACCTGATAACGCTATCACCTTTACCGAATTTCTGGATGTATTTATCACCCTGTTTTTTCTAGTTGAAATCACCATCCGCTTCATAGCAGAACCTGATAAACGCAGATTTTTACATAATGGTTGGAATCTGTTCGACACCCTTGTGGTCGCCATCAGCCTGATACCCATCGATAACTCAGACATGGCTCTGCTAGCCAGACTGGTCCGGGTCTTCAGGGTATTGCGGATGATATCGGTAATACCTGAGTTGAGAATACTTATTAGCAGCCTGATTAAGGCGTTGCCCCAGCTTGGCTATGTGATGCTGCTGATGTTCATCATCTTCTATATCTATGCCGCCATCGGCAGTTTTCTATTCAACCAGATCAACCCTCAGCTATGGGGTAATATTGCCATCGCCATGCTGACCCTATTCCGGGTAATGACCTTTGAGGACTGGACCGATGTGCAGTACGAGACAATGGAGGTCTATCCGTTAAGCTGGATCTTTTATCTCTCTTTTATCTTCTTTACCGCCTTTGCCTTCTTGAACATGGTGATTGGAATCGTAGTCAACGTCATGGAAGAAGAGCATGCCAAGGCAAAGGCATTGAAGCACGCCAATGACCCTACAATAGAGGACCTGCAGCGAGAGATCAGGGAGTTAAAGCAGATTATTCTGGAGAAAAAAGCTTAGGCCGGTGCCGTTGAAAGTTACTGCTCCTCGCCTAATCTATCCTCCGGGGGCATCAGGCGGGAGAGAAAATCAGCCAGGGATGCCAACTGCCGGTCATCCATCTCTTTAATCTGCTCAACCATCTCCTGATTGGCATTCTTACGCTGGCCATCACGCAGCCACTGCAGTTCTCGTAACATATATTCGTAGTGTTGCCCCTGAACCAGCGGATAGAATTTACTGGCATCCCCTTCACCCCTGACGCCATGACACTCGGCACAGCGTGACTCATACACTGCTGCAGCGACCTCCAGGTTGTCGCCATCACCAATCTCCGGTTCTGGATTCATCAGCACAGTCTCCAGATAGCCCGCAACATCGGCAATTAGCTGAGAAGATTCATTGGATAGCTGTATCACGATTGGAATCATCTTGGGGTTGCTTCTGGTTCCCTGGTGAATATCCGCCAGCTGCTTGATGATGACGCTACGGTGTTGTCCCGCTAGTTGTGGAAATTCACCATCGTAGGAGCCCCAGGCATTCTCACCGTGGCATTGGGCACAGCGACGCTGGAATTCGGCCTTTCCATTTGCCACATCAGATTTGAGTTGTATCGCTCCTGCAAATGGGTCTGCGGCAATATCCACTGCCCAGGCTGGGTCTACGAGACAAAGAATGCCTAGCAAGCACAGAAATGATCTTAATCTCAACATCACATACTCATGTTATCTGGATGCTCTGGATATTAACAACGCGCCCAGGCAGAAACAATCACCCTCAAACCAGGCGTTTAATGCGGTTTTTCAGGAATAGTGCACTACCTATAGACTCAATCAGATCGCTATTTCAAACCAGTTATATTCCATGGCCAGATAGGCCAGCAACACAACCAGGATCGCCACCGTCCAAAAGAAGGTCATCCATGGCTTATTTCGTAACCCCTCCCACATCATCTGCTCACTGGAAAGAGATGTAGCATTCTTCAACAAGGGATAAACATACTCAACCAGCTGATCTTCTGAAAACACTGGTTGATTTGTCTTGATCGTAAGGATGAGGCTAGCGACACCAATCTGGTTATGTGAATAGAAAATACTCTTCCCACTTCCTGCTGCATAACGGTCTTTACTGGCCATTAGAATAATCGTATCACCCAAAACACCAATCTTCTGTTTAGCCAGTCTATTGATGGCGAGAAAGACCATTACCACTATGGGGAGAATCACTGCCATCAACAGCAACGCCTGCCTGGGCAGGCTGGGAAAGGCAGGCATACCGAGAAATACGGCCATTGCCATCACTGCACCTACCAACCAGATCACAATTCGTATCTGTTGCTGAAATTTTGGCAACACTTCCAGCCAGATGATACTCGGTGAACCTAGATCAAGATGCTGCTCTGCCAGGCTTGGCTGGGGTATTCGCTTCCGGTTGCCAAGGCTTTGACGAATACCAACAACTATTCCAATAAAAAATGCCAAAACAAACAGAGCAATAAATATGACCATCCAGAAATTGTATTGCTCCCGCAATCCATCATATTCACTGATACGTTCTGCCAGTGGACCTAGATCCATGGCATCAAGCTGTTCTCCTAGCGCACTGTAGCGGAGTATGCGACTGTTGTTATAGTCGCTTATCAGAATTACATCGCCCAAAAGCACCATGGAGAATGGGTCACTTGCATCTGGCAGCACAACTCTGCCAATCAGCTTGCCATCACTGCTAAAGCGGACTGCCTTACCATTGGCCATACCACTATCGTAATTGATCACCCAGATCTCATCATTGATCAACAGAAGCGATGCAGGCCACCGGTAACTCCCGGCTTTAAGCTCCACTGGATCGGTACGAAAACTCCTCTTATCATCACGTATAATCCCGGTGTCAGTTACCTGGTATACCGTTACCTCATGACGATTAGTATTGGCCACATAGAGCAAGCCATCGATATACCGAAGTTTATTGGGGAACTTCAGTCCACCCTCTGCCTGCAAGAGTTGTACGCCTTCAGAACTTAATAGTTTGACTTTGTGACGCGCACTATCGGCAATAAACACCCTATCTGTCTGCCAATCTACTGTCATATGAAATGTACGATTGAGATTTAATGGTGGCTCCCCAAATGGAACACAGGACATTGACTCCAGATCACACCGTACCAGGCCGTTATGATTGGTGTCAGACGTGTCTGGGGATCTGTTTGCATGACGAAAGAATCGCTCCAGATTCTCCAGAAATGAAAGCTCCTGTTCGCCCTGCCTAATCAACAACTCACCATTGCTAAAAAAGGCAAACTCCCCAGAAGTTGAATTTACACCCAGCTTATCTAGTCCAATGGTGCGGTGATGTATCAGGTTCTGGCCATACTCATATAGCTCATTACCCAGCGGGACATACAGATGGCCATTTGGCGCCCTCTTGATATGCGTTAGACGCGGGAGCTCGGTCGCTGCCTGGTAATTCAAAAAGACCTGTGCACCAAGGAAAACAAACAGGATCAATATGGCTATGATGGCTAATGGAGAAAGTTCCTTTTCCATTTATCAGACCCCTACATTTTTAGCTCGTCATACTTAGGTTGCTAAATAGGCACAATTGGGTAGAGTCAGCTAACGTGCAAACCCAGAACATAGTGCTGGAAACGGCGTTGTTATCAGTCACAACAGCCAAACAGGTGTTTCTCGATTATCTCTTCGGCAATACCTGGCGGCAGCGCCTTTTCCCATTCGCCCCGTCCCTGGAGCATCTGCGTGGCCAGTTCTGGGGGAGAGATGTGCAGGTTCTCCTCAGTGTAGTTTTCGATGGGCAGCACAAATTTATTCATCACCAGATAACTCAGCAGATACTTTACCTTCTCCGGCACCTTGGCATTATCGAGTGTGACCAGTTCACCATCGATCTTTGCAGGATATACAAACACGTTGGTGTCATCGGAAAATAGTTTTCCCATGGCCACCAGGATCCCACCCTCAAGCCCTGCGTAAAAAGCCTCATCGAAGATCTTGTTCAGATCATAGACACTCATCACCACCGCGATACGATTATTGGTGAAATTACGAATCCAGGAACGCAGGCGAAAGTGTCGCAGATAGTCAGATATCAGCACGTGGAACCCCAGCTTGACCAGCAGATCGACCCGGGCCAGGAAGCTGGCATCATCCTGCTCACCATCTGAGGTCAGTTCCGACATGGTTATCTCAGCGATATTGAGCACACCGCGTTCGCTCAGGCTTCCCATAGAGGTCAGCTGATCTATGGCGGCACTACTCATATCCAGGTGCAGTTTTGCCGGGGGCTTGAAAGAACCACGCATCACCAGGATATCTTTCTTACGCATGGCACTGGAGGGCACAATCGAGGCGCCATCGGTATCAAACATAACGCCGCGACAGCACCAACTACGAATAAGATGCAGGTTCATCAGGCGGTTATCTACATCCGTGTAATAGGGACCGCTGAATTCAATCAGGTCAATTTCCAGCCGATCAGAGCCGATATTATCCAAGAGGCCCTCGATAACCCACTTGGGCTGGCTCTTGTAATAAAACGCACCATAGATCAGATTGACCCCAAGAATACCCAGGGCCTCAGTCTGACTCTGGTTATCATCATCCAACATGCGCACATGCAGGATAATTCTGCTGGGTGGCGCTTCCGGATAGAGCTGTGTCTCAATACCCAGCCAGCCATGACACTCATTCTTCTGCTTAAAACTGCGGGCGGTCACCGTGGCAGCATAACTAAAAAACTGTGTAGTTATTGGGCGACTGTCCTTCAGACGTTTGAGAAGCAGGTCATATTCACGCCCCAACATCTGTTCCAGTCGCTCGCGGCTTACATAGGCCCCGGCCTTGCCATATATCTCATCGCTGATCTGCATGTCATATGCAGACATGGTCTTGGCGACCGTTCCTGCCGCTGCGCCTGCGGAAAAAAACTGGCGGGCCACTTCCTGGCCGGCACCAATCTCTACAAAAGTACCGTACCTCTCTTCATCCAGGTTGATCTCAAGGGCTTTTTGTCGGGTGGAAATATTACTGTTGCGTTCTTTCATTCTGGGGTCCGCTCACTTCTATGGACAGATAATCATGGTTAGGAAAATTATCACCTAATAATAGAACATTTACTCTAAGATCAAGTTTTCTTCCTCGTGACACTTGAAAATTAGATAAAGGCAGATACACTTGGCTCCATGAATTCGATCAAGGCACAAGTTCTAACAGTACGAGTGAGCCACATTATGCGCTGGCTTGCCCGTAGCTGCGTGCTTTCATAGATCGATTTAACAACCCGATTCTGGGAAAGGCCGCAGCTTTCACTAGCTGCGGCCTTTTTGTTTTTTGGCCGTTAATTAATCTGGAGGAAATAATGTCTATCCCGGCCGCCTACCTGGGGATGGTGTTGATCTGGACCACCACACCACTGGCAATTAAATGGAGCAGCGAGGGTATCGGACCCTGGCTAGGCGTAAGCGCGCGTATGCAGCTTGGAGTATTCGTATGCCTGGTATTGGTGGCACTCATGAGCCGCCGTATGCGCTGGTACCCGGCAGCTCGAAATACCTATTTGGCAGCAGGCTTGGGCATTTGGGGCGCAATGAGTGCAGTCTACTGGGGCACACAATTTATCCCCTCCGGCATGGTGTCTGTAGTATTTGGCCTGACACCTGTTGTGACTGGTCTTTTTTCTGCCATAGTATTGCGTGAACGTACATTCTCCCTGTTCAGAGGCCTAGGCATGCTGCTTGGCATCATGGGCTTGCTGTTGGTTTTCAAGCACAGTTTGCGGTTGGACAATCAACAATTTCCCGGACTGGTAGCGGTTCTGATATCGGTGATCATTCACGCTCTGAGTGCAGTGTGGATAAAACGCATTGATGCTGGCCTGCATCCACTGGAGACCACCACTGGCGCTTTATTGGTAGCAGTACCTCTGTTCTGGATCAGTTACAGTTTCAGTGCTCTGGAGATAGATGTACAGGTCAGCGCACGCGCATTGTGGTCAATCCTGTATCTGGGAGTGATCGCAACAGCATTTGGCTTCGTGTTGTACTACTACGTATTGCGCGAGGTTTCTGCCACTGCCGTTGCACTGGCAACCCTGATCACACCAGTACTGGCACTGTTGCTGGGCGCATGGCTCAATCACGAGCAGATCAGTACTACAGATATGCTCGGCACCGGAGTCATCCTGACTGGGCTGGCAAGCTATCAGTGGGGTGACCGGATCATTAGAAGAGAAACTGCCACATCATGAAACAAGGGCCTGACCTAATTAGGCCAGGCCCTTGTATTAAACTACAACTAACTATCTGATCATGCTTGGGCTTGTTTCTTACGCACGCAACCAAAAATCCCGGCTAGACCAGCACCAAATAGCCAGACTGCTGCTGGTAGAGGAACAGGCGAAACATCACCCATTACCTTAAAAGCAAAACCATCAGGAGAATTCTCCGTCCAACCATCAGCAGTAAATGGTGCGCCAACATTTAACGAGTTAAAAAAAGCATACTTATCAACAGGAGTCAGTGCACCAAACTCTCCTGAGGGTAGACCACCATCATAACCGTCACTACCAGTTATAGAGAAACCTAACCAGTAACTACCTTGGTCTAATGCCAAACTTAAACCACTTAGTGTTTGCCACTGATTATCAAAGTTATCAGCTGCGCCCGTATCAACAATGGTCACATGCTGCGACATGACTTGGTTAGATATATCAGGCGTGTAGGAAATGCCTGAATCCCAGGGTGGGAAAGAGTAAGGTGTTAAAATATCTCCCTGATAAACAGATAGAGTAAATGATTCACCAATATTGCTCGGCGAAGAGTTCATCCAGAAAGAAAAACCTGTTATCAGTGTGTCTCTCTCAAGGGTAAATCTGGCTGCCCACTGATCATCAAAGCCACGTGGAGAACCTAAAGGAGATCTTGAACAGCTGCGATCATCACAAGGTATAACGCCAGTATCTAAGAGCACTGCCGCTTCTGTTCTTAGTGCAAAGATGAATGTGATTACTGAAAGAATTAAAAATAATTTAATCTTCCTTGAATTTACAGCCGCAATTACGGAACCATCCATGATCATTCTCCGAATTATTATTATGTCCTAAGGGAAAAATCTTATCTTACTTTTAAAAGACAAACAAGCTACCAAGCATTGCGTGTCAGTTCATGACATATATTAAAATTATATTTCAAAAAATCCGCAGTTCACTCATACGAAAGCATGTCATATTTACTCAATCCACAAATAAAAAAGGGCCTGACCGCTAGACCAGACCCTTTCTAGAATTACAACTAGGATTACTGATCACGCTTGGCCGCAACCCGCAGACGCAGGGCATTCAGCTTGATGAAACCCTCTGCATCTTTCTGATCATATGCACCCTCATCATCTTCAAAGGTCGCAATGGACTCATCAAACAGGCTGTTGGTCTCGGACTTGCGCCCCACCACCATGACGGATCCCTTGTACAGCTTGAGGCGTACCACGCCGTTCACCACCTCCTGGGTCTGGTCGATGGCGGCCTGCATCATCTCGCGCTCAGGGCTGAACCAGTAGCCGTTGTATACCAGCTTGGCATAGCGTGGCATCAGCTCATCCTTCAGGTGTGCGGCTTCGCGGTCCAGGGTCAGGGATTCCATGGCGCGATGTCCCTTGAGCATGATGGTGCCACCCGGGGTCTCGTAACAGCCGCGTGACTTCATGCCCACGTAACGGTTCTCTACGATATCGTCACGGCCGATACCGTTGGCACCACCTAGTTGATTAAGCTTCTCCAACACAGTGGCCGGGGTCATAGCCTCACCATCGATGGCAACTATGTCACCCTTCTCGTAGGTCAGCTCAATGTAGGTTGGATCATCCGGGGCCTGCTCCGGGGAAACGGTCCAGCGCCACATGTCATCAGAAGGTTCAGCCCATGGATCTTCCAGGTCATACCCCTCATAGGAGATATGCAACAGGTTGGCATCCATGGAGTATGGTGACTTCTTGCCGTCACGTTTCATCTCCACCGGGATACCATGCTTCTCGGCATAGGCCATCAGCTTCTCGCGTGACAGCAGATCCCACTCCCGCCAGGGAGCGATGATCTTTACATCCGGCTTCAGGGCATAGGCGCCCAGCTCGAAACGCCCCTGGTCGTTACCCTTGCCGGTAGCACCATGGGAGACGGCATCAGCACCGGTCTCATTGGCGATCTCAATCAGACGCTTGGCGATCAGGGGACGGGCGATAGAGGTACCCAGCAGGTACTCGCCCTCGTAGATGGCATTGGCGCGAAACATCGGATACACATAGTCACGCACAAACTCTTCGCGCAGATCGTCGATGTAGATCTCTTTCACCCCGGCAGCCTGGGCCTTGGCGCGCGCCGGCTCCACCTCTTCACCCTGGCCGATATCGGCGGTAAAGGTTACAACTTCACAGCCGTACTCATCTTCCAGCCACTTGAGGATAATGGAGGTATCTAACCCACCGGAGTAGGCCAATACAACTTTCTTTACATCGGACTTGGACATTATTTGCTCCTGAATCTGCGCCCATATTTGGAAAAGCCGGTAATTATATAGCAAACCGGCAGAAATCTGGTGAAAAATCTATGTGGAACCGCAAAGGGCGCGAAGGTCGCCAAGAATTCTCACCAAGCACAACAAAGAGCTCTATCAAATCTTTGCGATCTTGGCGTTCTTAGCGGTAAATAAATTACAAAAAAATCACTCTGAAGGCGTGGGATAGATGGTTATGGCGCTCAACCGATCCCGGTGATCAAAATCCAGGCGCATGGTGAGACCTGCACAGATGTTAGACCAGTCGGCAAAGCGTCCCAGCTTGTCTCCGGTTCTTCTAACCTGTACGAAGGTGGAGCCATCCGGTTGCTTGATAGGTGAACCGTATTTCTCCTGATACTCATCTGCACTGTTCAGAAGCGGCCTGATTTCACCCCTAAACCCTGGCCGCCCCAGCTCCAGATCCGGGATACGCAGGGCCATGGCCTGGCCATGTCTGATATCTATACCACAGAGACCAAAATAGACCCCGTGGTCTGCAGCTTCAGTGACTATGGTTTGGTAACGCCTGGACTCTTCTGGAGGCAGGGAGGCAGCTGGATCGATCTGTAACAGCTCCAGTATGGGACGCCCATCCAAGGTACATTTCTCCAGGTCGATACTGTAGCTTTTCCCGGTCTGGTCACTACAGGCCGTGAGTAGTAACAGCATCATAGGGATCAGCTTGATCACCCCTTGCTCCCCCTTAAACATCCCTCAGCCACGCTCTTTCAACAGGGTGGATATCTGTCTGAAACCGGCATGGCTGGTATCACGCAGCCACTCGAACACCACCGATTCGCTGTTGGTGATAATAACCCCGGCCTGGGCCATGCGCTGCATGGCATTCTTGTGGTTATGTTTACTGCGGGCAGCGCAGGCATCGGCTACCACGAACACCTGCTTCCCCTGCCCTTGTAGATGCATGGCGGTCTGCAGAATACAGACATGGGACTCCATACCGACGATGATTACCTGGTTACGATCTGCATCCAGGATGTCATTAAAGTCCGGGCTATCGGTACAGGAAAAGCAGGTCTTACTCAGGCTGCCGGTGGATTCTGGGATGTGTTCTTTGATCTCAGGCAGAGTGGAACCCAATCCCTTGGGGTACTGTTCGCTGTAGATAACCGGCGCACCAACGATTGCCGCCGACTGCAGTAGAAACTTGGTATTCTCCACCATCCTGGCCACCACCTTGGGTTCCATGGCACTCACCAGTCGCTCCTGGATATCCACCAGCAACAACTTACTGTTTTGCAGATCACATAAAAACATGCCCTACTCCTCGTAATTTCTTATTCCAATTCATGTCGCCCGGCAAAGGCATCCAGGGCCTCAGGGTTGGCCAGGGCCCCACGATTCGTTACGTCCTGTCCATGGATTATATTCCTCACTGCAATCTCGGCCACCTTGTTACTGCGGGTGCGTGGGATATCCGGCACCTGCAAAACCTTGGCCGGCACATGCCGCGGCGATGTATTCTCACGTACCATCAGCTTGATACGTTGCACCAGATCACCGTCCAGCTCAACTCCAGGACGCAGATGCACAAACAGGATTACACGCTCATCCCCCTGCCACTTCTGCCCCACCACCAGGCTCTCCAGCACCTCCGGCACCCGGTCCACCTGGCGATAGATCTCGGCACTGCCTATGCGCACACCGCCCGGATTCAATACTGCATCGGAACGGCCGTAGATGATCAGACCACCATGCTCAGTGGTCTGGGCATAATCTCCATGGGCCCATACCCCAGGGTATTTTTCAAAGTAGGCAAGGTGATACTTGGAGCCATCCTCATCATTCCAGAACCCTACCGGCATGGATGGGAAGGGAGCCGTACACACCAGCTCCCCTTTCTGCTGTTCTATGGGCTTACCATCTTCACTGTAGACCTGCACCCGCATACCCAGCCCCAGACACTGTAGTTCACCACGATGCACCGGCAGCACAGGATTGCCCAGGGCAAAACAGGATACGATGTCGGTACCTCCGGAGATAGAGCAGAGCTGCACCTCCGGCTTTACATCACGGTATACGTAGTCGTAGTTCTCCTGTAGCAGTGGTGACCCGGTTGAAAGAATAGCGCGCATGGATGAGAGATTGTGACTCTTAACTGGTTTTATTCCAGCCTTTTCCACCGCCGCCAGGTAGCGGGCACTGATGCCGAATACGCTTATCCCTTCCTGCTGTACCAGATTAAATAGACGTTCCGGTCCGGGGTGGAATGGAAAGCCATCAAACAACACCACCCTGGCACCTACCGCCAGACTACTCACCAGCCAGTTCCACATCATCCAGCCACAGGTGGTGAAGTAGAAGATGCTATCTTCCCGTTTCAGATCAGTATGCAGCACCAGTTCCTTCAGATGCTGCAGCAATGTGCCACCGGCGCCATGCACTATACACTTGGGTTTTCCAGTAGTGCCGGAGGAGTAGAGGATGTACAAGTGGTGATCAAACGGTAGCTGGGCAAACTCCAGCTCTGGCACATCATCCTGACCCAACATATCCCGGTAGGCTACAAACTTCTGCGAATCCGGCAGCTCTGGATGCTCCGAAACAAATGCAACTACTACACACCTTTCAACGCTGGGAAGGCCGGCGACCACCTTTTGTATCTCCTCCAACCCACCATGAGCCTTACCCTTGAACAGGTAGCCATCTGTAACCAGCAACAGCTTGGGACTGATCTGACCAAAACGATCCAACACCCCCTGCACTCCAAAGTCCGGCGAACAGGAACTCCAGATGGCACCGATGCTGGCACAAGCCAGCATGCCGATCACCGCCTCCGGTATGTTGGGCATAAAGGCGGCCACTCGATCACCTTGGGTCACTCCAGACGCTCGCAATCCCCTGGCCAGTCGTGCCACCTCGTCATATAGTTCTGCATACCTGCGCTCAGACCGGTAGCCATCCTCACCCACGAATACCATGGCAGGTCTATCATCATGATAACGCAGAAGGTTTTCTGCATAGTTCAGACGGCTGCCTGTGAACCAGCGCGCACCAGGCATAAGCTCCGTGTCCTCCAGCACTGCTTCATATGGCTGGGAATATTTTACCTGGCAGAACTCCCACAGCTGCGACCAGAACTGCTCCGGATGCTCTATGGACCAGCGATACAGTGATGGATAATCAGCCACCGTGGCATTGGGATACTCTTTTTGCACCTGGCGCATAAACCCGGTCATGTTGGCGTTCTGTAACTGCTTCTGCCCAGGTTTCCACAACAGCTCGTTCACAGCTATTTCCTACTTTGGGGAGGCATGCGTTGCGCCCCATCCAAGCGGATCACCTCACCGTTCAACATGGGGTTCTGGTAGATATGGGCCACCAGGGCGGCAAACTCCTCCGGGTTGCCCGCACGCTTGGGGAATGGGGTATCAGCTACCAGACCGACACACACATCATCGGGCAAGGAATCAAACATGGGCGTGGAGAAGACAGATGGTGCGATAGTCATAACCCGCACTCCAAAGGCAGCAAACTCCCGCGCCAAAGGCAGGGTCATGGCAGCCACACCACCCTTGGAGGCAGCATATGCCACCTGCCCGATCTGTCCCTCAAACGCAGCCACCGAACTGGTGTTGACGATCACCCCTCTCTCGCCATCCGCACTGTATGGCTCATTCTGTTGCATGGCATTGGCTGCGGCCTGGGAAACCAGAAAACTGCCCACCAGGTTTATCTCCAGCAAGCGCTGAAAGTCTGCCAGCGGGTGCAGCTGCTTTTGCCCCACCACCCGCTGTGCCGTGGCCACACCGGCACAGTTCACCGCCAGATTGATTGCACCAAACTCCTCCACTGCACTGGCAATAGCCCCACTCACATCTGACTCCGAGGTCACATCGCACTGTTGAAATATCGCCAGATCACCAAACAGGGCCGCTGCCTGCACCCCCTGCTCCACATCCAGATCCAGCAGCGCCACCTGTCCACCATGTACTACCAGATACTCCGCCACAGCACGTCCCAGACCAGAAGCACCCCCGGTAACAACCGCCCTTACTTCAGTCAGTGAATTCAACATATCAACACTCCCCTGCTCGACTGACGCCACTGTCATTACTACGATCCAGGGCCGAGCTTATTAAGTTGCCGGCAGCAACCAGCTTTGCCAGATCTATCCCCGTCTCTATCTCCATTCCGTGCAGCATATAGACCAGGTCCTCAGTGGCCACATTGCCACTGGCACCCTTTGCGAATGGACACCCTCCCAGACCAGATACAGATGCATCGATAACCGTGACACCTGATTCCAGACAGGAGAGAATATTGGCCAGGGCCTGGCCCCTGGTGTCATGGAAATGCACTGCAAGTTGTTGCATGGGGACCTGTTGCGCCACACGCTCCAACATTTTTCTAGCCTGTAGCGGTGTACCACAACCGATGGTGTCACCCAGTGAGACTTCATAACATCCAGCATCGATAAAGTGCCTGGCCAGCTCTGCAACCTTGGCGGAATCCATCGCACCCTCATAGGGGCAACCCAATACACAGGAGATATAGGCACGCACTGTTATGCCTTCTGCTTTGGCTTGGGTGATCAGCTGATAGTAGTGCTGCAGCGATTCGGAGATGGAACAGTGGATATTGCGCTGACTGAATGTCTCAGAGACGGCGCCAAACACCGCTATCTGCTGCACACCCACCGCAAGTGCGCGTTCCAGACCCTTCATATTTGGTACCAGCACCGGATACTCCACCCCCTCCTGGCGTTGAATGCCTCTCCACACCTGTTCTGCATCCGCCAGTTGCGGAACCCTTCCCGGGCTTACAAAGCTGGTGACTTCAATGGCCTGGAGTCCGGTCTGGGAGAGACGGTTTATAAACTCAATCTTGGTGGCAACATCTATCTCTCCGGGCTCATTCTGCAGCCCGTCACGGGGACCGACCTCCACTATACGCACCTGTTGTGGATACCTGTTCATATCAGTCCTTGCCGTTCTTGCGTTGCAGAAACTGCTGCATGCGTTTCCGTGCCGCATCAGATGCCCGCACCCTGGAGGTAAGCCTGGCACTGAAGTTAAGGATATCCTCCTCACTCTCCAGGTAGTGGTGCAACATGGCCTTGGTCTCACTCTGGGCGGCTGCATCACCGGCCAGCAGATGTACAACATCCCGTTCCAGTACGGTATTTACACCTTCATGCATCACCACTTCTGACACCAGCCCATATTCCAATGCCTGTTGCGGTCCAAATGGCTCTCCGGTAAGCATCAGGCGTTTTGCATTACGTGAGCCTATGGCCTGGATAACATAGGGAGCGATCACGGCAGCAACCAGACCCAGCCGTACTTCGCTGAAGGCGAACATGGCATCCTCAGTGGCAAGTGCCAGATCACAACAGGCCACCATACCCGCGCCACCACCATAGGCAGCCCCATTGACCAGCACAATGGTAGGCTTGGGAAAGGAGTAGAGCTTCTGCATCATCTCCGCCAGCAACCCGGCATCCGCCAGGTTAGTTTCTTCACCTCCGGCTATCACCTGTTGCAACCAGGCAAAATCGGCTCCGGCGCAGAAGGCGGAGCCGGCCCCGGTCAAGACCAATAACCGACAAGATGTATCAGACACCAGCACATCGAGTTGCTCAGAGATCGCCAGCATCAGATTGCCATCCAGGGCATTGCGACGCTCGGGACGATTCAAGCGCAGACTGGTCACTCCCCGTTCATCTGTAGTGCACAGCAAGACCTGTTCTGTAGTCATATGTCCACCTCACATACGAAACAGCCCAAAGTCGGTTTTTGGAATCGGGATACGACAGGCGGTGGCAATGCCCATGATCAGCAGCTCCCTGGTATCAACAGGATCGATCACTCCGTCATCCCATAGTCGTGCAGAACCATAGTAGGGATGGCCCTGGGCCTCGTAGGTGGCGCGAATCTGTTCCCGATACTCCTCCATCTGCGCTTCACTCCACTTTTCACCCTTGGTAGCCAGGGAGCGACGTCTGGTCTCGGCCAGCACCAGGGCCGCCATATCCCCACCCATGACCGAGATACGGGCATTGGGCCAGGTCCAGAGCTGATGGGGCTGATAGGCCCGTCCACACATGGCATAGTTTCCAGCACCGAATGAGCCACCGATGATCACAGTAAACTTGGGTACATTGGCACTGGCCACGGCCGTTACTAGTTTGGCACCATGCTTGGTGATACCACCCTGCTCCGCCTCTCGCCCCACCATAAAGCCGGTGATGTTCTGCAGAAAGATGATGGGTATGCCACGCTGGCAGCAGAGCTGGATGAAGTGGGTACCCTTGAGTGCTGATTCTGAAAACAGCACCCCATTGTTGGCCAGGATCCCCACCGGATAGCCACCCATGTTGGCAAAGCAGCACACCAGGGTGCGACCATAGCCAGGTTTGAATTCACTGAAGTCGGAACCATCTACCAACCGTGCCACTATCTCACGCACGTCATACTGGATGCGGGCATCCTGGGGGATGATGCCGTACAACTCCTCTGCCGAGTATAGAGGATCTTCCACACGCCCTGGCACCACTCCAGGTTGGGCATCAGCTGGAAGGCACTGCACCAGCTCCCGGGTTAGCTCCAGGGCCTGGTGATCATTCTCCACCAAGTGGTCGGTGACACCGGAGATGCGGTCATGCATCTCACCACCACCTAGGGATTCAGCATCCACCTGTTCACCGGTAGCGGCTCTCACCAAAGGAGGCCCAGCCAGGAAGATGGTGCCCTGGTTACGCACTATGATGTTCTCATCCGACATGGCCGGCACATAGGCACCACCGGCGGTGCATGAGCCCATTACCACTGCGATCTGGGTAACACCTGCGGCAGACATGCGGGCCTGGTTATAGAAGATGCGCCCGAAGTGGTCGCGGTCGGGAAATATCTCATCCTGCAGTGGCAGAAACGCACCACCTGAGTCCACCAGGTAGATACTGGGCAGTAGGTTCTGCAGGGCTATCTCCTGGGCCCGTAGATGTTTCCTAACCGTAATGGGATAGTAGGTACCACCCTTTACCGTTGCATCGTTGGCTGCCACCAGAACAGGTCGACCATGGACATAGCCAATACCGCTGATAATGCCTCCACCTGGAACCGGATCCCCATATAGATCCATGCCTGCAAGTTGAGAGAATTCCATGAACCTGCTTCCGGAATCCAACAACAGGGAGATACGCTCCCGCGGCAGCAGCTTTCCCCGCTTCAGATGTTTCTCTCGCGCCAGTTCTGGCCCACCCTCAGCCAACAGTTCAAGCTTGGTCTTGAGGTCATACACCAGGGAATGCATATGGGCATGATTGGCGGCATAGTCATCGGTGCCGGTGTCAATCTTGCTCTCGAACCAGGCCATCACACCAACTCCAATGCCAGAGCAGTAGCCTCACCCCCACCTATACATAGCGCTGCCATACCACGTTTATAACCACCACGTTTCAGGGCATGAATGAGACTAACCACCAGACGCGCCCCGGTGGCCCCGATAGGATGTCCCAAGGCACAGGCGCCACCATTGATGTTCACCTTGGAGCGTTCCAGGTCCAGATCCCGCATGGCGGCCATGGCTACGGCAGCAAAGGCCTCATTGATCTCATACAGACCCACATCGGCATCCGTCCATCCAGTCTTGGCATACAGCCCCTGGATGGCACCAATGGGTGCGATGGTAAATTCACCAGGATGCCGGGCATGGCTGGCATGGGCCACAATCCTTGCCATGGGATTCAACCCCAGCTTGTCTGCCCGTTGGGCAGTGGTAATAATTACTGCCGCGGCCCCATCCGAGATGGAAGCAGAGTTGGCTGCTGTGACGCTGCCACCATCAGGCTTGAACACCGGCTTGAGATCTGGGATCTTGGCCACTTTGCACCGCCCGGGCTCCTCATCATCTTGCACCTTATGCTCACCCTGGCGATCCTTGATTGTGACCGGGCAGATCTCATCCGCAAACTCACCAGACTCCACAGCAGCCCGTGCCCGTTGCACCGAGCTGATGGCATAGGCATCTTGCTGTTCACGGGTAAAGCCGTAACGATCCACACACAGCTCTGCAAACTCACCCATATGTCTACCGTCATAGGCATTGCGCAGACCGTCATACACCATATGATCCAGCACCTCGCGGTTACCTAATCGATAACCCCGACGTACATCTGGCAACAGGAAGGGAGCCCCACTCATGGACTCCATGCCTCCCGCCAGGATCATGTTTGCACTCCCGGCCGTGATCATGTCGTAGCCAAGCATGATGGCCTTCATACCTGAGGCACACACCTTGTTGATGGTGCTGCTGCCAACTTCATCGGGGATACCAGCCGCCCGTGCGGCCTGCCGTGCCGGAGCTTGACCCAGACCGGCCTGCAACACACAACCCATGAGTACCTCATCTATTTCACCTGGGGTTATTCCAGCCTGCCCTACTACAGCTTCTATAACCCGCGCCCCAAGCATGGGAGCAGGGATAGATGATAGGGCACCATTGAATGCACCGATGGGTGTACGCTTGGCAGCAACTATTACGATGTCACTCTTATTCACGGTTTCACCTACCAGGGGTATCTTCAGGCCATCCGGGCAATGGGAATCTGCTCTTGCTCAGGCCTGGACTCCGCAAACAGTTCCCGGCCAATCACGATATGGCGAATCTCATCGGTACCACCACCGATCTGGTACACCTTGGCATCCCGCAGCAAACGACCTGCCGCAGACTCATTCAGGTAACCACGCCCACCCAGCATCTGTATCGTATCCACCATGGCCGGCATGGCGGCATTGGCGGCAAACATCAGGCAGGCCGCTGCATCCTTGCGCATGGCGCGGGAACCGTCGTAGCGAGCAGCCACATCATAGACATAGGCACGGGCGGCCTGGAGGCTGGCATAGATATCAGCCAGCTTGGCCTGGATCAGTTCAAACTGCCCTATGGATTTTCCAAACTGTTGCCGGCTATGGATTTGGGGCAGAACTAGATCCAGGGCCGCCTGCATAATCCCTACCGGGCCTGCTGCCAGCAGGATGCGTTCAGTATCCAGGCACTGCATCATGAGACGCGCCCCACCACCAACTTCACCCAGAACGTTGCTGTGGGGTATGCGGCAATCGTTAAATTCCAGGGTGGAGGTGTTGGAGCCACGCATACCCAGCTTATCCATGGGTTCATGGGCGACAAATCCAGGTGTATCCCGCTCCACCAGAAAAGCAGTGATACTCTCGGAGCCAAGGGATCTATCTGCCGTGCGCAGATACACAATCAACACATCGGCATCATAACCGTTGGTGATCCAGGTCTTGGTACCATTGACCACCCAGTGTTCTCCATCGCGCTCAGCACTGGCACTCATACTGCCCAGAATATCGGAACCGGCCTCTGGCTCGGATAGGGCCAGGGCGCCTACCAGGTCACCTCTACAGAGACCCGGCACATATTTCTCATGCTGCTCAGCATTACCAACCAGAAACAGGTTATCCAGACAGATATTGGAGTGGGCTATATAGGAGAGCCCGATAGATCCGGAAGCGCGGGATATCTCTTCCATGGCGATGGCATGATGCAGATAGTCCAGTCCACGGCCTCCATACTTTTCGGGAATGGTTATACCGTGCAGACCTACAGCTCCCAGGCTGTGCCACAGGCCGGGTGGAAAACGGTTGTCTTGATCTATCTTGGCAGCACGTGGCGCAATCTCGCTCTGTGCAAAATTATGCACCTCTTGTCTGAACCTCTGCATCTGTTGATCCATAGTGTTGTTCTCCACTTCAATCAACCGCATCTATAGCTGCCGCAAGCAGCTACCTGACAAACCTCCCCTGATAACGTAGTTATGAAATGCCCTGATATGCCATCACAGGGCCGGGCCAGCGCCTGCAAATTCAACCGGTTACTCTAGTAAGTATGGCTAATTTTTAAGACCTTGCAGGTAATTGAGGGTTCCAAACGCAGCACCAGGCAGGCCTGTAAACGGTTCTAAGGATGGTCCGCAGTCTATACTTAGAGGAGATTACGAATAATTCCATCCTGGAATTTTCATGATACGGAAAGCGAAAAGCATGGTTTTCTCTTTCCTTCATTTTCAATGTCTGTAATCCATTGAAAATGGCGGCACATCCCTGTGCCGCATGGGTTCTCTAATCTTCAGAGATCCCATTTGGAGGACATTACTGTTCAGGGGTTGTTATATGTCGCAACCTGCCTATCTGCACGGCACCAAGCCACATAATGTGTGGAGTGCCCCACTGCGGTTTGTAACCTCCACTGCCCTGTATGACGGCCACGATGCCGCCATCAATGTTATCCGGCGTCTGCTGCTGGAGCAGGGGGCAGAGGTTATCCATCTGGGACACAACCGTAGTGTGGATGAGATAGTACGCGCCGCTGTTCAGGAGGACACCGACGCTATCGCTGTCAGCTCATATCAGGGCGGACACATGGAGTTCTTTCACTACCTGCTGGATGAACTGAAGCAGCAGGGCGCAGATAGTATCCAGCTGTTTGTGGGTGGCGGCGGCACCATCACTCAGCACGAGGCCAGAGAGCTTGAGGCCGCAGGTGTGTGTCGAGTCTATACCAGCGAAGATGGTTTGACCCTGGGCCTGCA
>JANQEV010000116.1 GCA_028278145.1 Chromatiales bacterium | reverse complement strand
CTGTCCCTGGGCCAGGATGGTGTGATCAGCCAGAGGCGCAGCTGCGCCACCATCACGACCAGCAAACAGAATGGAACCAAAGCCCAGCTCACGGCACTTCTCCAGGGCCAGAACAATATTGGGCGAATTGCCAGAGGTGGTGATGCCCAGAAACAGATCACCCTGCTGCATCTTGCCCTCTACCTGACGCGCAAAGATGTGATCATAGCCGTAGTCATTACCGATGGCAGTCAGGGTAGAGCTATCCACCGTCAATGCCTCAGCCGGCAAAGAGGCCCGGTCCCGCCCTAGACGACATACGAACTCTGCTGCAAGGTGTTGGGCATCGGCAGCTGAACCACCATTACCAGCAATATACAGACGTCCACCACCACGGTAGGTTTCAACCACCCGCATTGCAGCCTCGTGGAATTGCTGCAACTGCTCTTCCTGCTGTACAAATGCCTGTTTGAACCGGATCGAGTCCAACATGGCATCTTTTAGTGCGTCTGCATATTTCATATTCAATCAATCACTGGCTTGTAGATAGCTACTATGCCTCACCCAGGAAAAAACCTGCTCAATGGCTTATTTCACCACAGAATCAAAGATCTTTACATTATCTTCCAGGTGCTGTGGGTTGATGGTACCTACGATCATGCTGCTAACCCCAGGCTGAGAGAAGACAAAATCCATGGCTGAGGCTACCCCTTCCGGCCCTGTTATATGGCCACTCTGCAATCCTTTCTTTATGAGTACACCTTTATTGGCAGAGGCAGCCATCTCCAGTACTGGGATATCATCCAGGTAATCAGGATTGCAGGTTGCCATTACCACATCCATCTCCTGCACCGTGCGCATCCCACCTTCCGGGGTCTTACTGGACATGCCATGGGCACGGATCAGGCCTCTCTCCTTGAGTGCCTGCAGGGCATCCAATGCCCCCTCCTGCTCCAAGATAGCCAGGTCATTTCCATCCGAGTGGATCAGCACCAGATCCAGATAATCCATATTCAGAGTACGCAGGCTATGCTCCACCACCTGGATAGTGGTATCAAAGGTAAAATCGAACCTCGACTCACCGTTCTCAAAGAACTCTCCCACCTTGGATACCACTACCCAGCGGTCACGGGGACCAGGCAGCAACTGACCGAGACGGGACTGACTACTGCCATATGCTGGAGCAGTGTCCAACAGGTTTATTCCAAGATCCGAAGCCTGTTCCAATAGCCCAACTACAGCGGCATCATCCGGGATCTCAAATGGCTCAGGGTACTTGACCTGTTCATTCCGACCAAATTTGACCGTACCCAATCCCAAGGGACTTACCATTATTCCTGTGGAACCCAGGGGTCTAAGCTTCATCCTGTTTCACCTCCCATGGTGGCAGTGCTATTTCCGGATGAGCCAGCTCCAAATCATCTTTAGTAGATACACCAGGTGACAGCCCCTGCTGATGCAACTGCTGCAGAATCTCATTGGCCAGATAAGGGGCAAAGGCAAGTTTGGTAGGCCAGGCTGTTAGCACACCTCTGTCACTATGCAGGAACACACTGTCGGGTCTTCGACTACCTGGCATCTTTGGCTCGGCACGATCTATCAGCAGGGTTGACCATTCGATTGCTGTCAGATCCACCCAGGGCAGCAGTTTATTAATTTCTCTATGCGCCTTGTCTATCTGCTGTTGTGGAGTGTGTGCAATACCGCTTTCAGCCAGATCACCACCCAGATACCAGGCCATGCGACTATCGGCAGTCTCACAGCTGGTGATGGTGATGCGAGGGGTGGATCCGGAACCCAGACAGTGGGCATAGAGTGGAGGCAAGTCTCCTTTTGCCACTACCATGTGTAGAGGACGCAACTGCATCTCCGGAGCATCACGTCCCAACAGGCGCAGCAGATCTGCATTGCCTTTTCCAGCCGTTAGTACCAGGGCCTGTACCTCAAGCTCCAACCCCTGCTCTGGTATGCGCAACAGATTAACGCCATCGGCCTGGGCCTGAAACTGAAGTCCATCGGTCTCAACTCGATAACAGAACTCACCATATTGTCTATGCAGTTCTGCCACCAGGGAACTGACATCCAACACCTGTTCTTCCAACCGGTACAGGCTGCCAATGAATTCTGCATGCTGGAACAGCTCTGGTCGTTGTCCTACATCTACCTCAGTCATGCGGCTACGCATGGCCTTACTGGCAAAAAAACCTGCCATGCGTGAAACCAGACCAGTGCTGGACCAGAGATACTGATGGTCGCTTAATACCATTACCCGGCTAAGGTCCAGCTCACCACTGCCCTCCAGGCAAGCACGCCACACCGCTGGCATATCGCCAATGGCCCGAGCAGATTCAGTTAGGTTCCCGGTCAGTGCATATTTTGCACCGCCATGGATAATCCCCTGGGAAGCTATAGTCTGCACCCCTCCCAGGGCTTCTGATTCAAACAGCAGGGCCGAATACCCGGCCTGGCGCAGGCGGGCCAGGGTCCATAGTCCGGCAATACCGCCGCCGATGATCACTATGTCGACTCTGGCTTTATGCATGGATATGAATTCGGGTTACTCTGATCTGGCGACGCTGGCACCCCGGCCTATGCCGTAGTAGGTGATACCCTCAGTTTCCATTAGTTCAAGATCGTAGAGATTTCTGCCATCGAAGATTACTGGCTGCTGTAACCTGCCTTTTATCAGCTCAAAATCTGGGGCCCGAAACTGTTTCCATTCAGTCACGATCACCAGGGCATCGGCATTTTCCAGTGCATCCTCTGACGAGCTACAAATAACCAGATCGTCTCGTTCACCGTAGATACGCCGTGCCTCTCTCCTGGCCTCGGGATCATAGGCCTGTACCCTGGCCCCAGCAGCCCACAGTTCCTCCATCAAAACCCGACTCGGGGCCTCGCGCATATCGTCGGTGTTGGGTTTGAATGCCAACCCCCAAAGGGCAAACACTCTTCCTTCGAGATTCCCATTGAAGTGGCGCTGTATCTTCTGGAACAGGCCTCGCTTCTGGGCATCATTCACCCGATCCACCGCCTGCAACAGTTTGGCCTGATATCCCTGCTGCCCTGCGGTGTGTTCCAAGGCCTTCACATCCTTGGGGAAACATGAGCCACCATAGCCAACACCGGGATAGATAAAGGAATATCCAATACGCTGATCTGAACCGATACCTACCCGAACCTGCTCTATATCTGCTCCTACCTTTTCTGCAATGTTTGCCAGTTCGTTCATGAAGGTGATCTTGGTTGCCAGCATGGCATTGGCAGCGTACTTGGTCAGTTCAGCTGAACGCAGATCCATCTCGATCATACGATCATGATTACGATTGAATGGTGCATATAGAGCACGTAGATGCTCTGCTGCATCATGATTATCGGTACCTATCACAATACGGTCCGGCTTCATGAAATCATCGATGGCATCTCCCTCTTTCAGGAACTCCGGATTCGATACCACATCAAATCCCATTCCTCCCATGCCACGCTCTTCCAGGGTCTGCTCCAAGACAGCACGTACCTTGTCTGCAGTACCCACAGGTACCGTGGATTTATCCACTATCACCTTATATTCATTGAGATGGGTACCTATGGTCCGCGCCACTTCCAGCACATACTTGAGATCAGCCGAGCCATCCTCATCCGATGGGGTACCCACAGCAATGAACTGAAACATGCCGTGCTCCACTGCTTCTGCGGCGTCGTTAGTGAATGCAAGACGACCGGCATCCATGTTACTTTTGATCATGGGTTCCAAGCCAGGCTCATGTATCAGCACCTTGCCCTGCTGCAGGCCTGCGACCTTCTCCTGGTCCACATCCACACACAGCACATCATTACCCACTTCCGCCAGACAGGCACCGGTAACCAGCCCCACATAGCCTGAGCCAAAGATTGTTATTTTCATACTTGGTCTCTCGATCTATCCATTTCTAATGCCTAAGGAACCTCTGATCAATTCGCTGATGAGCCGAGTTTGTGTCCAAATGGCGATGATCGCAAGGCGTGGGGCGCAGGCCGCATGCCATAGCTATACGGCAAGCGCCACAACACAGCGAGCGCGCCATTTGGCGCAAACCCTT
>JANQEV010000075.1 GCA_028278145.1 Chromatiales bacterium | reverse complement strand
TCGTTCATGTAGAGTAACTACACATCACTCATTCTGCCTTGCTGGACAAAAAAATAGTCCCAGCAGTGTCTATTGGATTAGTTTTAACAGGCCCTAGATGCCGGATACTGAAAAGAACCAGCTACGCCCAGCCACCCACTATCTGGCAACCTTGATGTTGATGGGTATATACGGCATTCAGGTATGCCCTTTCATCGACACCCTGACACCAGTTCAACTTGCCACACCACTACTGATTATCGTCGGCTTCCAGTTTTTACTGCGGTCTCAGGTAGCCCCCAGCATGATCGCAGCAGCTGAATACAAACAAAGGGTGAAGCGCTGCTTTCAGGTAGAACTTGGTCTGTTTGTACTATCCGGACTACTGCTAACAGCCTACAACTCCATACTCTACGACTTCCCCATCGAAAGTGGCCTGAAGATGATACTTGGCTTCACCACCCTGGGATTCTTCACTGCCACAGATCTGGCCCTGCAACAGGAACGCCGCCTGGCCAGTATACTGCAGGAACAAGATATAACCCTGACCCCGGACAGCGACTACTTCCCCCTGGTTGGCAAGTTCACTATGTTCTCAGCCGTCTCCACCCTATTCATGGTTGGCATCTTCTTTCTGCTGATCAATAAAGATCTGGACTGGCTGATGCAACTACAGGCAGGAACCACCCTGGAGCAGGCACAGCACGCCATCCTGGCAGAGTTCGCCTTTGTGGGATTGGTACTGCTGGGATATATGTTCAACACCATCTACTCCTACTCACGCAACCTAAATCACTTTTTCAGCAGTGAAAACAGTGTACTTGCTGCCGCCACCAGCGGTAATCTGAACGCTTCGGTCACCGTCAGCAGTAATGATGAATTTGGTGAGATGGCACATCACACCAACACCATGATTGAAAAGCTGTGCCAACGCACCATGGAACTACAGCGTACCCAGGACGTAACCATCCTCGGCCTGGCCTCCCTGGCCGAAACCAGGGACAACGAGACCGGCGCCCATATCATTCGCACCCAGCATTACGTAAAAGCCCTGGCAACAGAGCTGAAAAACCACTCCAGGTTTAGTGACTACCTGGATGAGGACACCATCGACCTGTTGTACAAGTCAGCACCTCTGCACGATATCGGTAAGGTAGGCATCCCAGACAGTATCCTGTTAAAACCAGGCAAGCTCACAGATGACGAATTCAGGATTATGCAGACCCATGCTGCCCTGGGTGGCCGTGCCATTGAGGTAGCAGAAGATAGACTGGGTTGCAGTACTGGCTTCCTGCAGTTTGGGCGCGAGATTGCCACTACCCATCACGAGAAGTGGGACGGCAGTGGCTACCCCAATGGCCTCAAAGGCGATGAGATCCCGATATCCGGACGTCTGATGGCGGTGGCCGACGTGTATGATGCCCTGATCAGTAAGCGCGTCTACAAACCAGCCATTCCCCATGACAAGGCAATGCATATAATCCGTAAAGGCAGCGGGGCCCACTTTGACCCAGAGATAGTAAATGCCCTGGACCGGATTGAAGAAGAGATTAAAGAAATAGCCGCACGCTACGGCGATGAAGTTATAGACGAACCAGCCCGGGAACCGGCACTGAGCTGATCAGCTAATCAGTTATTTGTCGCCAGTGCTATCACTGCCTGCCCTAAAGACAGCCCCCCATCATTAGCCGGAAGTTGGGTCGGCAACAGTACCTCCAGGCCATGTTGTTGCATCAGCAGACTGGTTTGCTCCAGCAACAATCGGTTCTGGAATACTCCACCACTTAGCACAACTCTCTCAACACCATGCTGATCGCAGAGCTGCATCGCTGTACTGGAAACTGCTATGGCCACTGTATGATGGAAACGTGCTGCAATCACCGCCGGCTCCACTCCTGATCTCAGATCATCCAGCAATCCCTGCCACATCATCCCCCACTCCAGGGCGCTGTTATGCAATTTATAGAGATAGCTATTGTCTGACTGATCAGCAAAACAACTGCTGGCCAGCACCTCAAGTTCAATTGCAGCCTGACCCTCATAACCTGCCTGCTCCCGACATATTCCCACTGCTGCGGCAACAGCATCGAATAGACGGCCGGCCGAAGATGTTAACGGGCTATTCAACCTCCGCTCTGCCATCTTGCGGAGAGAAGACAATGGCTTTTGCTGCAGGAAATGCATGATCTCCAGATCAGCATACATTTCTGTCACCTGCTCCCAATCCAGGCAGGTAATAAGCTGGGCCAGGGTATTACGCCAGGGCTCACGTATGGCCTGGGACCCACCCAGCATGGGTACCTGTTGAAAATGCGCCACTCTCTCATAGCCAAGGTAATCGGCCAGCAGAAATTCACCGCCCCAGATGGTGTCATCATCACCATAGCCAAGGCCATCCAGGGCCACTCCCAGAACCTTCCTGGTCTCTATAGGCAATCCATGTTCTGCCATACAAGAAACAATATGGGCATGGTGGTGCTGAGTCTCCAGCAGAGGAAGATTCAGCTCCGCCGCCAGAGAGCGTCCAAGCTGGGTAGAGAGATAGTTGGGATGACGGTCCACCACAATTAGTTTAGGCTGGAACTCGAAAAGCTGCTGGTACAGATCCAGGTTGTTGCGATAGTCCCGAAAGGTTGCCGCATCTTCCAGATCACCCATATGTTGGGAGACGATGGCGCGTCCCTCCTTCAACATGCAGAAGGTGTTCTTCAGTTCACTACCCATGGCCAATATATTTTTATCGTTGGAGAACACATCTGGTAGCAGCAACAGTTGTGGTGCATAGCCCCGCGCCCTACGCAGAAACCGTTGCTCACCATCCATCACCCGCATCACTGAATCATCCAGACGGTTCACAATGTCCCGATCATGCAGCAGGTAGTAATCCGCTATCTGCCCCAAACGCCGATGGGCTTCACTGTTATCTGTGGATTGAGGCTCATCGCTTCTGTTACCGGAGGTCAGGACAATGGGCCTATCCATCTCCTGCAGCAACAGATAATGCATAGGTGTGTAGGGCAGCATAAAGCCCAAGGTATCTTGACCAGGAGAGATTCCACTGGCCAGTGACTCACCCGAGGCATTCACTACCACTATGGGAGAGGAACGGTGTTGCAGCAAATCAGCTTCTGCTGCACTGACATCTGCATACCTGGAGACCATAGCCACATCCAATGCCATCATGGCCAAGGGCTTGTGATAGCGATGCTTACGCTGACGCAGACGATCTACCGCCTCATCATTTCCAGCATCACACGCCAGATGAATGCCGCCGATACCTTTGATAGCCACAATACTGCCATGCTGTATCAATCTGGCTGCAGTCTGGATCACATCACAGCCAGCGGCATTTTCCAGCCGCTTGCCTTCTACATCCTCCAGCCATAGCTGTGGACCACAAACCGGACAGGCATTGGGTTGGGCATGAAAGCGGCGATCAGCAGGATTTTCATACTCCTGCCGACACAGATCACACATGGGAAAGGTCGCCATACTGGTGTTGGCCCGGTCATAGGGGATGGCAGAGATAATAGATAGACGTGGGCCGCAGTGGGTACAGTTGGTAAAGGGATAGCGATAACGGCGATCGAAGGAATCCATTACCTCTGCCAGACATTCATAACAGGTAGCTGCATCGGACGCCACTCCGGGACGCACCTCACCACCTCGACTTAGAACAATCTGGAAGTCATCTGGCACATCCTCAGCCTGCTTCAGTTGAGTACGTACCAGCTTCTCTATCTGGGCCAGGGCCGGCTGTTCTGACTGGATACGAGTCACAAACTCATCCAGCGCCTGCTGACTACCCCAAGCCTGAATAGATACACCACCGGCATCGTTCCAAACCTGACCGGTTATACTGCACTCACGCGCCAGGTGCCACACGGCAGGGCGAAAGCCAACACCCTGTACAACACCACTGACACGAATATCCTCACCTCTGATCAAAATCAGATACCTTTCCTGTACACATAACCTATGCCTTGGTTGGAATTTTCATACTTTCACACCCAGCCTATTAATCAAGATAAATACAATAACTGTGGCTAAAAACGGTGCAAAACCATACCGTTACACTGGAAATTATTAAAAAAATACACAAATAGTACTTTAGTTATTCTGACATTTGTCGCTAAACAGATAAGTCATGGACGATCAATTAATCCAGCTTTGATATGTAAGTCAGGGCAAATAAGTCAGTAGTCTTTAATAACAATACATCTTGACCGGTTAAGCGAGTATATCCATGAAAAATAACCTACCAGTTTCCCAGCGCGAAGTCCCATTTCGGGATGGCGCCACCATTATTTCAATCACCGATCTAAAGGGAAGAATTCTCTACACTAACAACTATTTTGTAGAGATAAGTGGCTACAGTGAAGAAGAGCTGGTAGGGCAGAACCATAACATAGTGCGTCACCCCGACATGCCACCTGCCGCATTCAAGGACCTGTGGGATACCATCAAAAACGGTGAGGCATGGCGTGGTACCGTAAAAAACCGCTGTAAAAATGGTGACCACTACTGGGTAGATGCCTATGTCACCCCGGTCTATGAAGGTAATCAGATCGTCAGCTACCAGTCGGTGCGTACCAAGCCAAGCCGCCAACAGGTTGAGGATGCTGAAAAGCTCTACGCCAAGATTGGCATGGATCCCAATATTGAGATCCCCAAACGGCGCCGCATCATGGACATGAGCCTGAAACCACGCATCTACCTCCCACTACTTTTCTTGGGATTGCTCACTTTGCTGGTCTCGTTCTTAAGCATGAACGAAGTGAATTGGCTAAAAGGTGAGCTGGACGACCATGCCGGTGAGATAACTAATCTCAACCAGGTTTGGCAAGGATATTTGGATACCGGCAAGTCGCAGGGTGGCAGTGAGCTGGATGCAGTAACAACCCAGATCAACAAACTGGTTCAGGGAGCAGGATCAGCACAGGGCAGATTTGCTGAAATCAAACGCAGCGGATCAAATTCATCATTGATCATCATGGCTATATGTATCATAGGTGCAGTCTCACTGGCAGTTATTGGTTGGCTGATAATCCGCACCCTGATTAAACCAATGGAGCAGATCGTTCTCATCTCCAAGACCATGGCCGGTGGCGATCTGACACAATACATAGAGGTCAAAAACAACGACGAAGTGGGACAGATGCTCCAGTCAGTAAAGCTGCTACAGGCGCGCTTCAGTACTGTATTCAGCCGTTTCCAGGAGGCTGGAACAGAGCTTTCAACCGCCTCTACACAGCTCTCGGCCAATGGTGCCCAGACTGCAGACATAATGACCCGCCAGCAGGACGAGACCACTCAGGTAGCAACAGCCATGAACGAGATGGCAGCTACCGTACAGGAGGTAGCAAGAAATACCACAATCGCTGCCGACTCAGCTCAAAATGCAAACAATGCATCCAATAGTGGCTTACGGGTCGTTGGCCAGATGCGCAGCGCCATAACTGGCCTGGTGGAAGAGGTCACCCAGGCAGCCGAGGTAATCAACCGACTCGAACAGCAGAGTGGTGACATCAGCTCCATCACCGAGACCATCAGTGGCATTGCAGAACAAACCAACCTCCTCGCGCTTAATGCCGCCATTGAAGCTGCACGCGCCGGAGAACAGGGTCGTGGCTTTGCAGTGGTGGCCGATGAAGTACGCACCCTGGCAGCCAGAGTGCAAGAGTCAACCCAGGAGATTCGCAACATGATCGATCAATTGCACAACGGCATCGGAAATGCAGTGCAGGTGATGGGTCAGGGCCAGGAGCGCGCTTCCCAGGCAATTACTGAAGCCGACAACACTGAGAGCACCCTGGGAGAAATCGTGGAGGCAATCGGTAATATCAATGATATGAACGCCCAGGTTGCAACCGCAGCAGAGGAGCAAAGCGCAGTAGCAGAAGAGATGAATCGCAACGTTGTATCAATAAGCGACCTATCTAACACCACATCCAGCGGGGCACAGGAGATAAGCGAGAGCGGATCCATGCTGGCGCAGATGGCACAGAACCTGCGAGCACAACTGGGGCAGTTCAAAACCTAGTAATCTGTTAGCTTATACTTGGCATCCCTCCATGTTCCATTCAGTTAATTCTGGTGACACTCCTTACCTATAGGTGCTTACGGGGCAACATTGGTATCCTATTTCTGGTTTTACCTCTTTATTTTCCACCTGGAGCCACAACAATATAGATAAGGCAAGGTAACAAACTACCAAGGCAGGTATGAACATGGAGCAATCGGTATGCAACTTCACGGTGGAATAGACGAGCAGGTCTGGCAACAACATGCCTGGCGTAATCGTATCCACTCCCTGCAGTTGCTACTGACCATGGGAGGATTTCTGGCGCTCCTGGGTTGGCTGATTTGGGGTTGGGAAGGCATCTTTATTTTGCTCGGGGCTGGCACCATATCCGTACTTCTTACTCCCAGGATTTCCCCCCACTGGGTGATGCGTCTCTATCGAGCCAGCCCAAT
This sequence comes from Chromatiales bacterium, assembly GCA_028278145.1. Classification (GTDB taxonomy): domain Bacteria; phylum Pseudomonadota; class Gammaproteobacteria; order Chromatiales; family Chromatiaceae; genus JAAGZL01. Next base: position 9,441 of record JANQEV010000075.1, on the reverse strand, counting down.
CACCCCACAACGTTTCCCACAACTACACGCCATAACCAGGGAGTTAGCACTCAGAGCGGGACTGCCAAACCAGCCCCAACTCTATTACCTGCCCACCAAGGTTATCAATGCCTTTGCCCTGGGAACCAAGGAACAGTCAACCATAGCACTTTCAGATGCCCTGCTGCGCCGGCTTGATTTACGTGAACTGGCAGGTGTGCTGGCCCATGAAATGAGTCACATCACCAGCAATGATCTCAAGGTAATGAATCTGGCTGACATCCTCAGCCGCGGCACCAATCTGATATCAATACTCGGGCAGGCCATACTGGTGATGACCCTACCCCTGTTCTTCCTCACTGACATGTCCATCAATTTATTTGCCATCCTGTTAATGATTTTTGCGCCCCATATCAGCACACTGGCACAGCTTGCCCTCTCCCGCACCAGGGAATTCGATGCTGATCTGAACGCTGCCCGACTGACAGGTGATCCAGAGGGTCTGGCCCATGCCCTGGTAAAGATAGAGCGGGTACAGGGTGGGTGGATTGAGCGTATGTTAATACCAGGGCGCGGTGTACCCGAACCATCCCTGCTCCGTACTCACCCCCAAACCAAAGACCGGGTTGATAAGTTATTGGCACTGAAACCCGCCATGGATCAACTGGAACCACTGTTTACTGACAATCTTGTTAATATTGATACAGCCTTAGGCGAGCCAGTGATGCGAGTACCACGCTGGCACATCAATGGCCTGTGGCACTGAGGAGTTGTATATGAGTACCAGGAAACACCTGGCTTGCCCCAACTGCGCAAGCCTGAACCGCATTCCATCTGAACGCTTACATGAAAACCCCAAGTGCGGAAAGTGTAGCCAACATCTGTTTACGGCCAGCCCCATAGACCTGAGCCAGACCAATTTCAATCAACACATCAGCCGTAGTGATATACCAGTCTTGGTGGATTTCTGGGCACCCTGGTGCGGCCCATGCAAGATGATGGCGCCCGCCTTCAAACAGGCCGCGCAACAACTGGAACCACAATTCCGCCTGGCCAAGGTCAATACTGAAGCCGAGCAGACATTGGGCGCACAATTTGGCATTCGCAGCATTCCAACACTGGCACTGTTCCACCGAGGTAATGAGATAGCACGCCAGGCTGGAGCCATGAGCGCCAACGACATTGTAAACTGGGCGCGCCAGCAGGTTTAATATGGCAATTGGAGGACGGTTAGTCTTCCACCTAATCCCAGTTATAAGAATGAGACATGAATAGTATCACTGACCCCACTAACTATGAGTCTTGGTATCACACTCCTCGCGGGCGCTGGATCAGTGAATGCGAATTCAATCTATTGCGGCGCCTTATGCATCCACAGGCAGGAGAATCTTTGCTTGATGTTGGTTGTGGAACCGGACACTTCACGCGTAGGTTTTCCCAGGCTGGCCTATCTGTTACCGGGGTTGACCCAGATGCAAAGGCCATAAGCTATGCCACGATGCAGCAAGACAACATAGAGTACCTGCTGGGGAACGCATTAAATCTACCCTTTACTGACAACCATTTTGATCACACAACCGCGATAACAAGTCTGTGCTTTATTGACGACCCAATAGCGGCGCTACAGGAGATGTGGCGCGTTACAAGAAAAAGTCTCGTGCTTGGTCTGCTTAACCAGAACAGTCTACTGTTTAGACAAAAACAGGGTCGTGGCAGTTACCAACACGCTCGCTGGGATACAGCATATAGAGTTCGCACAGAGTGGATACAAGAGCTTTCCCCCACCCCGTTGGAAATTAAAATTCTCAGTGCCGTTTTTCTACCACAAGGCAATGCAATGGCAAAACTGGCTGAAAGATTAATCCCCAACCAGCTTCTCTATGGAGGGTTTTTAGCAGTCTGCCTCAAGAAGAATTGAAAACCATCTCCAGCCCCATAAATACTGATAACTTGGGAGTCAAACTACAATTAGTTGTAGAAGTCCCGATGTCATCTGACAGTAGTGATAGAGGAAACTCACTGCCTATTTTTCCCAAGCGGGCCTAACAGAAAGCCTGTTGTACAGGCAGTAAACGGTACATATGAGACTAATATGCAAGTCTATAGTCAGTCCTTATAACCTGTTATCAGTACGTGAAACCCGCCAGCCATAATGCAGCATCAATCCACCCAAAGCTGCTGTGATTGCGAGACTCCAAACAACGACTGGGCCAGTAGGCAGGTCGGTTGCCAGAGAAATGAGAAGTCCGAGTGAATATCCAACTACACCAATGGCGTATCCTGGCTTGAGATCTTTTTGCTTGTAACTCCCGAGTGCTGGGAAGATCAGGCTTGAAAACACCAGGTAGACACCAACCAGCTGTACCGAAGTGGTTACTGCCAGGGCAAAAAGCGCATAGAAGAGTAGTGAATTTTTTACCGGGTCAATAAACCGCCAGGCCAATAAAATGCAAACGGTCACTATTGCAGGTAAAGACAGGTCCTCATAAGTTACCCAGAGAAGTTGACCGGCCAGCAACTCCTTAAGATGATCACCGCCGTGGGGGTCTCCAGCTAACAGAATCAATGCGGCAGTGGCAGAAAGAACAAAAATACCGCCGATCACTGCCTCCAGCTGTGCAGACCATTTTATTTCCATCCAGCGAAACATTAAACCACCTAGCAACGCCATGGTTAGGGCGGACAGCTGTATTGCCAGGGTACTGGGTGCATGAGTGATAACGTGCACCAGGATGACACCTAGTCCGGCAAGCTGCGCTACTGCAAGGTCAATAAAAATGATCCCCCGGGCCAGTACCTGTCTACCCAATGGTACGTGGGTAGCAAGTACTATGAGCCCGGCAAGTAGTGGAGGCAGGATCAGCGTAATGTCCAATTGCTTAATTCCCCGCTTTTAACAGTCGACTGATTATGGTATCGAAAAGCTTGAAATAGTCTTTCGTGCCAGCAACAGCACCAACAGTTTGTGGTAGTGTAACCAGGCGCCCTCCTTTTTTATCACGCAGCCAGATGGCCGGTTTTTTGTTATTCAGTGGTGAAACGATAATCATATCCGGCTTTTGCAAGGTACGCAGCTTTGCAAGATGACTGGGTGTAGGTGGTACACCAGGATTGGGCTCCAACGATCCTATACGCTTGATCGATAGCCAATCCAGAAGATATATCCATTCCCGGTGATACACCACAACCTTCTTACCTTGTAACGGTTTGGCTTTCTTCTTCCAACGGGCCATGGAATCACGCCAGCGTTTATCAAATGAATTCCAGCGTTGTTGATATGCATTGGAGTTTTTAGGGTCGATACTTTTTAGGCGCTTTGCCAGGGCTGCAGCCACTACTTTGATCCTCCTGGGATCAAGTTGGATGTGTGGATTACCTTCAGCATGGATATCACCATCAGCGCGATCCAGTCTTTTTGGCTTCTCCAGTAGACGAACGTAATCTGTGGCCTCAAAATAGCCTGGCCGTCCTGGCATGACTTTTCGGTTGCGGGCACGGCGTTGCACCATTGACATCCAAGAAGCTTCAAGTTCGGCTCCAGTGCATACAGCCAGGTCCGCACTGCGCAGGCGGGCTATAAGCGATGGTCTTGCTTGAACTTTGTGTGGGTCCTGTCTGGCATGGGTAGCACTGTAAACCTTTACATGCTTGCCACCTAGTATTTTAGTGAGTTCTGCCCATTCCGGCACACAGGCAAAGACCTTGAGCTGTGCATTAGCGAAAGAGAACGGGATCAGGATGCCACTCAGTATCAATAAACGCATGAACTGTTTCATTGCAGAGACCTCCATTTAATACTGATGAGAGCCATGGGCACCCAGTGACATGATGTACTGAATCATGAACTGGTCATCACTCTGTTCGCGGCTATTGTCACGTGCATATTGCATACGCACACGGCTAAACTCACTGGGTGTCCAGTCGAACATCAGAGTCCAGCGATCCGGGTTATGATCACTGCTTTCAAAACCGGATTCTTCAAAAACCTCATCCTCATCCAATGCTGCAGCATCACCATCGAGATCGGCATCCACCATGGCCAGTTTGTTATCCGCATCCAGCCGGTCGTAGCGAATACCTGCTCGCCATCTCTGATTAAATTGGAAGATACCTTGCAGATACCAGCCTTCATGTTTGCCGTCATAATTGAACAGTGCCTGGTCGTCATCTTCACTGAAAATCACCTGGCCATCTTCATCACGGACAAAAAATTCACCCTGCAGGATGAGTTTCTTGCCAGAGGGAAAATCTGTTTTCCAAACGAAATCTATGGCAGCAAGATCTGAGTCGCCTGCGAAGGTTGGACCTTCAGCATCACCATGTCCATGGGAATGACCGCTTGATGCACGTTCCTTAACATCAACGTCCATGTGAGATATGCCCAGTTGCCAACTACTGTTGTCACCGACGTCGCCGCCTATGTGGATGAAGCCGTGCTTAACATCACCAAAATCACCTGAATTACCACCGCCTGGATAGGTATCGCCTCTGAACACTTCCGCACCAACTTCAACCAGAAGTTCCTCAGTCGGTGCTACCCAGGTTGCACGTACACCATCATCGCGGTATTGCTTGCCTAGAAATGCCTGATAGACCAGGGGAGCATCAGCAAAGTCCCATGCGTGGGTGTGATGTGTATTGAGATATCCGATATCAGAAAAGAAGCGGCCAAATCTAAGTCCCAGACCACCAGGAAGACTAAGTGTGTCTAAAAAAGCCTCTTCGATGTCAATTTCATATTCTCCATCGTGCTTATGAATGCCGAGAGTAGCCTGACCATAGAACAGGTTATCCACGTTTGCAGATGCTGTCATCTCGACTTCCCATAGGCTTAGACCCTCGTCGTGTAATCCGGCTTCTCCACCAAGAGGCATACCTTCAAAGTGAAAATCATCTGGATCAAGATCATAGCTGACTGCTCCACCCTGGAGCACGAAGCTGATAGCCGGGTTAAAGCTGTTGGCACTGGTTGGTGCTGAATCAGGTGCCTCTATTTCCACTTCGGCTACCCTGGTTTCAGTGCGTGTTGCGGTATCTTCGGCGGACTCAGCCTTCTCTTCAGCAACGCGTACACGCTCTTCAAGCGCTTTGATTCGTTCTTCATACTGCTGCTTCATTTGCAGGATCATCTGTTTGACCTCATCAAGGCCTTGAGTGCTCGATGCCATTACGCTGGCAGGGAGACATAAGGATGCAGCAAGTGCAAAGGCAAATGCTGCACGCATGCGAGCGGTATTCATAATTAACTCCGGTATTTAGTGTTGTTGTTCCCATACAAGGAAACAGGCTGATTAGTACTCAGAATCGTTGCAGTACTACCGGAGGTGCTCGAGCATCAAATACATAGCTGGGTGTAAAGAAGTGAGGAGGGTTGGAATCCAGGACGAACTTATTACAGGACCAAGAACCAGGCCCCAGTGAATCACACTCTAATGGGGCGTTAGTTTCCAGGTCTGCAGTTAGGATACATGTGTTGCAACTGAGTTCAGAATGAGTGTCACTGTCAGGCTCCTCAAGAGATTCCAGGGAATGCAACTGAGATATCAGTTGTGCAATAACCAGCAACAGAGCAACTGAGGCGTAAAGCCATCTACATTGACCTGAAATGCTGTAGTTGCTTGTGATAAGCGACATAGTTCAGAATATAATGGAATGTAATGTTATAACATCTTTTTTAATTCTCCATTAACTGAGACGAGCTTGTCAACGTATGCTTTTGATGATGAGTAGGGTTAGTTGGGTAACATACTGTTTTAGTGAGAATAAAAACTCACAGTAACAGATTGAATAGGCTTTCCATACACTATTTCATATACTCTGTTAATCAGTAAGTATTGGCTTGGTTGCTAGCACAATTAATTATGTTATATTGTATCGTTTTCTTAAATTAATACCTGCACATACGGACAAACTCTTCAGCAAACCAGTGTTTATGCATATGAAACCAGGGAAATTTTGATGCAGAAATTACTGTTTCTGTTGTTGCTTGTACCGTCACTAGGCCTAACCGAACCGTTATGCATATCTGCCAGCGTGGTGCCGATCCAGACTTTCGTACAAAGAATCGTTGGGGAACATGTGGATACCCGGGCGATGGTGCGACCGGGCTTCAACAGAGCGTACTTTGCACGCAACCACGATACTTTTGTTGCTGAGCTGAGTACCCTCAAGGCCGAGTTGTACAAGCTGTTAGATCCGCTACCGAAACGCAAGTTCATGGTGTCTCATCCGGCCTGGGGCTACTTCACTGACAACTATGGGCTGACCCAGGTGTCGATCGAGCACGAGGACAAGGAGCCCAGTGCGCATGGTCTGGCGGCTTTGATCAACCAGGCGAAGCAGGAGAAGATCAAGGTGGTCTTCGTGCAGCCCCAGTTTGACAAGCGCCAAGCACGCCAGTTGGCGCAGGCCATCGGTGGCGGCGTAGTTTCTGTCGACCCGCTGGTTACGCTAGATTCACTGTGGCGCACATGAGCTGGTCATTCACAAGACATTGCCGTATGGCTGTATTGACGATGGGTATGTGTTTCGCGACCGGGACGCAGGCCCACCCCCACAATTGGATCGATGTATTCGCAGAGTGGCAGTTCGATACCAAGGGACTGATCAGCGGCGTAAAATTGCGTTGGTTGTTCGATGACTACTACTCGGTTTTGCTTATTGACGATGCAGCGGCGACCGGGGAGAAATTCCAGGCGATCCTCAATAAAGTAATGAGTAACACCGCGAAACATCATTACTTTATCCAGGTTGAGCAGCAGGGTGTTAAAGCTAAGTTTGGGGATGCCAAGCAAGCACGGATTGGCGTGCAAGATCATCGGATCGAGATCGAATTCCACCTAGCGTTGAAAGCGCCATTAAATCCAAGGCAAAACGATATCGCCTATTGGGTTGTAGAACCGACCTACTATTTCGAAATGCTGCATGCCGAGAAGGGCCCGGCCATTGTGCTAAAAAATGCGCCTTCAGATTGTCGATATCATCTTGAACCGCCAAAACCAGGGGCGGCCATGATCGCCTATGCTGCTTCACTTGGTGTCAATGAAAGCGGCGGGGATGAGTTAGGTATTAAGTTTGCTGAAAAGGTGACCATTCGATGCGAGTAAGTCGTACTACTTTATTTTTTCTTGTGTTGCTTGGAGCTATCACTTTCTTGGCTGCATCCCATGCGACAACGCTATTGCCAGGAGAACGACCCTCGACAGAGCAGTCCACGGACCACACAGGTACCAAGACCAAGCATGTTGTTACCATCTGGGATCAGGCCGCGGCCTGGGTCTGGACAAAACAGCGCCAGCTTCACCGTGCACTGACGAGGGAGTTACGAAAGCTGCGGAGCAAGGAAGGCGTCGGCTGGACTTTAGTGATGATGAGCTTTCTTTACGGTCTCTTACACGCAGCGGTGCCCGGACATGGCAAGGTCGTGTTGACGACCTATCTGCTAACCCACCGAAGCCGCCTGAATCGTGGTATCGCCATGGGCACCACTGCAGCGCTGTTACAGGGCGTGACGGCTCTGTTGCTGGTTTACGGCCTGATAGGCATGGCCGGTTGGCTGCCGCGGGAGACAGAAACGGCATCGATATGGACCACGCGAATCAGCTTCATTTTACTTGCAATCATTGGATTCTATTTGCTGGCGCGTGCGGCAGTTGCCTTGGCTAGTAGTGTTCGTCAACTGCGGCGTAAAAATGCTCATGCCCACCACGACCACACCGGTCATGAACATGGGGGTGGTTGTAGCTGCCGGCATCTACCCAGCGCTGTCGAGATTGATACAGCAAACAGCCGGCATGCGGCGGCCGGCGTGGTTTTGGCCATTGGACTGCGGCCGTGTAGTGGTGCGGTCTTGGTACTGATTTTTGCAGCCGTAATGGATTTAATGTGGCACGGCGCGTTTGCCGTAATGGCTATGTCCGTAGGGACTGCGATCACTGTTGTAGCTTTGGCCATTTTTGCCACCAAGGCCAGGGATTGGGCGAGCGCGGTGGTCGCTCACCGCTCACCATTTTGGACGCTGGCAGCCGGTGGTGTGGGAGCACTTGGTGGCGCCATGATTTTACTTTTAGCACTATGGCTGCTTATTGCCTCATTCTCGATGAAATCGGCGATAGGTTTGTAAATGATACGTATTGGTTTGGTTGTTCGCACGAAACAATATGTTATATTATATCAATTAAACAAAAAACTGCACAGCACGAGCCAACTCTCCAGCAAGTAGTGCTCATGCACATGAAATCAGGTAAAAATATGATACGGAAATTTCTATTGCTGCTATTGTTGCTCGTGCCGGTCTTAAGCCTTGCAGAGCCGTTGCGCATATTCGCCAGCGTGGTGCCAATTCAAACTTTCGTACAAAGAATTGGTGGGGAACATGTGGATGCCCGAGCGATGGTACGTCCAGGCTTCAACCCACATACCTACGATCCTACGCCGCAGCAGATTGCCGCACTGTCCGGCGCCGTACTGTATGTACGTACCGGCGTGCCTTTCGAGAAGGCCTGGATGGATCGGATTCGTTCGGCCAATCCAAGCATGCAGGTGCTCGATGCCCGTGAGGGGATCTCGTTGCGCCAGATGGAGGCGCACGCACATGACGAACACGATGCTGAAGCTTCGCACAATGATCACGACGAGCATGATGCACATGCTGGTGAAAGTGACCATGAACAAGACCCCCATGTATGGACCAACCCTCTATTGGTCACACATATAGTGGGCGGGATTCGCGATAAGCTCAGTAAGCTGGCCCCTGACCACAGGGCGTACTTTGCCCGCAACCACGATACTTTTGTTGCTGAGCTGAGTGCCCTCAATGTCGAGTTGCACAAGCTGCTGGATCCGCTATCGAACCGCAAGTTCATGGTGTTTCATCCGGCCTGGGGCTATTTCGCTGACAATTATGGGCTGACCCAGGTGTCGATCGAGCACGAGGGCAAGGAGCCCGGTGCGCGCGGTCTGGCGGCTTTGATCGACCAGGCGAAGCAGGAGAAGATCAAGGTGGTCTTTGTGCAGCCCCAGTTTGACAAGCGCCAGGCACGCCAGGTGGCGCAGGCCATCGGTGGCGGCGTGGTTTCTGTCGACCCGCTGGCCGCGGACTACGTCGACAATCTGCGCCGGGTGGTCCGGCAATTCGCGGAGGCACTTAAGCCTTGAGCCCGGTCATTGATATCCAATCATTGAACTTCTCCTACGGTAACGTGCCGACGCTGTCCAGAATCGACCTGCAGGTCGCAGAAGGCGAGTTTCTCGGGATTGTCGGCCCGAATGCCGGCGGCAAGAGCACGCTACTGAAACTGATCCTCGGCCTGCTGCAGCCGCAGTCAGGCAGCCTTCGGGTGCTCGATCGTTCACCGAGCTCGGCCAGCCGGCTGTTGGGCTATGTGCCGCAATACCCCAGTTTCCCGCGTGTTTTTCCGATCACTGTGGAACAGGTTGTACAGTTGGGACGCCTGGGCCAGG
>JANQEV010000056.1 GCA_028278145.1 Chromatiales bacterium | reverse complement strand
GGCAGGTATAGGTAGAGGCTCCCTGGCTAGACCGCGCTGCCCCCCTTCAGCCTGAACCACTGGCGCTGCCTTCTTAGATGGAACCGCCGGAATCCTGATCTTGACCCTTTTCTTGGCTGGCGCCTTTTTTGCGGCAACCTGTTGAGCCGGCTTCTTGCTCTTTGGTGCCGCAGGCTTCGGCTTAACCTGCACCTCCTTCTTCTTTACCTGCTGTGGAGGAGACGATTTCTCCTGGCTGACGGCAGCCTGTTCTTGTTTTGCCGGCTTTGCCGCTACTTTTTTCTTTGGTTTATCTGTAGCTTCCGCGACCGACTCTTTGCTTGCCTGGGCATCCGGCTCAGTCGCCACCACCTGCTCTACCGGCTCCTTTTCTGCCGGAGTCTGTTTCTGTTCTGGTACCGGTGCTGGTTCCGGCGCTTGCTGCTGAACTGGCTCGGGCTCAGGAACTTCAGCCAACTCTGGAGCAATTGCTGTTTCTGCCGCTGGCTCTATAACTGGCTCAGCCTGTTCCACGGCTTCAGGTGTACTATCCGGCTGTTCTATCGTTGCCTCTTCACCTGGAGTAGCTGCGGCCTGCTCAGATTCAGGCAAGGCTTCAACTGACTGCTCTGCATCCAACTCTTCACCGACATCATCCATGTCGCTATCAGAACTCACCAATTCAGATACTATGCTTGATGGCTGTTCCGGGTCAGGTTCGGACTCTTCTGGCAAGGATTCTGGTATGGCCAACTGTTGCGTCTTGCCAGGCATAACCGGGCTCTCCTGGGTCAACTCAGGCAGCTCCCCATCACCAGAAAACATGCTGTTGATGCTATCTTGAAATACCAGCCCCAATAGCACCACGATCATGACCAAACCACCCCCAATAGCCGCTCTGGGTGGAACCAATTCAGTAATATCAGCAATATTGAACTCGGACTTACGTTTCTCGCCCGACTCCATCAACCGCACAGCCTGTTGCTTGATCAGGTCTGGCATACCCCTGGTTTCCCGGTAGATTTTATCTAACTGCAATGGAGAGAGTGGGCGACTCATTGCAGATGGATCAGCGGACAACAGGTGCTCCAGAAAACGCTGTGTCTGCTCTTTGGAAAACAGCGGCATATCCAGAAGCTGCAATGACTGCAGGTTCATCACCTTGAGCTGTGGCGTACTCAGCAGGTTATTAATCTCAGGCTGAGCAAAGAGTAGAATCTGCACCGGCGGGTTATCGCTCGGCCCTGCTTCATGCAATCTTAACAGGGTGATTACCGTAGCCTCTGGTAACAGGTGCGCATCATCAATAATGATTACCGGGAGAAAACCATCCTGACGCAAATCATCGAAGCGCAGCGCCAGTCTTTCTATCAATCCATCACTGGCAACATCCAGGTCATACAATCCAGCAAGCTTCGCCAACAGCGCCTCTGGCTGCAGCATGACATCGGCGACAATTTGGGCCGGTATCCAGCTACCAGGAGCCAGATCCAGCAGGTGCTTGATAAAGGTGCTCTTACCAATACCCTCAACCCCTCTTACCAGAGGGATCAGGTTGCTGTTTTCAGTCAGGTGCCGTAGCAGGTCGGTACGCTGCGCCAGCTCTGGACTGGAAAAATATGCCTCCGACCTTCCAGGTCCTTCACCTGTTGGAGAATTCACTGCTGTATTCGGCGCCATATCCGCTGACCTCTACTCAGTAGGAACTCAAAGTGCTACGTAACTTTTCCATATCAAAATCATCCGTAACCACAGATTTGCCGATCCCATGCATCAGCACCAGCCTGAGACGACCATCAAGTACCTTCTTGTCCACTGCCATTAGCTCCAAGATGCGCTCTGCATCCAGGCTCTCTGGGGGTCGCGTTGGCAACTGTGACTGCTCTACCAGATCCAGGATCCTCTCTTCCTCCTGCTGTGACATCCAGCCCAGTGCAACCGAAAACCTGGCTGCCATGCACATCCCAGCTGCTACCGCTTCACCATGTAACCACTCACCATACCCTACCCCGGTCTCAATGGCATGCCCGAAAGTGTGCCCCAGATTTAGCAAGGCACGTTGTCCGGCCTCCAACTCATCAGCCGCCACCACATTTGCCTTATCTATGCATGAACGTTCAATGGCAAATGCCAGGGCCTCTGGGTCACGCGCCAGCAGTGCAGAAATATTCTGTTCCAGCCAGAGAAAGAACTCTGGGTCATTTATCAGGCCATATTTTATTACTTCTGAAATCCCCGCAGAAAGCTGCCGGTCATCCAGGGTGTTCAGAGTATCAGTATCGGCAATCACGCACTGGGGCTGATGAAAAGCACCAATCATGTTCTTACCCAAAGGATGGTTGACCCCTGTTTTACCTCCAACCGATGAGTCCACCTGGGCCAGGAGCGTGGTAGGCACCTGGATAAAGTTGATTCCGCGCTGGTAACTTGCAGCAGCATACCCAGCCATGTCACCAACAACTCCTCCTCCCAATGCCACTATAGTGCATTGGCGATTAAACCGGTGTTTTAGCAATGCATCAAATATGCTCTGCCAGGTTTCCAGAGTCTTGTATCTCTCTCCATCTGGCAACACCACCGATTCACACTGAAAGCCTGCCAAGGCATTCTGAACCCGCTCCAGGTACAGGGGGGCTACGGTCTCATTGGTAACCACCATCACCTGGCCACCGGCAATCTGTTCAGAGTAGAGCTCTGGATCATCCAGCAAACCAGACCCGACATGGATCGGGTATGATCGATCACCTAAATCAACTTCTACTATCTTGGTTATTTTCTGCATACCCGTTCTTAACAATAAAAAACACAACCTAATGTTTGATTAGACGCAAACCGGCGCAAATAAACATACTCTATTTTGCGTGTATTTGCGGTAGTTTGCGTTCCTTCGCGGCCTATGTGTCCATTTTCAATACAACTCAATCCAACTCTTTTAGCCGTTTCACTATCTCTCTGGCAACCACTGCGGCATTACGATTCTCAGTGGAAACCACCAGATCAGCCATCTCCCGATACAGCGGTTCCCGTTCCTGCATCAGGTCCTTCAACCTGCTCATAGGGTCATCTGTTTGCAACAGTGGTCGGTTACGGTCCTGCTTGGTGCGTCGGTACTGTTGTTCCGGGGAACAAGATAGATACACCACTACACCACGTCCCGATAGACAGCGCCGGTTATCCTGATCCAGAACTACTCCGCCACCTGTCGCTAATACCGTACCGCTACCCTGGGTCAGATCTTCAACCACCGCCCTCTCCCGACGCCTGAATCCCTCTTCCCCCTCAAAATCAAACACCGTGGGAATATCCACCCCGGTACGGCGTTGTATCTCATGGTCAGTATCCTCAAACTCCATCCTTAGAAGCGATGCCAACTGCCGGCCTATGGTGCTCTTACCAACCCCCATGGGGCCAATCAGAAAGATATTTTTTGGGTTCTGCATAATCTTCAGGTAATGGAATACCTTGATAAGGCCACCAACACGGGGCAAAAAAATAACTGGTCCCCACAATCACTCAATATCAGGGCAATCAGTACGGCTACTTTATCCACCCATTGTTACAAAACACAGAGGGGTGTGCCAGCAGACACACCCCTCTGTTAACCACATAATGCTGGCTAGCTGATACTTTTTCTATCAGCGCATACCAATGGTCTCTTTCAAGATCTTCGGCGTTACAAAGATCAACAACTCACTGTTGGAATCCTCTTCTGCCTCCTGCTTGAACATGAACCCCACGTATGGCAGATCACCAAAAAATGGAATCCTTTCGGTACTCTTGGAGCGGGTACGCTCGAACACGCCTCCCAGCACCACAGTCTCACCATTATCCACCAAGACTGAGGTCTCGATCTCACGTGTATCAACTGGAGGTACGCCAAGAATAGCCCGGGAGAAATCTGGATTATCCATATTGATGACCAGATCCATAATGATATGGTCATCTGGTGTAATCTGTGGAGTCACCTCCAATTTCAGCACCGCCTCCTTGAATGCCACTGAGGTGGCACCACTGGAGCTAGCCTCCTGGTAGGGTATCTCAACACCTGACTTAATAATGCCGGTATTCCGATCAGAGGTAATAACCCTGGGACTGGAGATCACCTCACCCTGCCCCTCCTGTTGCATGGCAGAGAGTTCCAGTTGCAGCAAGAAGGATCCGATCTTGCCCACCAACAGATTGACCGCACCACCACGACCGGCAGCAGCGCCCAGAACTGAAGGCAAATTCACCAGGAGAGACTCATTAGTACTGGCAGCCGGATTTTCGATACCGGTACCGGTACCCATAAATTCCCCTTTATCAATACCAAATGTTCCTCCAATATGGCCAGGCCTACCACCACCGATCTCAATCTCGTTGCCAGTCACCTTTTCTGTGTAGGACTGGCTGAAACCGAAGCGGGCACCAATATCCTTGGAAAAATCATCATTGGCAATCACCACGCGGCTTTCAATCAGCACCTGACGTACTGGGATATCCAGCTTTTTCACCAGACGGTTGATATCCTCCAGCTTGGCCTGGGTATCTCTCACTAGTAGCGTATTGGTACGCTCATCTACTGTGACATTACCCCGTTCTGGTGTCAGCAACTGGTTGCCTTCAGATTTCAGCAATTCAGCAATATCTGCCGCCTTGGCATAGTTGATATGAACATATTCAGAACGTAACGGCGCCAATTCCTCGATCTGCTGCATGGACTCCAGCTCCAACTTCTCTCTCGCTGCAATCTCCTCTGTAGGTGCCACCATGATCACGTTATCATTCTTACGCATGGAAAGGCCCTTGGCCTTGAGGATGATATCCAGAGCGTGATCCCATGGCACATTCTGCAGCCGCAAGGTAATGGAGCCTGCTACACTGTCACTGGTAACCAGATTCAGGTTGGTGAAGTCTGCCAGTAGTTGCAGTACCGCCCGCACCTCAATCTGTTGGAAGTTGAGGGATAACCGCTCACCGGTATACACCAGACGCTCTTTTTGCAAGCGCTCTTTCTCAGCCGGAGTTAGTGGCCTGAACTCAATGGCGAACAGGTTATTTGCCTGGTATGCCAGGTGTTCATAATCACCGCTGGAAGTTATCTCTATATGGACATTATCCCCTTCTGAAGTCACCTCAAACATCTTCACCGGGGTTGCGAAGTCACTTACATCAAACTTGCGCATCAGGCGCTCTGGTAGAGATGCATCCAGAAAGTCCAGTACTACCTTGCCACCCTCTTCACGCAGATCAGCTACAGTGGATGGATCACTAAGGGTTATCAGGATACGTCCTTCCCCATCATCTCCACGACGGAAATCCACATTTTCAATGCCTTTACCCTGGGTGGTTGCCATCATGGCAGCATTCACGCGCTGGGTTACAGCCGATGCAGGTGTAGCAGCTGTGGTCTGGGCAGCACCGGCATTGATCCGTACCACCACCTGGTTTCCCGCAACCTTAATGTCATGGGTAGCAGCATCAGCCAGATTAACCACCACTCTGGTTCTGTCTCCTGCCTCTACAGCAGTAACACTGCGCACCATACCAATTCCTACCGCTTGAGACTTCCTTGCCAATGCGCTCTTCATACCCTGAAGGTCCACAGCAATGCGGGCCGGACTCTCAGTGGTAAAACTTGCTGGCATTGACACTGGATCCTGTGCAGTCAAGGTTATCTCAACCACATTTCCCGGCAGTGAAGAGACGCTGATGTCCTGCAAAATATTCCCAGCAGCCACAGATAGTGTTGGCACGCTTACGAATAAAGAAATCAGCAAGAACCCAAGCAACCCGAACACTCTTGGTCTCGATGCAGCACTTACACTAAACCAGCCTGACGACCTATTTCCTAATGACTGTTTCATCATTGTTCCCCTGACTTATTCACTCAGTGACAGCGACGCCTGTCGTTCCATAAAACCACCTGGTTTCTTAGGAATGATCTCCGTCAATTCAATTTTATCTTCCGAAATACTGGTAATCTGGCCATGATTCTGACCCATGTAGTTACCAACCTTTATTCTGTAAATCGTCCTATCCTTGGTCTTCACCAACCCCCAGACAGTGTCGTTCAGATCTACAGTACCTACCATCCTGATACTATCCAGAGGAAACTGCTCCAACTCCTCTTTACGGCGGTTGGGATCAGGCATCAGGCCACTTCCATCCAGCATGGCCTCTTCCGACTCCTCTGCTCGGGTTGGCAGGAATGGATTCCGCCGGTTGCCTGGGACATATACAAATGTCTCAATCTGTTTAATCTCCGGCAGAGGCTCAATACGACCTGGCTTTCGCGCCTTCACTTTCTTTACATACTGCTTCAGATCTTGCATCCCATCATCACCACAGGCTGTAACAAGGGTAAGGATGCCAAAGGCAGCAATCAACCGCGCACAAATAGACCATGCCCTGCTCATTTTCCTTCCTCCTCATCCAGATATCGGTAGGTCTTGGCTACCGCCTGCAACACCAGCCCCCCTGATACTGGCTTTGAGCCACCTCTTCTGCTATCAGCTCCTTGCGGATAGATATGCACATCATGGATGGTGACAATACGTGGCAAGGCTGCCAGCCCACTTATAAACTCCCCAAACTCATGGTACCCACCCAGCACCTTGATATTTATCGGCAGTTCAGCATAAAACTCTTTTGGAACCTCACCGGTTGGATCAAACAACTCAAACTCCAGGCCGGCGGCCAATCCGGTTTGAGACACGTCCACCAACAGGTCAGCCACTTCAGCCTTATTTGGTAGCTGCTGCAACATGGCATTAAATGATTGCCGCATCTCCTTAAGCTGCTTCTTATAGGCCTCAAGATTAGCCGCCTTACGCTGCTTGTCCTCGAACTCCTTGCGCAGCTTCAACTCCTGTTTTTCAACTTTCTCCAAGGCGATAAGTTGATCCTCTGTATCCATGTAGTACCAACCAACACCCAAGAGAACGCACAACAACAGCGTCAGGATTACCTTGGCCGGTGCAGGCCAGATACCTATATTGGAGAAATCCAGATCATTGAGCTCATCAAAGGTCATTTAGCACCTCCAGATGCAGCATTTTTGTTAATCTGGCCAACCGCCATGGTAAAATGACTAAAGCCAGTGCCAGTTTTATCCTTATTTTCAATGACCTGCAATGACGGATTATGCAACCACTCTGAGACATCGATGTTACGCATGTAGGAAGAGACCCGCGCATTGGACTGCGCCCTGCCATTGATAGTCACTAACCTGGCTTTTTGTTTTACATCTGTCAGATACGAGCCCTCGGGGGTTCTGAGAACCAATTCATCAAACAGATGCACTACCTCTGGGCGACTGCCTTGCAACTGCTGAATCACATTGATCCTGGCCAGGAGCTTGGCCTTGGTTCTTTCAAGATCCTTGATCTCCTTGATCTTGCGATCCATCTCGGCGATCTCTCTTTTAATAAAGCCGTTACGTGCCTTCTGGTGATCAATCATTCCTGCAATATGCAGATGCACATAGAAGCCCAGCAGCAGTGTAAATAACAGGGCGCCTGCTATCATGGCCCCGAACTCTCTTTGGCGCTGCTTCCTTAGATTTTCCCGCCAGGGTAGTAAGTTAATACGTGCCATTTCAGTCAAAGCTCCTCAAAGCCAATCCACAGGCGATCATCAATGACGGTGCATCATTACTTAGGCTCTGTGGCTTGACACTGGATGAAACAGACATGTTGGTAAATGGGTTTGAGATGATCGTAGGTGTACCGATCTTCTCCTCCACCAACTCATCGATTGCAGGAATAGAAGCACAACCACCTGCAAGCACAATATGATCCACGCTGTTATGAGCACTGGATGAGAAGAAAAACTGCAGGGAACGACTGACCTGCTGGGCCAGCGCCTCCTTGAAAGGCTCCAGTACTTCAGATACATAGTTGTCCGGCAGACCTCCCTGACGCTTTGCCATTCCGGCCTCTTCCTGGGACAGGCCATAACGACGCTGTATCTCTTCGGTCAGCTGCTTGCCGCCAAAGCTCTGCTCACGGGTGTAGATAATCTTGTTGTTATGCAGGACATTCAGGGCGGTATTGGTAGCGCCAATATCCACGATGGCTATGGTCTGATCCACGCCAAAGTCAGGCAGTTGCTCGGAAATGAGAGAGAAGGCATTCTCCATAGCGTACGCCTCAACATCCACCACGGTCGGGGATAGACCGGCCAGCTCCAGTGCAGATACCCGGTTTTCCACATTCTCACTTCTTGAGGCCGCCAACAGCACATCCACCATCTCCGGATTCTTCTCGCTGGGGCCGAACACCTCAAAATCGATATTCACCTCTTCCAGGGGGTACGGGATATATTGATCAGCCTCCAGTTGGATCTGGTTCTCCATCTCCTGGTCGGAGAGAGAAGCTGGCATGGTGATAATCTTGGTGATCACTGCCGAGCCAGAAACGGCCACAGCCGCCTGCTTGGCACGACTGCCTGAGCGACGGACAACGTTTTTGATGGCATCCCCTACCGCATCCACATCGGCGATATTTTTTTCCACCACAGCATCAGGCGGCAGCACTTCCACTGCATAACGCTCAACCCTGAACCGGGCGCCGGACCTCCCACCAGAACGGCTCAACTCCAACAGCTTTACTGCTGTTGAACTTATGTCCAGACCAAGAACCGGGGTATTTTTGGTTCCAAAAAACGGTAACATATACCTATCCTTCCCCTAGTTATTGCTATATTAGAATATATCTTAAACAAATCTCTTTAACAAGTTAGCTTAACTATATAGCAGCAAATGATTTTTTTGTGAAGCACTTTGTTTAAAAAATATCCGACCCGTTCACATAATATCCGTATGGCTTAGCGGCCAGTAATGGTTGATAATGAAGGGATATCCTGCAGAAAAACCCGAATATTTAGCATATGAAGTGGCTATTAAAGATAATCAAAGGCTTACTGACCCTACTAATGCTGGGGCTTACCGTAGGTACGATTGCTGTAATTTCCGTATACCTGCACCTGGAGCCCAAGCTCCCATCCATTGAAAATCTGCGCAATGTAGAGCTGCAGGTGCCACTGCGCATATATACCAAAGACCAGCTTTTGGTCGCAGAGTTCGGGGAAAAACGGCGCACACCTCTTATATATACCCAGATACCTCAACTGGCCATACAGGCCTTCCTGGCTGCAGAGGATGACCGCTTTTTTCACCATCCAGGTGTGGACTACCGGGGAATCGCCCGTGCTGCCCTGCAATTAATACTCACCGGCAAACGCCGTCAGGGCGGCAGCACTATAACCATGCAGGTAGCTAGGAACTTCTACCTTAGCAGTAAAAAAACCTTCACCAGGAAGATAAACGAAATCCTGCTCTCCCTCAGGATTGAAGGAAAACTCACCAAAGAAGAGATCCTGGAGCTATACCTCAATAAGATATATCTGGGAAATCGCGCCTATGGAGTAGGCGCAGCAGCTGAAGTTTATTATGGAAAACACCTGCACGAGCTGAATC
Source organism: Chromatiales bacterium (assembly GCA_028278145.1). Lineage (GTDB taxonomy): Bacteria > Pseudomonadota > Gammaproteobacteria > Chromatiales > Chromatiaceae > JAAGZL01. The sequence goes on along the minus strand of JANQEV010000056.1, from coordinate 47,759 downwards.
TGGCCCAGATCGCCATGATAGCAGGCCTGCCCAAGGCGCCCTCCAGATACAACCCCATCATAAATCCTACCCGGGCACTACAACGCCGGGATTATGTACTGCGGCGCATGGCCAAACTGGGACATATCACCAAGCGGGAGATGGAAGAGGCCATGAAGATGCCGGTTGTGGCCAAGATGCATAAATCCCAATCAGAGGTAGATGCCCCGTATGTAGCGGAGATGGTTCGGGCCGAGATGGTACGCAGATTCGGAGAGAAGGCCTACACCACAGGGTATCGCGTCTACATCACCATAGATGAAAAGTCCCAGACAACCGCTACAAAAGCGCTTATCAAGGCACTGCTCGAATATGACCAGCGACATGGATATCGCGGGGCGGAACAGAATTTTCCAACCCAACCCAATATGAGCAATGCCTCACTGGATCAGTTTTTACAGGATATAAAGAGCACCAATGGGCTCCTTCCTGCGTTGGTTATACAGGTGGAAGAGAAATCGGTCAGCATCTATCTAGGCGCAGGCAGGCATGCCCAGATCGAATGGGAGGGGCTGGAATGGGCGCGCTCATATATCAACGAAAACCGCCGCGGTAAACCTCCGAAGACGGCCTCCGAAATCCTAAAACCGGGAGACCTGATCCGGGTAGTGGAGATAACCAGAGATGATAAACCTGCCTGGCAGCTATCTCAGATACCAGCAATCCAGGGTGCACTGGTATCACTGGATCCCAGTGATGGGGCCATACTCTCTCTGGTAGGTGGGTTTGACTATTACCAGAGCAAGTTTAACCGGGTTACACAAGCTAAGCGTCAATCGGGCTCCGGATTCAAGGCCATTATCTATTCGGCCGCACTGGAAGCCGGCTTCACTGCTGCCAGCATCATCAATGACGCCCCCATAGTTATTAATGATCCAAATCTGGAAACCGCCTGGAGACCACAAAACTACAGCGGCAAATTCTATGGCCCCACCCGTTTACGCAAGGCCCTGACCAAATCCAGGAACCTGGTTTCAATCAGGCTGCTTCGTAGCATGGGTATGGAACACGCTCTGAAGCATGCCCAACTGTTTGGATTCGATCCCAAGACTATTCCGAAAAACCTCTCAATGGCGCTCGGCAGCGGCACCGTCACCCCACTACAGATGGCAAAGAGTTACGCCATACTGGCCAATGGCGGCTTCAAAGTTGAACCCTATTTCATTGAGCGGATTGAAAACAGCAAACACGAGATTGTTTCTCAGACTCAGGCACTGCGAGTCTGCGCAGCCTGCCCGCAAACAGTGACTTTGGGAGAAGATGGCAAACCCATCTATCCAGCCCAGGCAGCAACTGGTGTTGCCCCGCGTGTGATCTCACCCCAGAACCACTATCTTATGAACTCCATGATGCGGGATGTGATACAACACGGCACAGCCACCAAGGCAAAAAGCCTGAAACGGCGTGATATTGCTGGCAAGACCGGTACGACCAATGACCAGCGTGATGCCTGGTTCAACGGCTTCAACAAGTCGGTGGTTGCCATCACCTGGGTCGGTTTCGATAATCATGCGCCTCTAGGGAATAAGGAGGTTGGCGGTGAGGCAGCCCTACCGGCCTGGATCACATATATGGAGGAAGCACTCAAGGATGTGGAGGAGCAACCTCTGGATATGCCAGCAGATATGGTTGCCATCCGCATTGACCCCAAAACCGGAGAGCCGGCACGACCGGGACAGAAAAATGCCATGTATGAGATCTTTCGTGCCGAAATGGCACCAGAGGTTCCGATTATGGGTGAGTTGGAAACTTTCGGGGAGAGTAACCTGTCTTCAGGTGAGACAGAGGAACCCCAAGAGCTGTTCTAAAGAATATAATAACCCAAGGTCATGGGTACAAATGGAGTCCAAATGGCTCAACATGCATCCAAAGACAGGCTGCGCGCCAGCATCGCCTATGAAGCTGCACGCATCATCCATGACTTGGGTCGGCACGATTACACCACGGCACGCAACAAGGCGGCCCAGCGTCTTGGATGTAAAGACCGCAGCAGACTACCCAGCAACAGTGAGATAGAACAGGCACTACTTGAATATCAACAGCTGTTCCATGCTGGCGATCAACAGCTCTCACTGCGCCAGCAGCGACAACTCGCCCTAGAGGCCATGTCAAATCTACATCAGTTTTCTCCCCGGCTGGTAGGCCCGGCGCTCAGGGGTACCGCTGATGAGCACACCCCACTGCAACTCCATCTGTTTGCCGACTGCCCAGAGGATATAGCCATGTTCCTGATGGAACGGGGCATACCTTATAGAGAGGGTGACAAAACGGCCCATTACCCAAAAGGGAAGACAAGAAAGCTGCCAACTTTTAGATTCAGGTCAGGAGAGACCGATATAGAATTGATCTGTTTCCCAAGCCAATCAATGGGGCAGCCCCCCCTCTCCCCCCTGGATCAAAAACCGGAAAAGCGGGCATCTTTAAGCCAGGTTACGGCACTGTTGGACGAGGCGTAGCTATACCTCATATATACAGGCAGCCGGGACCACCCCAAATAAACCACACCACTCATATAGAAAATTATTGCGTACATTTAAATTGCTTATTAGCAATTGCTAATACTGCATTAAATAATCAGGGTGCTGCATCTGGATACTATTAGCATATTCAAATTTTAAAATTGATATCGTCCGATAGTATTAGATCGTGCTTATTTATGGGGAGAGGCTGCTCTAATACAGCAGCAAGAAGTATACAGGCAGAACCGGACCAAGGTCGTTTCCGCCGAAACCAGATGCAGTCACACCCATAGATTCAAAACTAGTTGCATACTAATAACGGCCCTTTAAAGAGGGCCTTTTCTTCCTGAAGAACTTCCCACTGCGGGCAGTTCGAAGGCGAGCTCATATCCATCAGGAGTAGTAATAATGCAGATTACTGGCATGTATTGGGGCTCCAAGCTCCTCAAGTACGTAGACTTTCCTACGTCAGAGGTACTGGGGCCTGAAGCAACCAATGACGAGATCAAAGGTTTGATTGAGCGTCACGGCGAAGTATTCATCAAACCTATGTTCAAAGGTGGTGTAGGTAAAAAAGGTAAGGCCGGCTTACTAGGTCGGGCCAAAGACATTTCCACCGCCACCAAAGAGAAGGCCCGGCTCTATTTTGCCGAGCATTTTCATAATAACACCTACTCCAAGGCTGAAGGCGTCACCTTTGAGGGCGCAGTACCGGCTGAGTATGAGATCTACTTCTCTATCACCGACAGTACTGAGTACCGCGCCCCCATGATCACCCTGACCCATCACGGTGGTATGGACATCGAGGAACTGCCTCCCGAGAAGATCGCCCGCATCCCATTTGATCCCCTGACCGGACTGAAGGGCTTCGTTATCTCTAACGCCCTGCGTAAACTGGGCGCACCCAAGGAACTGGTGAGTCCGCTGGTACAGAACCTGCCCAAGCTGTGGGATCTGTTCCACAACTACGGCATGACCACCCTGGAACTGAATCCGATCCGTATGCAGAGCAACAAAAAGGGCCGTCTGGTCCCGGTAGCCTGCGACTTCAAGTGTGCCTTCGATGGTGACGATCCAAACGCTAACCGCCTGGGCCTGCCAGAAGACCTGGATACCTCCAGCTACTCCGACTTCGAGTTGGAAGTTAACTCCCTGCGTACCTACCAGGGCCAGTCTGACGTATTCGTTATCAACGAAGAGGGTACTATCTCTGCCATGACCTTCGGTGGCGGTGCCAACGCCCTGGTAACCGAGCTGCTCGGCGACGCGGCTACCATCTCCTCTGACTTCGGTGGCAACCCACCCTACGCCAAGATGCACGACATCAGCCGTATTGTTTACAAGTACTGGCTGGAACAGTCCAACGTGCTGTTTATCATCGGCGGTAAGGCCAACAACACCGATATCTATGAGACCTTCCGCGCCATGGCTGACGCACTGCGTGACCACTTCAATAAGTATGGCCCGCAACCACTCTACGTGGTGGTAGGACGCGGCGGTCCAAATCTGGTCCGCGGCATGGGCTACATGCAGGACACCCTGGACTCCCTGGGTCTTCCGTACCAGATGTTCGGATTCGATTCTGCCATGAGTGAAGTGGTTAACTACGCCCAGGCTGCCGATGAATGGATGAAGAACGGCGGTCGTGAGATCGTGGCCAAGAGTATGGGTATCGCCTGATAACGGCTTGAGATATCTGAATTAAGAATTTCCTAGCCATGGCCAATAAGAAGGCCATGCAATAACGAGGGAACCAAATTATGCATCCTCAAGGTGTAGAAGCATTTCCCCACTACTACGTGGGAATCAATTCTCTAACGGATCTGGCCACTAAAGATGACCGGGTCTGTGTACTGAACATTACCGGCGGCGAGAGCCGTACCGTAACCCCGGTCAGCCACGTCTATTCCGGTGGCAACATCGTCTGTGGTACCGCACCGGGCCGTTCCGGCTCCAAGATGAAGACCTCTATCGGTGACATCCCGGTCTATGACAACATTGCTGAAGCAGTTGACGCCGGTCACGAGTTCAATGTGGTAGTGGTCTACCTGCCACCTTCAGGTGTTCGTGATGGTGTGATTGAGGCTATCCGTGTTAACCCCAATCTGACCAAGATCGTGATCCTCACCGAAAAGGTACCGGTTCGTGATGCCCGCGTCATTCGCGCCATGGGTCAGATGCGCGGCATCGACATCTTCGGTGCCAACTGTCTGGGTCTGGCTGACGCCCACAACCATGTACGTATCGGTGGCGCCCTGGGTGGCAGTGCTCCGGAGGAGTCCCTGCTCCCCGGCTCAGTTGCCATTTACTCAAACTCCGGTAACTTCACCACCACCATCGCGGTATATCTGGCTACCGCCGGTTGGGGCTCTACCGTCTCCTTCTCCTCCGGTAAGGACGTCTACATCCACTATGCCGCACCAGAGTGGACCCACGCATTCCACGCCGATGACCGCTCCAAGGCTGCCGTCATGTACATCGAGCCAGGCGGTTACTACGAGCATGACCTGGAATTCGATAAGCCGGTAGTTGCCTGCGTAGTAGGACGCTGGAAGGCCAAACTTACCAAGGCCTGCGGTCACGCTGGTGCCATCGCCGGTGCCGGTGATAACGCCATGGCCAAGGAAGAGTGGTTCATGAACAAGTTCGGCGTCGACGATGTCTTCACCCCGGAGAACCCGGTCTGCACCGAGAAAGGCGCTGTGGTACTAAACATCGCTCATATCCCGGCAGCCATGACCGCCGTGATGGAGAAGCGAGGTGCCAAACCTGACTTTGAGCCAGTGGGCGATCTCTCCCTGAAGTGCTGGTTCAGCAACACCCAGGGTATCGACCTGCCGGATCACCTGAATCCACCCGTAGTAGAGGCCATGGCCCCGTACAACGAGCAGATTGCTGGACTGAACGAGCAGGTGGGTGTGGTCTTCCCACGCCAGTCCATGAAGGACGCCTCCGGCGCCTCCATGATGGACCCCAAGACCCAGGTCACCAAGATCCACGGTACCAGCGTTTTGGATGCCTCAACCCACAACTTTGAGGCCAACCTGGTACAGAGCCTGGTCCGCGAGTACCCGGACGCCAATGGTGAGGCCCTTGCCAACGTGGCCCTCAACACCTTCGTCAACCAGGAAGGCAAGGTAGGTCTGGCCGCTGCAGATGCCGCACGTGAGGCTGGCAACAGCCCCAATACCGCACTTTCCGCTGCCGTAGCCATGGTGGGACCAAAGCAGGTAGAGAGATCCCGCAACGCCGCGTCTGCTCTGGTGGAACTGTTCAAGAAGAGTGGTCTGGAAGATCCTGCCACTGATGGGTTTGATTTCAGCGCCCAGTTGGATGCCGCAGACACCGACACCTTCCTCGCAGAAAGCCCATGCAAGTGTGGCTTCGCGATGCTGGCTGCAATCGAAGCCCGGGGCGCCAAGTCAGTGTTCATTGAGTTCCTCCAGGCACTGGCGGCAAAACGGGGCAGCAATCTGAGCTGCAACGTATTGGCCGCAGCAATCACCACCCACCTAGCCTGGCCTGCACTGATGCGTAAGCGTCTCTCCCTCACCACCATTGCTAATATGCCATGGCACTTCCGTATCTACAGTACCCTGATCGGTTCTGCCGCCAGTGCAGAGAGTCAGCGCAAGGGCAATTTCTGTGGTGTAGAGACCAAGGAGCTGATGAACAGCTGGAGCTTCACTGAGACCGCCCACCTGGCCCTGCTGGGCAAGCGTCCCAACGATGAAGAACTGTACGCCTTCTCCGTACTGCTGGGCCTGATCATCAGTAACGGTCCTGGCACCATCTCCGCCCAGGGCGCCAAGGGTGCCGTGGCCGCAGACGGTCCCGAGGATCCACAGCGTATCCAGGTCAACAAGGGCTACATCGGCTTCCTCACCCACACCGGCTATGCCCACGGTGGTAACGGCTACGAGGCCATCGCCTTCCTGCTGGACCGCTTCCGCGATTCCGGCCTGAGCGATCCTGGCTCAGAAGGCCACGGTCTTGATCTATCCTCTATGGCTACCCAATATGCCAAGGATTACCTGGCGTATAAGAAAAAGGCCAAGGCCGAGGGCAACCTCGCATACGCCAAGATCCCTTGTACTGGTCACCCGGTCTTTAAGGGGGAAGATGTCAACTTCGACCCACGTGAAGTGTTCGTTGGCGACCTGTTCAAGAAACGTGGCGACTACAACGTCTTCCACGAGTTCTATCGTGAGCTGGTACAGGCCCTGTACAAGACCGGCGTGACGCGCAATGTTTTCTGCGTCAACGTTGATGCCGTCATCGCTGTTCTTCTGTTGAAGATGCTGTGGCAGCCACATGCGGCCGGTGAGATTGATGATGCGACTATGGAGTCGGCAGCATTTACCACCTTCCTGTTTGGCCGAATGATCGGCTCCGCGGCTGAGATCGATGATCACACCAACCGTGGCAAGAACATGGATACCCGTACCGCTGCCAGTAAGTGCAGCCACGTAGGCTAAGACCAACATGGAAAGACCCGGATTTCACATTGTTATCCACGACATTGAAATGTCAGGTCCGGGTTATTTCCAGGGTCTTTACTTACATCTGATATAAGTTCATTATCTTGGTCCCTTATAAACCGAAGGGACCAGGAAAAATGAACGATTGGACAGGCGCACTTTAACAGCCCCTGAAATCATAACTCTGTCGAGGAACAACCTGTAAGAGCTGTACCCTGGGGAAGATCTGATAACAGACTAAAAACCAGCAGAGACCAATCTGATCCCTATACCTCAATCCATGAGGGCACAAAGGGATAACATGAGGATCTGGCACCTGGAATCCCCCCTCACTCTTCAGACATACCGACAGCCGAATTACCAGAGAAATTTACTTTAGAAATCTTTAACTGAGGAAATAACATGTCAAAGATAATTTGGACAAAAATTGATGAAGCGCCAGCACTGGCGACCTACTCTTTTCTGCCCATCGTTCAGAAATTTGCCAAGGCGGCAGATGTCGACGTTGAAACCAGGGATATCTCCCTCTCCGGTCGTGTCATTGCCAACTTCCCTGACAACCTGACCGACGAGCAGAAGATTCCTGATGAGCTGGCCCGCCTGGGTGATCTGGCCAAGACTGCAGAGGCCAACATCATCAAGCTGCCCAACATCTCCGCCTCTATCCCGCAGCTCAAGGCTACCATTGCCGAACTGCAGGAGAAGGGCTATGACATCCCGAACTACCCGGATGAGCCACAAAACGACGCTGAGAAAGAGCTCAAGGAGCGTTTTGCCAAGGTCCTCGGTTCCGCTGTAAACCCAGTACTGCGTGAAGGCAACTCTGACCGTCGCGCCCCAGGTGCTGTTAAGAACTTCGCCAAGAAGTTCCCTCACTCCATGGGTGCCTGGAGCAGCGACTCCAAGTCCCACGTCGCCTCCATGGATAGTGGTGACTTCGCCTCCAACGAGAAGTCCACCACCATGACCGAAGCCACCGACGCCAAGATCACCTTCCACGGCAACGACGGCTCCGAGACCGTACTGAAAGAGTGTGTACCCCTGCTGGCTGGTGAAGTGGTAGACGCCACCTTCATGAGCAAGAAGGCCCTGGTGAAGTTCCTTGAGGAACAGGTAGCAGACGCTAAAGCCCAGGACATCCTGTTCTCCCTGCACATGAAGGCCACCATGATGAAGGTTTCAGACCCGATCATCTTCGGTCACTGTGTTGATGTGTACTATGCCCCAGTGCTGGAGAAGCATGCCGACGCCATTGCCAGTATCGGCTTCAATTCCAACAACGGTATCGGTGACCTCTACGCCCGCATGGACAAGCTGGATGCCGCCAAGAAGGCCGAGATCGAGGCTGACATCGAGGCCCTCTACGCTGAACGTCCAGCCATGGGTATGGTGGACTCTGATAAGGGTATCACCAACCTGCACGTTCCTTCTGACGTCATTATCGACGCATCCATGCCGGCTGCTATCCGCGCTTCCGGCCAGATGTGGGGTCCGGATGGCAAGCAGAAAGACACCAAGTTCGTGATCCCAGATCACAGCTACTCACCTCTCTACAAGGCCACCGTAGAAGACTGCATTGCAAACGGAGCCCTGGACCCCACCACCATGGGCACAGTGCCTAACGTGGGTCTGATGGCCAAAAAGGCTGAAGAGTACGGCTCTCACCCGACCACCTTCGAGGCCCCAGGTGACGGTACCATCCGCATCACCGACTCCAACGGCAACACCATCCACGAGCACAACGTGGAAGAGGGTGACATCTGGCGCATGGTGATGTGTAAGGACGAGTCCGTCCAGGACTGGGTGAAGCTGGCCGTATCCCGCGCCCGCGCCACCGGCTGGCCTGCCATCTTCTGGCTGGACCCAGAGCGCCCCCACCACAAGGAGATCCGCAAGAAGGTGGATGCCTATCTGCCGAACCACGACACCAGCGGTCTGGATATCCGCATAATGTCAGTGTACGAGGCGGCCAAGACCTCCGTGGAGCGTCAGCGTGCCGGTGAGAACACCATCTCCGTGACCGGTAACGTACTGCGTGACTACAACACCGATCTGTACCCAATCCTGGAGCTGGGTACCAGCGCCAAGATGCTCTCCATCGTGCCGCTGATGAATGGCGGCGGCCTGTTCGAGACCGGTGCCGGTGGTTCCGCACCCAAGCACGTACAGCAGCTCGAGAAGGAGAACCACCTGCGTTGGGACTCCCTGGGTGAATTCCTGGCCCTGGTTCCATCCCTGGAGCACCTGAGCAACCTGACCGGGAACAAGAAGGCCCAGGTGCTGGCTAACGCCCTGGATAAGGCTACCGAGCAGCTGCTCAACAACGGTAAGTCTCCTTCCCGTAAGTGCGGCGAGCTGGACAACCGCGGCAGCCACTTCTACCTGGCCATGTACTGGGCTCGTGCCATGGCGGATCAGACCGAAGACGCCGATCTGGCCTCTCAGTTTGCCGGCCTGGCCAACGAACTGGAAGGCAACGAAGCCAAGATCGTGGACGAGCTGAATGCAGTTCAGGGTTCACCTGTGGACACCGGCGGTTACTTCCGTCCGGATGATGAGAAGGTAACTGCGATAATGCGTCCAAGCGCTACCTTGAACGCCATCATCGGCTGATCTAAGCAGGCCAGGGTCAGCAGCAGTTTGACCTGAACTGTTTAGAGTAAAACCAAAAACGCCCCTGGAAACAGGGGCGTTTTTTTATGCTCAAACAGTTCCAACATATCTCCTAGCATCAATACTGGCGGTTAGTCCCCACCTGGTCAAAAATATGCCTCTTTCTGACGTCTGGATAATATCACTCTGAATCATAAGTGATTTAAACACAATCCCTATAAAAACACTTGGTTTATTAAATAGTAAAAATAAGCTCAGCCTATGCTTCGCCAAGATTGTTAAAAAAAACCTATACCTAGTAGATTTTTCCAATTAGCTAAAAGATAATAGCCCGCTTGCAATTTGATACGCATCAAGGTAAAGGTGTGTATTAGCACTTAATTGAATCCTTATTAATCCTAATTTTAGTACTGATAAAAGACCAAAAAGGTCCTGGAGGCTGAGAATGTCTAAACCCAACATGGTAACCGTAGATGGTGTAGAAGCGGCTGCCCACGTTGCTCATAAGACCAACGAAGTTATCGCAATCTATCCAATTACCCCATCATCCGGTATGGGCGAATTGAGCGATGAGTACTCAGCCAAAGGTAGAACCAACCTTTGGGGAACTATTCCGCAGGTAGTTGAGATGCAGCACGAAGGTGGTGCTGTTGCCTCTTGCCACGGCGCGATTCAAACTGGCGCCCTGACCACCACCTTTACCTCTTCCCAGGGTCTGCTGCTGATGATCCCGACCATGTATAAGGTCGCCGGTGAGCTGACACCATTCGTAATCCATGTGGCAGCCCGCTCTATCGCAGCCCAGGGCCTGTCCATTTTTGGTGACCACAGTGACATCATGTCCACCCGTTCCACCGGCTTTGCCATGTTGGGTTCCAATAACCCGCAGGAGGTCATGGATGCCGCACTGATCGCCCAGGCCGCAACCCTGGAGTCACGCATTCCGTTCATCCACTTCTTCGATGGCTTCCGTACTACCCACGAAGTGAACAAGGCGGAAGAGGTTTCAGATGAAGTAATGATGGAGATGCTGCCGGCAGATAAGATCCGCGCCCATCGTGATCGCGCCATGAGCCCGGACCGGCCTGTGGTGCGCGGCACCTCACAGAACCCTGACATCTACTTCCAGGGCCGTGAGACCGTAAACACCTACTACAACGACGCCCCAGGCGTCGTCCAGAAGCTCATGGACAAGTTCGCCAAACTGACTGGGCGTCAATACCACCTATTTGACTACTACGGTGCCGAAGACGCCGAGAAGGTGATCATGCTCATGGGCTCCTCCGCCGATGCTGCTAAAGAGACTGTGAACAAGATGAATGCTGCCGGTGAAAAAGTCGGTATGGTAATCGTGCGCCTGTTCCGTCCTTTCTCTCCTGAGCATATGATTGGGGCCCTGCCAGCCAGCGTAAAGAAGATTGCTGTACTGGACCGCACCAAAGAGCCTGGCAACGACGGCGAACCAATGTATAAGGACGTGATCACCGCCCTTGCCAACTACATGGCTACCGGTGGCGACAAGTTCAGCGCCATGCCGCGCGTGGTAGGTGGTCGCTATGGCCTCTCCTCCAAGGAGTTCACCCCAGGCATGGTGAAGAGTGTCTTTGACAACCTGAGCCAGGATGACCCGAAGAACGGTTTCACCATCGGCATTATCGACGATGTGACCCACACCAGTCTGGAATGGGACGACAACTTCACTACCATTGATGCCGACAAGGTTACCCAGTGCATGTTCTATGGTCTGGGCGCCGACGGTACCGTGAGTGCCAACAAGAACTCCATCAAGATCATCGGTGAGGGCACCGACCTGTATGGACAGGGTTACTTTGTATATGACTCCAAGAAGGCCGGTGCGGTAACCGTTTCCCACCTGCGCTTCGGCCCGGACCCAATCAACTCCTCCTACCTCATTGGTAAGGCCCAGGCTGACTTTGTGGCCTGTCACCAGCCGGTGTTCCTGGAGAAGTACGATATGTTGGATTACGCCCGTGATGGCGGTGTATTCCTGATCAACTCCCCAGCCCCTGCCGACAAGGTATGGCAGACCATACCACGCAAGCTGCAGGAGCAGATCATCGAGAAGAAACTGTCGGTGTATACCATCGACGCCTACCAGGTAGCCGCCGATGCCGGCATGGGCCGTCGCATCAATACCGTAATGCAGACCTGCTTCTTCGCCATCTCCGGTATCCTGGATAGAGACGAGGCCATTGCCAAGATTAAAGAGGCTGCAGAGAAGACCTACGGCAGTAAAGGCCCGGCGGTGATTAAGCAGAACTTCCTGGCCATTGACGCCAGTGTGGCCAACATGCACCAGGTGGAGATTCCAAGTGAAGCCACTTCCGATATGGAACAGGTGCCGCCTGTAACTGCCAATGCACCTGAGTTCATCCAGAAGGTTACCGGAGAGATCATCGCCGGACGTGGTGACGGCGTTCCGGTAAGTCTGATTCCGGATGATGGCACCTGGCCCATGGACAGCTCCTCCTACGAGAAGCGCAACCTGGCCCGTGAGATCCCGGTTTGGGATGAAGAGCTCTGCATCTACTGCGGCAAGTGTGTATTCGTTTGCCCGCACTCCGCTATCCGCAGCAAGGTATTCGACGTATCTGCAGTGAAAGATGCCCCTGAGACCTTCAAGCACATCAAGATCAAGGGCAAGGAGTTCTCAGAAAACGAGCACATCACCTACCAGGTGGCCCCGGAAGACTGTACCGGTTGTACCCTGTGCTGGGACATCTGCCCGGCAATAGACAAGGAAAATCCAGAACACAGAGCGCTGGATATGATGCCGCAGCCTCCACTGCGTGAGTCCGAGCGCGAGAACTGGGATTTCTTCCTCACCATCCCCGAGTACGATCGTAATAAGATTAAATTCGGCACCATGAAGAACGCCATGCTGGCCCAGCCTCTGTTTGAGGCCTCCGGTGCCTGTGTAGGTTGTGGTGAGACCCCATATGTACGCCTGGCCACCCAGCTGTTCGGTGACCGCATGATAGTCGGTAACGCAACCGGTTGCTCCTCCATCTATGGCGGTAACCTGCCTACCACCCCGTACGCCACCAACAACGAAGGCCGCGGCCCCACCTGGAACAACTCCCTGTTCGAGGATACCGCTGAATTCGCCCTGGGCTTCCGCATCTCCGTTGATACCCAAGAGGCCTACGCCAAGGTACTGGTTGAAGCCATGCGTGGTGAGATTGGAACCGAACTGGCTGACGCCCTGCTGACTGCCGATCAGTCTGATGAGCCAGGAATCTTCCTGCAGCGCGATCGCATTGCCGAGGCCAAGGACAAGCTGAAGCAGATGGACAGTGAAGATGCCCGCAACCTGGAGGCCGTGATCGACACAATGGCCCAGAAGAGTGTATGGGCCTTCGGTGGTGATGGCTGGGCCTACGATATCGGCTACGGCGGACTGGACCACGTTCTGGCCTCTGGCAAGAACGTCAATATCCTGGTTCTGGATACCGAGGTGTACTCCAACACCGGCGGCCAGATGTCCAAGGCCACCCCCAAGGGTGCCATTGCCAAGTTCGCAGCCGGCGGTAAACCGACCCGTAAGAAGGACCTGGGCATGATTGCCATGGCCTATGGTGACGTATATGTGGCCCAGGTGGCATACAGCGCCAAGGACGTACGTACCCTGAAGGCATTCCAGGAGGCCGAGTCCTTTGACGGCGTCTCCGTCATCATCGCCTACAGCCCATGTATCGCCCACGGTATCGATCTGACTGTTGCCAACCACCAGTCGCAGGACATGGTTGTAAAGAGCGGCCACTTCCCGCTGTACCGCTATGACCCACGGCTAGCCAGGAAGGGTAAGAACCCTCTGCAGCTGGATTCGAAGGAACCCACCATGGCCCTGGCAGACTTCATGAAGACCGAGACCCGCTTCAGCGCACTCTCCCGCATTGATCCTGAGGCGGCAGAGAGATTGGCTGCAGAGGCCCAGGCCGACGTGAAGCAGCAATTTGCCCACTACAAGCAGTTGGCAGAGCTGGCGATGGAGCATAGAAGAGAAGAGTAGGCAATCGCCAACAAACGCCGCCCAATCGGGCGGCGTGTTTTTTCGCCTGGAACAATATCCCACAGAGCATCAAAGGGTATTAGAGGCAAAATAAGCCTTTCCAGCCCCATTTCATCGCCACTGAGCTAAAAAATCATGTAACATCCCGCCTGCGGTGAAAGATTAAGCACGATTGGGCTTGAGTGAAGTACCCCATTTTCAGTATCATGTACTGCTAATGTAGAAGATGGTAATACGTCGGATAACCCAGTAGCGTCCATGTTCCGGCCCCGTTCCTGAAACCCAGGCGGCAGGCCGGTTTTTTCGCAGCAGTTACCGTTTTTACCCCATATCCAAAGCATCTTTGCTCTTGAAGGAGGGCCCAGCGTGAGCAATCAATCACTGGAAGCAACAGTAGACCCAGAGCTGGTCAACAAATGGATAGACGAAATTGGTAGTGGAGTACCAGCTGCCGTTCCACTATTACAGGCAATTCAGGGCGAGTATGGCTATCTGCCACGCGATGCCATGGACATGGTTATCGCTAACTCCGATATCAACGCCAGTCAGCTATTTGGTGTAGCAACCTTTTACGCCCAGTTCCGCATGAAACCGGTTGGCCGGCATCTGGTCAAGGTGTGCCATGGCACTGCCTGTCACGTGACTGGCGCTGATCGTCTGAACACCTCCCTGCGCCACATTCTGGATATCACAGATGAAGAAGAAGATACCTCCGCCAACGGCAGTTACACCGTTGAGGACGTGGCCTGCGTGGGCTGCTGCAGTATCGCCCCGGCCCTGGTTATCGGAGACGAGATTATTGGCAACCTTACTGGTGCTGATGCCCAGAGGGTTCTGAAGAAACACGCCCGCGGAGTGAAAGAGGAACTGCTGGGTGACGAGGCAGCCAAGAAGAAGAAAGAGAAAGAAGCGGCAAAAGCAACTGCAAGTGGTGAGGAGAGCAGGGCATGAGTGACAGCAATCTAGAAATTATTGTAGGTGAGGGCACCTGTGGCCGCGCCTCCGGCTCCACCGAGGTATTGGGTCTGTTCAGGAAAAACGCCCCGGACGCCAACATCCACAGCGTGGGCTGTGTAGGTATGTGTCATGCCGAGGTCATGGTTGAAGTCCGTGACAATGAAGGCAAATCGTTCATGTACGGCAATGTGGACAAGAAGGTCGTAACCAAGATTCTGAAATTTCACCGGGGTGAAGATGAGTTGCCAGAAGACAACCTGCTCACCTCCAGCGACAATCCCGAGACCGAGGGTGGACAATATCTCTCCCGCCAGACCCGTGTGGCACTGCGCAACGTAGGTATGATGGATCCCACCAGCATCGAGCAATACCAGGCACGAGGTGGCTACAAGGCCATCGAAAAGATCATCAAAGGCGGCATGACCCCGGAAGATGTGATTGAAGAGGTCAAGATCGCCGGCATCCGTGGTCGTGGCGGCGCCGGTTTCCCCACCGCTACCAAGTGGACCTTTGCCCGTGGTGCTGAGGGTGACAAGAAATACCTGATCTGTAACGGTGACGAGGGTGACCCCGGTGCCTTCATGGATCGCTCCCTGCTGGAGGGCGACCCCCATAACATCGTGGAAGGCATGCTGATTGCTGCCTATGCCATCGGTGCCAGCGGCGGTTACGCCTATATCCGTGCCGAGTACCCCCTGGCGGTAACCAACTTTGACCTGGCTATTGAAGCTGCCACGGAAGCAGGCTTACTGGGTGACAACATCCTGGGTAGCGACTTCTGCTTCGATCTTAAGATCAAACAGGGTGCCGGTGCCTTCGTTTGTGGTGAGGAGACTGCTCTTATCGCCTCCATCGAAGGCGAACGCGGCATGCCCCGCATCCGCCCACCCTTCCCGGCTATCAAGGGCCTGTTCGGCAAACCCACCATCATCAACAACGTGGAGACCCTCTCTAACCTGCCATGGATCATCGACAACGGTGGCGCTGCTTATCAGGCCATCGGTACCGAGGACTCACGCGGCACCAAGGTGTTCGCCCTGGCAGGCGCCATCAAGCGCGGCGGCCTGGTAGAAGTACCCATGGGCATGAGTCTGCGCGAGATGATCTACGACATCGGCGGCGGCTCTGTAACCGACAAACCACTTAAGGCTGTTCAGCTGGGTGGCCCCTCAGGTGGCTGTATCCCTGAATCCCTGTTCGATACCCCGATTGAGTACGCATCTATCAATGCCACCGGCGCCATCATGGGCTCAGGCGGTATTATTGTGATGGACGAAAAGTCCTGCATGGTAGATCTGGCCAAGTTCTTCCTGGATTTCACTCAGATTGAGTCCTGCGGCAAGTGTACCTTCTGCCGTATCGGTACCCTGCGCATGAAAGAGATCCTGACCAAGATCTGTGATGGCGAAGGCACCATGGAGGATATCGATACCCTGGAAGAGCTGGCAGAAGGAATCAAACAAGCCAGTCTCTGCGGCCTGGGTCAGACTGCGCCCAACCCGGTACTCACCACCCTTAAGTATTTCCGGGAAGAGTATGAAGCGCACGTAAAGGAACAGCGTTGCCCGGCTGCCGTATGTAAGGGTCTTATCACCCATACCATCATCAACGAAGACTGCAATGGCTGCTCCATCTGTGAGCGCTACTGCCCGGTTGACTGTATCACTGGTGAAAAGAAGAAGGGTGAGACCTGGGTCATCGACCAAGAGGTCTGCATCAACTGCGGTATGTGTGTCGAGGTATGTAACCCCGATGCCATCCTCGTCGCCTGATCCGGTGGCGAGACATAAACCGATGCAACTACTGATGCAGTAAAAGAATTGAAGAGGATTAGTAATGAGTGACAAGACTTCCATTACACTTAACGGCCAAGAGATTGAAGTAAAGGTCGGCACCACCATACGTGAGGCCGCAGAATCCCAGGGCGTGCATATACCAACCTTCTGCCATGACGACCGGCTGAAGCCATTTGCCTCCTGTTTTCTCTGTGTGGTTGACGTGGAGAATGCCCGGGGACTGGTACCGGCCTGCTCCACTTCAGTGGCGCCCGGCATGGTGATTGAAACCGATAACGAGCGGGTAACCAAGAGCCGCAAGATGGCCCTGGACCTGATGCTGTCCGACCACGCTGGTGACTGCGTGGCCCCTTGTGAGGCCACCTGTCCTGCCAATATCGATATCCAGGGCTATATCGCCCATATCGCCAATGGCGATGCTGAAGCAGCTGTACGCTTGATAAAAGAGCGCAACCCACTGCCAGTGGTGTGCGGACGCATCTGCCCACATCCATGCGAAACCCAGTGCCGGCGCGAACTGGTGGACGAAGCCATAGCCATTAATCCTCTGAAGCGATTTGCCTCTGAGTACGACCTACAAGAAGGGCCATTCATGCATGAGTCTGGTGCAGATACCGGCAAACGAGTTGCTATCGTTGGTGGTGGCCCAGCTGGACTGTCTGCTGCCTTCTACCTGCGCCAGATGGGCCACGCTGTTGAGATCTTTGAAGCCCTGCCAGAGCTGGGCGGTATGGCCCGCTACGGTATCCCACGATTCCGTATGCCTTGGGATATCATGGACAAGGAAGCCAAGGCCATCATCGACATGGGGGTCAAGGTTCACTTTAACACCAGACTGGGAACAGACTTCACCATAGCCGACCTGAAGGGACAGGGCTTTAACTCCGTCCTACTGGCCATCGGCGCCCATAAGCCCAAGCCCATGCGGGTTGAGAATGAAGAGGCAGAAGGCGTCATCGGTGGCGTGGACTTCCTGCGCGAAGTGGTTCTGGGCAACATTACCGATGTGGGCAAGAAAGTAGCCGTTATCGGTGGTGGTGATACCGCTATGGACTGTGCCCGCGTCTCCCGTCGTCTTGGCGCCGACGTCACCCTGCTCTATCGCCGTACCCAGGCTGAAATGCCGGCCCTGGAGATGGAACAGGAAGAGACCATCGAAGAGGGCGTGGATATCCGCTTCCTCACCGCCCCTACCAAGGTGGTGCTGGACGACAACGGCCGTGCCACCGCCATGGAAGTAATCACCATGGAACTGGGTGAGCCGGATGATTCCGGTCGCCGCCGTCCAGTGCCCATCGAAGGCAGCGAGGAGATCCTGGAGTTTGATACCATCATCCCAGCTATCGGTCAGGATCCGGACATGGCCTGCATCGAAGGCGAAGCCGAAGCACCTGAGACTACCCGCTGGAACACCTTTGTCTATGATGAATTGACTCAGACCACCAACATCGATGGTGTGTTTGCCGCTGGTGACTGTGCCTTTGGGCCCGACATCCTGATTCGCGCTATTGCTGAGGGCAAGCGTGCTGCCGAAGCCATTGATCTCTACGTGAATGGCGCTCCTGTAGTCCTTACCAAACCCTACGCCATCAGCCGTGGTCGCCTGGAAGATCTCAACAGCGACGACTTTTCACCCCGTTTTGAGCACAAGAAACGTGCTCATGAGCACGTTCACGAGGCAGAAAAGAGACTGGCTAACGATGGCTATGACCCCATCAATGTCAGTATCGATGAGGCCCAGGCCATGGCCGAGGCCACACGCTGTATTGAGTGCGGATGTTCTGCCCGCTTTGATTGCGACCTGCGCAACTACTCCACCGAGTATGGTGCCAGCGAGAAACCCCTGGCCGGTGACAAGCGCGACTATGTTGCCGACCAGCGTCACCCGCTGATTCGCATCGAGGCCGACAAGTGCATAACCTGCGCCAGCTGTGTGCGCATCTGTACCGAGGTACGTAACATCTCCGCCCTGGCCTTCATCCAACGCGGTTTTGGCACCCGTATCGGTCCCAACTTCGACGATCCCCTGCAAGAGACCGGCTGTGACGCCTGCGGCATGTGTACCGATGTCTGCCCCACCGGCGCCATCACTCCAAACACCAGCAAGGAGGCCGGCCCCTGGACCTGGAACACCCAGAGCAGCAGTTGTACCGCCTGCGCCCGTGGCTGTGGCATCAACGTCCACACCAACGAGGGTCGCGTGGTTAAGGTACAGAGCATCAACAACGATCCAGTCAACGGTGCCGTTATCTGTGCCGAGGGTCGCTTCAGCTACCAGCTCCTGGCCAATGATGCTGTGGAAGCCGATATTGAGCAGGCCAAGCAGACACTGGCAGCAGCAAGCAACAAGGCAGTTGTAGTCTCCCCACGCCTCACCGTGGAACAGATCTATGCCTCTGCCCAGCTAGCCAAAGGACAGGATGCAACCCTGAACTATCTGGCAGGCAGTGCAGAAGAGGCGGTCAGCAACACCAAGATCATCGGTGAAGCCAACCTGGCCCTGTTGAAACGTCTAGGTGCCACTCCACTGGAAAGCACAGACGCCGACTGTATATTGTCTGTAGGATCCGGCATCAGTCGCGCCCAGGCAGGCAACGCCAGCATCATTGCTCTGACCACTCCTGGTGCTGCACCAGAAGCAGATCAGCTACTACCGGTAGCCGACCCGCTGACCATTGATGGCGCAGTACTCAACCGTGATGGTGCCCTGGCTATCCTGAGTGGCTCTATGCAGGATAAAGCTGACACAGCAGGGCTCAGCACCATTGCCGCCTTGAGTGGCAGTGATGAGCTATCAGACCTGCAGACCGTGCGCTCTGCTCTGGCCAGTGAGGTAAGCGAGCTGTCAGCACTCACCAGTCTTAACGGTGACCGCCTGGTCAACACCGAC
The DNA here is from genome assembly GCA_028278145.1 of Chromatiales bacterium. Classification (GTDB taxonomy): domain Bacteria; phylum Pseudomonadota; class Gammaproteobacteria; order Chromatiales; family Chromatiaceae; genus JAAGZL01. Next base: position 28,491 of record JANQEV010000056.1, on the reverse strand, counting down.
CTGGCGCCTGAGCTGGGTGGTGTGGCTGCTGATAGTAGAGAACTTGCGTTCCGCAGCCACATAGAGACCATCGGACTCAACTGAGCCCTGGTTGATCAGTAGGAGAGAGGTCGATCTATGTATCCATAGATCGACCTTTTTTTATCTCTGCTCTAGGTGTATTACAAAGAAAACAGATTAACCGTTGCTAACTACCAGCTATGATTATGCACGCGGCTTCTGCCTATCATAAAATCACACCGACCAGGAATGGGACAAACAGTATATGGAACTACTTCAAATTTTAGAACAGCCTACCTCACGTCAGCTGCAACCCACGGCAATCAAGCTCATGATGACTATTGCATCCAGACTCCACTACAACTAACTTTATAGGGGAGCAGGAGAGCAGCGTGAATATAAAGACACTGATTAGCATACCTCTGATAGTCACAGCCTTGGCCTATGTGGGTCTGAAGGGGTTTATCTATTACAAAACAAAAACTGAACTGGACAAGATGATCCAGACCGCTGCCCCATTTGTGCAGATTGAATATGGAGGTATCAGCTCCGATTTAAACGGGACACTTTCTATTGACCGGGTGTTAATGACACCAACAGGAAGTTACGACGAGATCAGTATCCAGCAGCTACAAATTAGTGGAGATGGCCCCGTATTCCTGTTTAATCTGATGCAGGGCTTCAAGGATAAGACACCACCGGCAATGATGAATATCGCTGTCAAACGTCTGGAGAGCCCTGTTTCCAGCTCTTTTATCAATAACGTGGGAGCTCGTTTAACTGGCAGTGATAAAGGCGCCTGGAAGGACAAGACCGAAAGCTGCTCTCTGGCGGGAATTATTAAGGCTTCAGGCTTAAAAGAGCTGGGGTTCCCTGGACTGACCATAGATGGTGTCATTGGTTACCAGTATGACGAAGAAAGCAATGAGGTTGAGTTTAATATCAATTATGAACTTGCAGGAGTGGAATCCTCAAGCTTCAGCCTGAAGTTAAGCGGGCTTTCTGCAGCTGGAATGATCGGGGCTGGCGACCCACCTGAAATCCAGCAGCTACGACTGGTAAGAATGATCGAGCCTGGTTATATCAAACAGATGATTACCATGTGCGCTGCCAATGCGCAGCAAACCCCGGATGAATTCATCAACAGCGTATTAACCCGCCCAGCAAAACACTATCTTAACAACCTCGGTTTTATTCCTGGACCTGGTCTGTCAGCCATGTTTAAACAGTTGATCACTAAAGCAGGCACACTTGAAATACAGGCTTCCCCTTCATCCAGCATCAACCCAGCCACCCTATCGGCATACAAGACCAGCGACCTGGTCGACCTTCTGGGCATTACTGTTAGATATAACAATATTCCGGTAAAAGACCTTAGCATCTCCACCCAGCTGCAAAAGAAGACCAGGGACCCGCAAAAAGCTACTGTGACCGCCACCCCAACAGTCCAGGTGGAGAAGAAGAACCTGGCTGGCAAACCCATCAAGAAACGACCAAGGCTGCGCTATATTGAGACAGATTTAGACGAGTTGAAAAACTATCTGCTCTACAGAGTACGTGTCTATACCCTGGACAACAACATAGCTAAGCAGGGGGTGCTTATCTCCATAAAGAATCAGACTATCAATGTTGAGGAGCTGCTACATAGTGGAAAGATGACCGTACATCTGCACAGCAGCAGGATAGCTCGAGTGGAAGTACTGAGAAGGGAGGAATAATAACTACTCTGTTGGCAGTTTCATCTTATTCCCCTCTTCATCAATCCGGATAAAAGTGATCTCAGAGGTAAATATCAGGTCAGAGTCATCCTCCGTATGTAGACGGTATACTTTCACCTGATATCTGACCGTAGTGCTTCCCTCTTTCATCTTCTCAACCACAACCTCCAGAATAGTGCCTTCAGTTACGCTCTTGAGGAACCTAACCTTATCCATCCCAATGGTGACAAAGTTGCAGTCCGGATAGTCCAGGGTTGTTGCTATCCAGGCAAATTCATCCGCCCACTGCAAAAGATAACCTCCAAACAGAAATCCATAGTGGTTGAGGTGCCCGGGAAGAACCAGCTTGTGATTAATCATCTGTTTATTTCACCCCATATGATCAGAATGTTATGAGAGCACGATACAAAGATGCATACTAGTCAGTTCTATGGAAAAACTCCTGCAGCCCTGAGCTGTACTCTTCAAACTGTGATATGGAGTTATGACCAGCTGACTCTATCCGGCTGACTGTAATTTGATCTGATGGGAAAGCAGCTATCAACGCCTGGGTGTTGGACTCAGGCACAATCCTGTCATTTGCTGCATATAGAATCAGAGTTGGTGCGGTAATCTTCTGCACCCTCTGTAGCGATGGATATCTATCCCGCAACAGTAGCGCTACCGGAAATATGGGATAGTGACTGCTGGCCAGACTTACCAGGCTATCAAATGGGGTTATCAGGGCCAGCTGCTTAACCTCCTTGTTAGCAGCAAGATAGGTAGCGACACCACTCCCCAGACTGCGGCCAACTAAAGAAACTGATCTATGCTTCCCTTTCACCAGTTCATACAGAATATCTGCATCAGAGTAGATACCAGCCTCTGTCGGGGTCCCCTCACTATCTCCATACCCCCTGTAGGAGAGCATATACACTGCTCTGCCAGGAAATATCCGCTTATACAGGGGTAGACTATACTCCAGACTCTCTCCGTTACCTCCAAAGTAGAGAACCGCATCCTCCTGCTGTTTATTCAACACCCAGCCACGCAGCTTATGGCCATCGTTTGTAAACTCAAAATTGGATGGGATACGTGCTGGACGGGTGTGCTCGGGAAAATAGATAAAGGAGCGCTGAGTCAGATACATATAGCCCAGCATCAACAGATACATGGAGACGAGCAATAACAGCAGGCTTTTCATATCTATTTCGACCGTCCAATTAACTTTGTAATGTGAATCAGACTGAATCCATCGGGAGGATTACCAGCCGTTTCGACACACTCTACTTGATAAATGAGCAGCAGTAGTCCGTTGGAGTAATGACCTTAATGGTGAAACTGGAATCACCCGCCACCTCAAACACCTCACCAGCGTTGGCCTGCAGCCACTGGTCACTCCCTGCCAGCAATACCTCGGTCTCTCCAGACATGATCTCCATTATCTCAGGATCACCCGTGTTGAATTCATACTCCCCCGGAAGCATGAAACCCAGGGTCTTGGAGGAACCATCTGCAAACTTCACCGTGCGGCTGTTCACCATACCATCAAAATATACGTTTGCTTGTTTAACTATCGCTACATTCTCAAATTCAGACATTTGCTCACCATAAAAAAATCTAGAGTACACCCAGCATGTTTCTCAACAGTAATTCTTGAAACTAAAGCCAGATGATTATAACCCATCCCATTCTGGAACCGTCTGGCAGCCTATTAATTTCCGGTAACAAAAAAAGGCCGGCTCAAAGAGCCGGCCTTTTTCAGTTTTACAACAGTGTAGCTTAGGCGAAGCCCAGTCCCATCTCGATATAACCGGTAGGACAGACCTCTTTACAGATGTGGCAACCAACACACTTGAAGTAGTCGGTCTCCACATAGCGACCCATGGATGCCTCACCCTTCTTGACACGGAAGACAGCGTCCTGAGGACAGTAGATGATGCAGTTGTCACACTCGAAGCACATGCCACAGCTCATGCAGCGACCAGCCTCTTTCTGTGCCTGCTCTTCCTCCAGACCGGTAAAACGCTCCTGCATGTTAGCCAATACGTTACTGGCATTGATATCGGTCTCTGACCGCTTATTCATGGGCTCGTACTCGAAGTGAGCCCGGAACAGCTCTTCCGACTTGATCACCTCAGCCCTGGCGCGATCATCGAAGTTGTGCACGGCAAACTTGGAGGTGTTGGTACCCCAGGTCTCGCCCTGAGTATACTCTTCGGGAGAGAGCCCTTTGAGCTCCAACTCTTTTAGCATTTCGAAGTGATGGGCATCGACCTTAGGACGCTCATCCACCTCTTCACCCTTCATATACTGATCAATACCTTCAACTGCGATTGAGGCGTGGCCAATAGCGGTGGTAAGCAGGTGTGGATCAACTGTGTCACCACCAGCGAAGTGCCCAGGCTTGCCCTTCACCTGCATGTTCTTCTCGGCGTCGATCTGATTCCATTCGTTAGCAACACCGTCGATACCGGTGAAATCGCCGGTCTGACCGGTGGCTCCAACGATCATGGTGCACTCGATCTCGAATGGTTCGCCACTCTCTTCCATCTTGCCTGAGGACCAGTCAACCGGCTGCACCTTCAGAGCTCTGGCACGACCCTGGTCGTCCAGCATTACTTCCAGAGGAGCCAGGCTGTCGTGGATCTCTACGCCTTCGGCGATACTGGCTTCCAGTTCGTGAGCGGTACATGGAGCCTTTTCGATCGGACGACGATATACCAGCCAGCAATCAGCATCTTCACGCTTGGCGGCATCAGCCTCGTTATGCTTCACATTGCCCGCCAGTACGTTTTCTGGGCGGTTGGCATCGTCGATGTCGGCAATATTGCCCAGACGCTTAGAGGCGGCTACAACATCCATGGCGGTATCACCACCACCGATCACCAGGATACGTCCTGAGAGATACTGCAGACTGCGGTCGTTGAATGCCCGCAGGAAGGTCATGCCGTCAACAGCGTTAGGTGCGTCAAAGCCAGGAACGCGCAGGGGTTTACCCTTGATGCAGCCTACACCCCAGAAGATGGCATCATACTCTTTTTCCAGATCTTCCACGGCTACATCAGTGCCGACACGGGTATTCAGCTTCACCTCAACACCCAGATCCAGAATACGCTGGGTCTCCTGGTCCAGGATATCGCGCGGTACACGATACTCTGGCAGACCGAAGCGCATCATGCCGCCCAGGGCCTTGTACTCTTCAAAAATGGTGGCGCCATGGCCGAGTTGGCGCAGGAAGTAGGCTGCAGCAAGACCAGCAGGACCACCACCGATGATGGCGACTTTCTTGCCGGTGTCCGCACCAGGTGCGCCAAATTTGATGTCGTTCTCGCGAGCCCAGTCACCGATGTACTGCTCGATGGAATTGATACCGACATACTCGTCTACGTCGTTACGGTTACAGCCGTCCTGACATGGAGCAGGACATACGCGACCCATGATGGATGGGAACGGATTAGACATGGTCATACGGTGGAAAGCGTACTCTTCCCAGGCCATGCCCTCGGGTGGCTTGTCCAGGCCACGTACAATAGACAGCCAGCCACGAATATCATGGCCGGATGGGCATGCACTCTGACAAGGCGGTGTCCGCTGAATATAAGTCGGGCAGATATATGATTCGCCGGAACTTACGACATCTTCATCCCACGGCACATGTTCATGTTCATCATCTTCGTAGCGCCGAAATGTCAGATTAGTATCGCTCATTGTTTTCTACTCCAGGTTCTGTAGTCACACATACCTGCTCGCGGCAGGGCCCAGCCAGTTAAAGATATTTAGTAAATATTAATAAATTAATTAACCTTTTTACAGCCCCCCCTGAAAAAAATGTTTTCAGGAGAAAAATATCTCGGAACTGATAAGTGAACTGGACCTAGGCGATCCAGTCAAACTCTTATATCTAATCACCTTATAAGAAAATGCTATTGGGGGATTTATAAGGAAACGATAATATATAAAATTATTAATAATATCAAAGAGACACGCGTTATTCCCCATCAAAAGTAGGCAATATCGCCGCATAATCCTTGTCAGAAATTTCACCTTCCCAGGGTGGCTTTCCATAGATCAGAGCACCCTCTGCCTCTACATCTTCAAATACTGCATTCATCAGGATGGTTTTACGCAAATCGACATTTGTCAGATTACAGGTTTTGAAGCTGGCATCTTCCAAATCAGACTCCCTTAACTGGCTCCCTTCCAGATTACAGTTATTGAAGCTTGCCCCCTTGAGATTACAGGTCATAAAGGTGGCATCAGGAAGGTTTGCTCCATCAAAACGCACCCCTGGCATCTGGCACAGCAGAAAATTGACCTCAGTGAGCTCTAAACCGCTAAAGTCCACTTCATGCAGCCAGGTCTGTTGGAAAAATGCCTGGGTGGCAATTGCTCCTTTCAGGCGCACCTGTCCAAACTTGGCATCCTGAGCGAATATGGAGGAGAGATTACAACACTCCAGATTGGCTCCGGTCAGGTCACTGCCAGTAAAAACAGCCTCGCTGAGATCCAGGCCTGAGAGATCTATGCCTTTGAGGTCCAGGAATGAAAGGTCGGCACCTGCTAGCGAACCACCTTTCCCCCGCGCCTCGATCAACGAGGCGCGGTCAGAAAAGCGCTCATATGGATCATCAATTCCAAACACTATGGAATATGCGCGTCTATGATCTTCTGCGTGTCGTAGTCAGGGGAACCACCCACCAGGTCCACAAGGCGCTTCATCTCATCACACAGGGTGTAACGATCTTCCTTGTAGATCAGACCAACCGGGGCCTTGCCGTTTGGACGGCGTGCAACTGCGATCGCCTGATCCATGTCGGTAGGATCATGATCTTCTGACAGATCTTCTACCAGACCACGATAGTACTTGGCAGTATCGATCTTGTTGAAGGTCGGGCACTGAGAGAAGATGTTCACATAAGCGAAACCTTTGTGCTCAATCGCACCCTTGATCAGCGCAGCACACATCTTCGGGTTACCAGCAAAAGCCTGGGCAACGTAGGTAGCACCATAAGTCAGCATGTACATCACTGGATCCAGTGGCTCTTCAACACCACCATATGGGGTGATGTAAGCAGGCATCTCTTTACGGGTGGTAGGTGAAGACTGCCCCTTGGTCAGACCGTAGATACCGTTATCCATCAGCACGTAAACCATGTCGACGTTTTTACGCGCCATGTGTGGCATGTGACCACCACCGATGGAGAAGCCGTCACCGTCACCGCCGGCCACCATAACACTCAGACTAGGGTTGGCCAGCTGAGTACCGGTAGCTACCGCACCCGCACGACCGTGCAGGGTATGCATCTTGTAACCCTTAACGAAGTAGGGCAGACGTGAAGAACAGCCAATACCAGAGACCGATACGAAATCTTTTGGGTGAATGCCCAGCTCAGAGAGTGCACGGTAGGTACTGTTGAGCACACCGTAGTCACCACAGCCAGGACACCAAACAGGACTCACCTCGGACTTGTACTCCTTTGGCTTCATCTCAATGTTGTTGAAAATTTCTGCTCTACTCATGAGTTGATCTCCTTAACCTTGTCCACAATCTGTGCTGGATTGAATGGAAGACCGCCACAGATTGTGTATGAAATTGGATCCAGTGAAGTCTCTGCACGAATGAAGAAGGCAAGCTGCCCCTGGTAGTTAACCTCTGGCACCAGAACCTTCTTACACTTGGATGCAAACTCTTCGTACTCTTTAACCGGCATTGGGTACATCAGTTTTGGATAGAAACCTTTAACCTTCACACCCTCTGCGCGCAGGCGCTGAATCGCTTCACGCACAACACCGATGGTGGAACCCCAGGTGATGATGCCCACATCGACCTCTTCATCACGATCACCATCGACTTCCTGAGGACCCAGGTCATCGGCCAGTGGTTTCAGCTTGTTAAAACGCTTGTCGGCGTTCTTTATATGCCACTCTGGAGTGAAGTTTGGCGCACCCGTCTCGGTGTGCTCCAGACCGGTAGCAACGTGCTCACCACCCTCGACACCCGGATCACACATCATAGAGATGTTGTCATCGGTGAACTCATAACGTTTATATTCACCCTCACCGTCCCAACGCTTGCGATTGACGATTTCAAAATCACTCGGCTTTGGACGCTCTACAGTCTGGGTCGAGAAGGCCAGTGAACCATCAGAACATAGAACGACAGGAGACTGGTACTTCTCAGCAACATTCAGCGCCTGAGCCGTCATGTGAATACAGTCTTTAACATCCTCAACGGACATTACGATACGTGGAGAGTCGCCGTGGCCACCATGAACCGCCAGGAACAGGTCTGACTGCTCATGTTTAGTGGGCAGACCGGTTGAAGGGCCGCCACGCTGCACATCGATGATCAACGCAGGAGTCTCCGACATGGTAGCCATGCCGATCAGCTCTGACATCAGAGCCAGACCAGGGCCGGAGGTTGAGGTCATGGAACGCTTACCCGCGTAAGACGCACCCAGTACCTGCGCCAGGGAGGCGATCTCATCCTCAGCCTGAATTAGGGTACCACCGGTCTTAGGAATATGTGCAGAGACGTACTTCGCAACCTCGGTTGCAGGAGTGATCGGGTAAGCGGAGAAGAACTCCAGACCACCCAGGATAGCACCCAGACCACAGGCCTCGTTACCAGCGATAACGATGTTGTCTCTGCCTTCCTTACCCTCAACGATGGCGTATGGATCAGTTTTCTCGTGCTCCAGGCCCAGCGCCTTACCAGCTTCGAAGGACTTCAGAGCAAAGTCGAGAACTTCATCGCCCTTTTTCTTGAACTTGTCGGTGAGAACCTCGATCAGGGTCGCTTCATGGACATTGAACAGAGTAGAAACAGCACCCAATGCAACCATGTTCTTGGAACGATATGAACCCAGGTCTTTAGAGGTCTTGGTCATTGGGACCGCGTAAGATATAACTCCCTCTGGTATTTCAGGCTCGAAATCACCGCCAGGGCCATCCCATACCAATACGGTGCCTGGTTTCAGCAGATGTTTGTTAAGTTCGAAAGCTTCACCATTGAAAGCTACGAAAACATCAAAGTTGTCGCCCTGGTTGTAGACAGGCTCATCACTGGTACGCATCTGGAACATGCAGTAACCACCTTTTACCTCCGCAGGGAAGGTTTTAAAGGTGTAAACCTCCAGGCCAGCACGCGCACAGGCTGCTGTCATGAAATCACCGGTGGAGACAACGCCTTCACCACCCTCGCCGGCGACGCGGATAGTAAGATCTCTCTTTTCCGACATTAGATAACCCTCATATTTTTAAAAATTTTTTTCACCAGATATGATGTCTGATGGTTTGAATTCGTCTTTGGTCAATCTGGACATTCGCCGCTCCTATGCAACCCTGAGTCCGCAGGTCGCTCACTAACGGAAATCCCATTCCGTTCGCGACATTCGAACATCCATGTTCATCACATACCATACATCCTGCACAGAAAAAGCTGTCAGCCCACACAGGATTGACAGCTTAATCGATCTTTACCAGATGTCGGCCGGCACCTTCAGGCGCTCAACCGGCGTGTTGCCTAGAAGATGCTCATCAATGATCGCTGTAACATCTGCCGGGGTCACACTCCCGTACATAACACCCTCTGGATAGACAAGCACAACCGGACCTGCATCACAGGCGCCAATACACCCGGTGCTGGTCAACAGGTATTTTCCCCAAAGCCCCTTCTGTTCAAACTGCTGTCCAAACTCATTCATTACATCTCCAGCGCCCTTCTCGGTACAGGAACCGCGTGGATGGCCAGGTGGCCGTGACTGAGTACAAACAAATACGTGCTTCTCCGGTCTTGCCATAATTCCTTCCTCTGCTACTTCTTAACTACATGGTTAAGTACTAATGAATCTATACATACTATTAAATGACCGCAAGCCATGAATAATAAAATGTTCTTACCCCTTGGCCTGAAGTTACTTATGAGCAAACGCTCATTTTGCCAGATCTACTCTATTACTTGAAGCAAACCATGCCCCACAAAGAGCTCTAACCTGCAGGATCTCAGGCGCATCTCCTAATTCCTAGATTGTCCCCAATATCCCCTCAACACTGCTCTTGGCATCCCCAAACAGCATGCGCGTATTTTCCTTAAAGAACAATGGGTTCTGCACACCGGCATAACCTGTAGCCATACTGCGCTTCATTACCACAACAGTCTTGGCATTCCATACTTCAAGTACCGGCATACCCGCAATGGGGCTGTTGGGGTCGGTCTGGGCCGAAGGATTTACAATATCATTAGCACCAATAACCAGTACAGCCCCAGTATCCGGAAAATCATTATTGATTTCGTCCATCTCCAACACGATATCATATGGCACCTTGGCCTCTGCCAACAACACATTCATGTGGCCTGGCATGCGGCCTGCCACCGGATGGATGGCAAACCGCACATCTACTCCCTGTTCGCGCAGCTTTTTGCTGATATCAAAGATGATGTGCTGGGCCTGGGCCACCGCCATGCCGTAGCCTGGGACAATCACCACCTGTTTCGAATCCTTCAGCAACTGCCCAACCTCTTCGGCAGTAATAGAAACCACCTCACCCTGATCCTCAAAGCCTTCGACCGTTGTCACCCCACCGGCGGAACCAAAGCCCCCCGCTATTACCGCCAGGAATCTGCGGTTCATGGCGGTACACATGATATACGAGAGAATGGCGCCACTGCTGCCCACCAGGGCACCAGTGACGATCAGCAGGTCATTTGAAAGCATAAATCCGGTGGCCGCTGCTGCCCATCCAGAGTAGCTGTTAAGCATGGAGATCACTACCGGCATATCCGCACCACCTATGGCCATCACCATATGCACACCAAAGGCGAAAGCGATCAGGGTCATCAGGATCAGCGACAACAAACCACCACTGACACTCTCCGCACCCACAAAACCCACTCCCAGCCAGATGCAGAGCAGAACCAGACCCAGGTTCAGCCAATGACGTGCCGGCAGATAGAGCGGTTTGCTGGTGATCCTGGCGCTGAGCTTGCCAAAGGCAATCACCGAACCGGTGAAGGTTACACCACCGATCAGAACCCCCAGGTAGATCTCAACCTCATGGATGGTCTTCTCGGTTCCGGTAAAGTTGGACTCAGGATCCAGATAGCTGGCAAACCCTACCAGTACCGCGGCCAGTCCCACAAAACTGTGCAGAATGGCTACCAGTTGCGGCATAGCGGTCATCTGCACCCGGGACGCCACCATAATGCCGATTACAGCACCGATGACCATGCATACAGCCATGATGCCGTAACTGGTGACCTGGGCCCCGGCTATGGTGGCAGTAAGGGCAATAGCCATACCCAGGATGCCGAAAATATTTCCGCGCCTTGCCGTCTCCTGGTTACTCAGGCCACCCAGGGCAAGAATAAATAGAACACTGGCAGCGATATATGCGGTAGTAAGCAGGCCTTCAGTCATTCTCTATCCCCTACTTACGAAACATACGCAACATGCGCTGGGTAACAAAGAAACCACCAAAGACATTGATAGTAGCTATCAATATTGATATGGCAGCCAGTATCACCACCACCAAACTCGAACTGGAGATCTGCAACAGCGCCCCAATAATGATAATGCCACTAATGGCATTGGTGACACTGATGAGAGGAGTATGCAGAGACGGGGTTACATTCCAGATCACCATGTAACCCACAAAACAGGAGAGCACAAACACCGTGAAGTGGGACAGGAAGGCAGGGGGAGCAACCTGTCCCAATCCATACAGACACAGCGCACCCACTGCCAATATAATCCAGGCACCATAGCCAGAGGTTTTTTTACCTTCTTCCGGCTCTGCTACCGGTGGAGCTGGAGCGGCCTGCTTTTGTGTTGGAGCCGCAGAAATCTTCGGGGGAGGTGGTGGCCATGTGATCGCACCGTTCTTGACAACGGTGGCACCACGGATAACCTCATCCTCCATATTAACATCGATCTGACCATCCTTTGCAGGACACAGCTCGGTCAACAGATGGCGCAGGTTGGTACCATAAAGCTGGCTGGACTGGGCAGCCATACGTGACGGCAGATCAGTATAGCCAATGATGGTGACCCCGTGCTTTACCACTATCTGGTCTGGTTCAGTCAGGGCACAGTTACCGCCCTGTTCGGCCGCCATGTCCACAATCACGCTGCCCTCGCGCATGGACTCCACCATCTCTTTTGTGATCAGCTCTGGAGCAGGCTTGCCTGGGATCAGGGCGGTGGTAATGATTACATCCACCTCCATGGCCTGGCGGGCAAACAGCTCCATCTCGGCCTGGATGAACTCGGGGCTCATGGTCTTGGCATATCCACCGCTGCCACTACCCTCTTCCTCAAACTCCAGGAGCAGGAACTCTGACCCCATGCTCTCCACCTGCTCCTTTACCTCTGGACGGGTGTCGAAAGAGCGCACCACGGCACCCATACTACTAGCAGCACCAATCGCTGCCAGGCCGGCCACACCAGCGCCAATAATCAGGATTTTAGCCGGAGGGACCTTGCCTGCCGCAGTAATCTGACCGGTGAAAAAACGACCAAAGTTGGCAGCGGCTTCGATTACAGCCCGATAGCCGCCGATGTTGGACATGGAACTGAGGGCATCCAGCTTCTGTGCCCGCGATATACGGGGCACACTGTCCATGGCAATCACTGTGGCCTTACGCTGGGATAACTTATCCAGCAAATCAGGATTCTGCGCCGGCCACAAGAAACTGATCAGGGTCTGATCTTCCCGTAGCAGATCAGATTCATGTATGCCCAGGGTTGGATGTGGCTCAGGTCCACGCACCTTGAGAATGATATCGGCGGCATCCCATACCGCCTTGGCTTCCGTTACAATCTCGGCACCCTCATCCCGGTAAGCTTCATCCAGATAATTGGCTGCGGCACCAGCTCCCGCTTCGATAACGATGTCAAAACCGAGCTTCTTGAGCCATCTAACGTTCTCTGGGGTTGCTGCAACTCTTTTTTCGTTTGGGTGGACTTCCTTGGGAACTCCAATCCTCATCGACATCGATGTCTCCTTTTCGCCAAGCGAACTCAGGTAACCTTATACCAATATACCAAGTAAATTACTAGGTAGTTTCTGGGGGATCAGTTTTGCTCAACTGCACTGGAAAATCAGGGGAGGGTCGTTATCGATGCAACATATTTTTTCAGTACAAAGCAACATGCCCCCGATAATTCGGGGGCATGTCAACTATTGCCGTTCTTAATTACAAAACCGAAAGGTGGTTTTGATATTAAGTCACATAGCCGGTCAGGCGGCGTTGGTCATCTTGAAATACGCCAGTGCGCCACCGGCCTTCAGGACTGGAACATCCTTGGCCTCGAAGGCTGGCTCCAGCGGAATGGACTGACCATCCACCTGCATGGTGAGTTCACCTTCCAGATCGGATACGTCAATGGAGACGTTGTCACCCTGGCTAACCTTGTCGTAATCCTCCATGTTCTTGAAGGTCAGAGGTACGATACCGAAGTTGACCAGGTTGGCCACGTGGATACGTGCAAACTGGGCTACTACTACGGCACGCACACCCAACCAGCGCGGACACAGTGCAGCATGTTCACGGGAGCTACCCTGGCCATAGTTTTCACGACCCACCAGAACGCCATGACCACCGGCATCACGATGGGCTACAGCACGCTCACCGAATGAGGTGTCCACCTGATTGAAGGTGGCCTGCATGGCGTACTCTTTTACGTTGGAACGCAACGGCAGGTAGATACCGGCAGGCTGAATGTCATCGGTACTGATGTTGTCACCCATCTTCAACAGCACTTCACCCTTGATGGTGTCTGGCAGCGGATCGAAGTCAGGCAGCGGCATAATATTTGGACCCTGGATCGGCACCACCTTCTCCGCCTCTTCCTGCGGAATAGGCATGACGAAGGATTTGGTATCATCCACCTGGGGTGAATCCTGGAACTGTACATCCTCGGTTGGGACGGTAATTACACCAGTCAGTGCGCTGGCAGCAGCCACCTGAGGACTCACCAGATGTACCTCGGCGTCTTCGGTACCGGAACGCTTGGGGAAGTTACGGTTGAAGGTACGCAGACTCAGGCCCTTACTGATGGGTGAGCCACCCTGGCCGATACATGCACCACAACCATTCTCCATCACACGCACACCGGAGTTGAACAGTTCGGACATGTAACCGGAGTTGGCCAACTGCATAGCCACAGCACGGGAACCAGGATAGAGCAGAGTATCAACCACTACACGTTTGCCTTTAAGCACCTCAGCGAAGGTAGCAATGTTCTCAAACGAACTGTTGGTGCAGCTTCCTACACATACCTGGTGAATGGTATCTCCAGCGCGCTGGGAAACCTTCTCCACATTACCTGGTGATGGGTAGATAGCGATCAGCGGCTCCAGCTCATCCAGATCGATATCGATGGTATCTGAATACTCGGCACCATCATCAGCAGCCATCGGCTTGTAATCACCACCGCGACCACGGCTCTCCAGATACTCTTTAGTGCGCTCATCACTTGGGAAGATAGAGGTGGAAGCACCCATCTCAGCACCCATGTTGGTAATGGTGGCTCGCTCGGTCAGCGCCAGGCTGGCGGCACCTGGGCCGGCATATTCAAAGATCTTACCCTTGCCGCCCTTAACACCAACGATAGACAGCATCTTCAAGATCACGTCCATAGCCATCACGCCTGGCTTGAGTGATCCTGTCAGATTTACCTTTACCACCTGTGGCATAGGCAGACGATATTCACCCGTGGCCATGGCCAGGGCCACATCGTAGCCACCAGCGCCAAAATAGATGGCGCCCATACCACCGGCGTTAACGGTGTGACTGTCGGCACCGATACCGGTCATACCAGGCTTGACGAAGTTCTCTATATTCAGGAAGTGGCAGATACCGGTTCCTGGTGGCGAGAAGATGATACCCAGCTTCTGGGACACGGTACGCAGGTATTCATGGTCATCCGGGTTACGGAAACCGGACTGCATCATGGAGTGATCAACAAAGTTGACCGATAGAGGCTTGACCCGCTTCACTCCCATGGCCTCAAGCTGCAGCATGCACATGGTGCCGGTTGCATCCTGGGTAAAGGCCTCATCAATCTTTAGTGTTACCACCTCACCTGCTGCTGGCAGCTCCCCACCGCCTACGAGATGTTCAGAGAAGATTTTTTCCGTCAAATTCATCGGTTTCATTTGTCATCACCTTAATGCGTTTATCTAGTTTGTGCCGCGGAGATATACCATCAATTGCCCGTCCAGAAAAGCGATCGTTAACAATACGCCTAACATAGGCATAAAATCCAATAATAAAATATAAACAGCTTTAAGTTTTTCAATGCTTTGGATTTTCGCTGCGGCGAACTGAATATTGCCCGTATACTGTGCGGTCTGTTGCCTTGCCTAAACATGTAGCACAGAGTAAATTAACAATACATCAATTACTAATATAGGCGCCATGGAAACACAAATTGAGCAATTAGTAACCGTTACCATCAACGGTAAGGAGATCAAGGCTCCGCCATCACTCTCCACTATCCAGGCACTCTGGTATGCGGGTTACCCCAGGGTTCAGAGTGTGGGTTGTCTGGAAGGGGTCTGTGGCTCCTGCCGAATAATGGTACGCCGGGCAGAAAGCACCGAGGTAACCATGGCACTGGGATGCCAGACGCTGCTGGAAGAGGGTATGGAGGTGAACTTCCTGGTCTTTCCTACTCCCACTCACCACACCTATAACCTGGCAGAGATTCCCAACTCCTGGGAGGTGCAGACCGAGTTCCACCGCGTATTCCCCGAGGCTGTGAACTGCCGTGTCTGTAACGGCTGTAACAAATCCTGCCCCAAGGAAATCCAGGTAAAAGAGGGTGTCGCTCTGGCCAGCAAGGGCAGATTCCAGGAGGCAGGAGAACTATTTGTAGAGTGTGTCATGTGCAACTTCTGCATGACCGCCTGCCCCGAATATATCGCCCCCAACCATGTGGGTCTGTTTTCCCGGAGGGTGACCGCATATTTCCACACCCGCCCATCCAACCTGATTAATCGCCTTGAAGTTATGCGTAAAGGCGAACTCAAAGTAGAAATCGATCAGGATTAACCCGGAGCCGTTATGTCCAACGCCATTTCATATGATGAAGCGCTGAAAAACTATCAACCAATGGCGCAACGCGAGCCTGCAGTTGAAGAACTCAGTACTGAAGAACTACTGAAACAGTATCACCCGGACCATTATGACGATGCAGCAGTTACTCTCCAGGTTGGGCCCAACCGCGGTGATAGCTGTCATAAACAGTTGGCAGATATGCTGCAGGCCGATGCCAGAATCGATGAAGCCGATCTGGCCGGCGCAAAAACCCGCAAGACCGACATCCTGGTTATCGGTGGCGGTGGTGCAGGTTGTGCTGCGGCCCTGGTTGCAGCCAAGGCCGGTGCCCGAGTAACTCTGGCAACCAAGCTACGCCTGGGTGACAGCAATACAGTAATGGCCGAGGGTGGAATCCAGGCCTCTATCGAAAAGGATGACACCCCACAGGTACACTACGAAGACACCATCAAGGCAGGCCACTTTCAAGGCAATAAAAACCTGGTGGCAAACATGGTGTCTGACGCACCAGAGGTCATACGCTGGCTGATACAACAGGGCATGCAGTTCGACCTGGACAAGTTTGGTGACATCATGCTGCGTCGTGCCGGTGGAACCTCTGCTGACCGGGTAGCCTATTACCGCGACTACACAGGACTGGAGATGATGCGGGTCCTGCGTGAGTCGGTAATGAACAGCAATATCGAGGTGCTGGACTATAGCCCGGCGGTGGAGCTACTTGCCAACCAATCAGGCAGGTGTGCCGGTGCCGTCATCTCCAACCTGAAGGACTGCACCTATGAGCTGATCAGAGCCAATGCAGTCATCATCGCAACTGGTGGCATAGGGCGTATGCACCTCAATGACTTCCCTACCTCCAACCACTTTGGAGCCACTGGCGATGGTCTGGTACTGGCCTACCGCCTGGGGGCCAAGATGCTGGACCTGGACTCATTCCAGTATCACCCTACCGGACTGGCGCACCCCCATCACCTGGCAGGCTCTCTAATCACCGAGGGCATCAGGTCTGCCGGCACCTATCTGCTGAATAGTGAGGGCAAACGTTTTGTAGATGAGCTCCAAACCCGTGATCATGTCTCTTCCGCCATCCTTAAGGAGTGTGCCGAAGGCCGTGGCATCCATGTTGGTGACGACTCGGTGGGAGTTTGGCTGGATACCCCGGGACTGGAACTTAGGAACCCAGGTCTGATAGAACAGAGATTTCCCAAGCTGCTGCAACTGGGGAAGAAGTGCAATATTAACCTCGCCACCACTCCGCTACTGATCTATCCCACACTGCATTATCAAAATGGTGGCGTGCAGATAGATGAGAATGGCCAATCCACTGTGCGCGGTCTCTATTGCGTCGGCGAGGTCAGTGGCGGCATTCATGGCAGAAACCGCATCATGGGCAATGCCCTGCTGGACATAATCTGCTTCGGTCGCCGAGCCGGTGCCCATGCCGCAGAGAATAGTCGGCGCCCGGGACACAAAAAGATATCAATAGAACATCTGAGCTCTCTGCGACGCAATCTGACCATGTCCAAGATGCCCATGGAGCAAAAGGGGCCCATGCTGTTTCCCGAGTGTGCCAAATTTGAAAATGACTCCGACTATGACGGCTTGCGGAAACATCGCGGCAAAAAAATCCACACGACATAGGCGTAAATTTACCGCTATTAATGGCGGCGAGGAAAAGAGATGGACCAATTGAATCAGGTGTTGTTTCGTAAAGAAGTCAGGGTTGGCGCCGACCTTGATGTCTGGCTGGAGCATGGCGGGGGCGAAGGGCTTAAAGTTGCCCTGCAGGACATATCGGCCATTACTCCCCTAATCAAGGAGGCAGGACTACGTGGCCTTGGTGGAAGCGGTTTCCCCACCTTCAAGAAGTGGGAGTTCGTATCCAGCTACGAAGCGGATGAAAAATACCTCATCGTCAATGGCAATGAAGATGAACCCGGGACTTTCAAGGACTGCATCCTACTGGAGGAGACACCACACCAGGTTATTGAGGGTGCGGTAATCGCGGCCCTGGCCACCGGCGTCAACAACATCGTGTTCTACATTAATCCGGATCAGGAGGATTCCATTGCCAGCATGCAGGAAGCGGTGGAACAGTGGCAGGCCTCGGAACTAAACCAGGCTGTGACCGACACCATTGGCAAAGAGATGAGTTATCGGGTGATGGCCAGTTCTGGACACTACATCGGAGGCGAGGAAACTGCTGCCATCGAATCAGTGGAAGGTAAGTTCCCTTTCCCACGGGGCAGGCCACCCTTCCCTGCCGAGTCTGGAGTATTCGGCAAACCAACACTGGTAAACAACACTGAGACCGTTTCTAACGTCTCCCACATCCTACGTAACGGTGCCGAGTGGTATCGCAACCTTGGTTTAGGTGAAACCTGCGGCACCAAGATCTACTGCCTGAGTGGTGACGTACTCTACCCCGGCGCCTACGAGCTACCCATGGGCACCCGTCTGGTCGACCTGATCGAGACCTACGGTGGCGGTATGCTGCAGGGGAAGTATCTCAAGGCGGTATTTACCGGCGGACCTTCCAACACCATCCTCACCCCCAAGGACCTGGATGTGAATTTGGATTTTGACTCGGTGGCAGAACGCCGCTCTGCTCTCGGTACCGGAGCTATGATTATCGTTTCTGAAGGTACCGGTATTGTGAAGCGGGTAGCTGAGTATGTGAACTTCTTCGCTGCATCATCCTGCGGCCAGTGCCCGCCATGCAAGACCGGCACCTACTACGCCTCCCTGCTATTAAGCAAGATTGACACCGGTCAGGGCAGCCGTGCGGACCTGGACTCCCTGATCAACCTGTGCAAGATCCTGCCCAACTCTGGACGCTGTCACCTGGTCAACGGTGCAGTCAAGGTTGTGGACAGCTCGCTCTACCACTTCATGGATGAGTACAAGCAGGCAATCAAATAGATCAAGTAGAAAACAAGCTACGGAAAATAAAAAAAGGCGCCTAAAGGCGCCTTTTTTATTGGATTGGCATAGAAACGACTAGCGGCTGTATCTCTTGCGGAACTTATCCACACGGCCAGCGGTATCCATGATCTTCTGCTTACCGGTATAGAACGGGTGGCAGGAGGAACAGACCTCGATGTGGAGCTCCTTGCCGAGAGTCGAGCTGGTCTCAAACTCGTTTCCGCAGCTGCAAACCACTTTGATCTGTGTGTATTCTGGGTGAATATCCGGCTTCATGATTGCCTCTTACAAAAGCTGTCTTTAGACCACCATTCGCTACGATTGGTGGAGAGAATCGCGAATAATATTGGAATAGACCACAGGACGCAAGGGAAAATTCCAGCTATTTGCCAGTTTTTAAAAAAAACGGCTCTAAGGACTGATCCCCATGGCTTGGAAGCATATTCAGCAGGAATACCCTGGCAAGCCACTCAAGGTGGGATTTGGTGGCAAATTAAAGTTAGCCCAACATCCGGCCGACACCATATATATAGGATAGACAGCTAGACAACATATGAGACCAACCGCTATTTCTCTAGCCAGCCTTACCCTGCTGGCACTTGCCAATACCCCAGGCCATACGGCAGGAGCAGCAGTGCGCGAGTATGTGGCTCCACTGCATGAATCTAAATGGCTGGCATCCGAGGTGGAAGGCCAATGTCAACTGGAGCACCATATCCCGGGAATCGGGGACACCAAACTACGCCAAGGCTACCGGGAACCTATCAGTTTTGAGTTACATATAACCCAGGAAATCAGCCTGGGAACACACTGCCAGGTGGAGATTGGCCCTCCGCCCTGGAGACACAACATCAAGGCACAGAGCCTGGGCACCATCAAACTGGTTCCTGATGCCAAGCATGTCATGGCCAAAGGTGGCGCGGCACAGCAGATATACCAGGCACTGGAAGCCGGCATGATGACCAGCTTTAGCTGTCGGCAGCAGAAACGCCCCCTGAGTGGTATTAAGGTGGTGATCTCACCGGTACACTATCGAACTGCCCTACCGGAATTCCAAAAATGTGCAGCCAATCTGGGTAAGAAAAAACCTGAGACCAAGACTGCCGTTTCCAAGCCCGCAGCTAAACCCAAGGCCAAATCCAAGGCCAAGTCAAAGAAAAAGACCTGACCTTAGTTCTGGTTGGTAATTTACTGGAATTCAACAACCTGAAAATGGGGATTACTGTTTTTCGCTTCCATTCTTGAGATTTGGTCCAATACAACCAATTGCTCTGTATCTCCAATCTTTAGCTTTATACACTCATCCCGCTTTTCATTACGCTGGGTATCACATGCAACCCCATCTATTTCTATGCCGGTTTTTAATACCAGTTTGATGGAAAAATTGTACATACATGCAATTTCCACATAATCGTATTGCTGACAGCTAATCATCTCAGCTCGCTTATTTCCCGAATAAGGCATCTTTACAAACTAAATACACACAATGGAAAAAACACATTGATCCATATTTATTCACTCCATCAATTCATCAGGAGTTGGGAGCCAGTATCCAATGGATGACGCAAATGTATTTACCACATTCGACAGCCGGTACATCTCTTGAGTCATGCTATCTGGGTCAGAAACCAGGGCCTTGGAAGCATTTCCCGAAATCCTGTATTTGAGAGCCTCTCTGTTTACCGCGTGTCCAATATACTGTTCCACAGCAGCCCAATCATAATCAGGCGACTGTATCTCCTCGTAGCGCAGGACCATCGCCCCCAGCTCCTCTGCCTTGGTAAGAAAACCCTGAGCCAGGTTTAGCCAGTGGGCACCAAACTGCTCTGGAGAGGCCAGTGGATTATCTGGCCAGCGCGTATACCAGTGAGCATTTAATCGCCGGTAAGAACGGAAAGCGTAATAAGGATTACGGATCAGGAAAATCAGACGGCTGTGGGGGTATAGCCACTTGAGGAACAGCGCCAAATCAGCAGATAGTACGACCTCTTTGATCCCCCATTGCTTATAACCTTTTCCGCGTGCTGGAGTGGCAAACAGGGTCTGCAAATATTGCAGTGTTGCATCTACCAAATGCTGTGGATCTGGATAGTGGTTCGCTATCCAGGTCCTATCCGGTGCATTATCAAAACGCGGATGGTTCTCCAGAAAACTATCTTTTGGCCAATCTTCTGTAAGGCACCGAAACGTCAAGCTCAAATTTTCTATCAGACCAGAGTACCCATAAGGCTCTCCCCACATACAGCGCTCTTGCATGAGCATCCGCTGTAACAGAGTTGATCCCGAACGAAAACCTGCCGCCAAGAGAAACAGTGGCTCCTCAGAAGAGCTGCCACCAAGTTTAGGCCAGCGCTTTCGTATGGTCTCCAATGCTGTTGCAAAATCTGGGAGGGAGGAAGCAGTTCCAGGCTGCTGGTGCTCCGACCGGGTATCCAGGTGAAAGTGCAGGTTCTGTCGTATCTTAAGGTTCTCATAGCGTGCATGGGACAACGGGATGAAAACATCCTCCTTACCAGATATAAGTGCTTTCTCCACTGACTGCCTGGACTTCTGGTAGAAGCGCTGTAGCTGTTGTTTTTCTTGAAATGAACTATGGATACGCTGAGCATCTAGTGCCTGTTTACCATAGGGTTTTGCATAGTGGACATGCAGGCGTTGATGCTTATCTGTTGAGGAGGAAAGCAGACGTTGTAGACCCCATTTTATATTGCTGTATAGCGCATTGATCAACGCATTTTTAGTCCGGTTTTTGGTCGCATAGTGCGTTGTCCTCAAACATTCGTTATGTTTAATCTCTCGTAGTAGAGGGCTGGATATACGGATATGTTGCAGGCCTTTAAATTCAAGACGCACTGTTAAATCAGTATCTTCTCCACCCCAGCCCTGATACGTATCGTCGTAACCACCTATTTCCTCAAAATCACCTCTAGAAACTATACAGTCACCAAGGGCAAATTGGGCATTCCGATAATAGGGGGATAAAGAAATGAAATTTTCAGTAATAAGGGATGGTCTAACAAATCCGATAAAGCCAGGGTCAATCAGCGTATCCGCATCCAGGAAGAAGATCCACGGGGCCTTGCCGGCATTGGCCCCTGCATTACGTGCCGTACTTAGATTGAAGTATTTTTGTCCATCAATTCTGACGACTTGGGCTTGTGGTGCATATTCTTTTACCCACTCTCCACTACGATCAGGACATGAGTAGTCCACCACTATACAGTTGACTCTCTCTTGAGCCAGCGCAAGCGGCAAGGACTGCTTCAAGTGTGCCAGTCTACCCATACAGGTGATGACAATATCTATCTCTTCCATACTCATTGACCTGACGTAAACTTCTCTCTGAGTAAATAATTCCTGGAATATGGCAAAAGTACTGAGAGAGATACGGCCAACTCCGGTGTAAGCACCAACCGCACACCCATGCAACGCCAGTGGTGAATAGCAGATGCATCCAAAAGGTTAACGGAAATAGACTGCAGCCAAACTTTGGTTACGTGTCACTCATTGGGTAATTTTGTCTTTGTACAAGATCGCCAATGGGATCCACACTTCCTGGAAAAGCAGTTCCTCTTTTTCTTCATCCGTATCAACTGATTCGATAATATCGATCGCACGTCGATAGAGATACTCTTCCTGCTCCAGCTTGGTTGGCATATCAACTCCCTCCGAAGTAGTGTTCCGTCTGAAATAATACAGCGATAATACTTCTCCGCTCAGCTATATGAAGTCAGATTAGCATGCCGATTCTGTATTGTTAACTTACTTCATGGGCTAACACTATTATGGAGGATAAACTCCAACGGTACATGATCATCACCAATTGGCACCAGGATATCCGCACGTGACGGCATCTCCTGTAACATCCATTTGCTAAGACGCTCAAAATGCATAATAAATCGCTGCACCTCCATAGGCGTCAAACCTCTTACCCTCCGCTGTTGCTCCAGCTTCTGCTCCTGCAATTCCCGCCACTCGTACACTTTCTCCATGGTGGGAACTGCCAGCATCAGTAACAGATCCAGGCGGGAGAAAAAACTGGAGTACTCACCAAGCAGACGCTCATTCACAAAGGAACGCCAGTGACCATCACGGTCTTCTTCGGACTCCAGAGTGTTTACTGGTTCTGAGATATCACTCTGAGGAAGGCATCCCACACACCACCCTTCCAGTATCAAAACATCCAATGGAGCGAATTCTGACCACTGTTCTTTAGCTACCCTATCATCTGCTGTTTTGTCAAAGCGTGGCAGCCTTACTGGCTGGCGTGCCAGAACCTGATCGAAAATACTATTGCCCAGGGCTATATCATGGGTACCAGGCACCCCACGGGTAATCAACAGCGGATGGACTTCATCTGCCAGGGCCTGGCGCTCAGCCCGGGTAAGGTAGAGATCATCCAGACTCAGGCTGGCACAACTCAGTCCATGCCTCTCCTTCATTAACAGACAGACAATGCCAGCCAGGGTGGATTTGCCTGAACCCTGTGCACCACTAATGCCAAGCAGCATTGGGGTGTCAGGCTGACGCAGCATAGCAATATGATCAACCAGCGGCATATAGAACCCCTGCAACCGATCGAGCAGCACAAGCGGCAGGCCTTCATGCCTAAGATGGGCGGTTAGCTTATCTTGGATATAGGAGTGCATCTGAACTGGATCATATTCTATTCTGCTTTATCTATGAATATATACTCCAGTTAGATCGGGAGCCTCAGATCATGAGGCTTTTTTGGTTAGTACGCCTGGCTTGTAATCAGCAATAAAGCTACTAGCTGCCGCTCTACTCATAGGCCTGGCCAGCAAAAAGCCCTGACCGTAACAGTTGGCAAGATTGCGCACATTTTCCAGCTGCTCCAATGTTTCAATGCCTTCAGCAATAGGGCGCAGATCCAGGCTTTCTGCCAAGTCAAAAATCACCTGTACGAATGATTCATCCCGACTGCTGTTGCTGATATTGGAAATAAATGAACGGTCAATTTTCAAACCATCAAAAGGTAGCCGGTGCAGGTAACTAAGTGACGCATAGCCGGTACCAAAATCATCCAGATAGAGCTGGACCCCGAGTGACTTCAACTGGAACAGCTGGGTTATGGCGCGATTATTACTTTCCAGAATCAGGCAACTCTCGGTAATCTCCAACTGCAACAGTGACGGTTCAAGCCCTGTCTCCTGCAACAGTTCTCCCAGATATACCGGCAGGTCATGCTGATCAAACAGACGTGGTGAAATATTGATATTGACCCGCAACGGCTCATCCTGTGGGAAGTTGCTATTCCATTCCACCAGTTGTTGGCATACCTGTTTCAACGCCCAGCGGTCCAGTTCGGCTATGAGGCCGATCTCTTCTGCCACCCCCAGAAATTCTCCTGGTAACTGTAGCCCTTTTTCCGGATGCAACCAGCGGATCAACGCCTCGAATCCTGCCAAGCGCTCTCTTCCCAGACCAAAATATGGCTGGTAATAGATCTCAAACTCACCGGCCTCAAAGGCCTTGCGCAATCCGGCTTCAAGATGCAGTCGTGAGGCCGCATGTTCATGCATCCTGGAGTCAAACACCTTGTAACAATCCTTGCCTTCGGTCTTGGCACGGTACATAGCTGTATCGGCATCCCTGAGTAGATCATCGGCCTTATGGTGGTGATCATGGTTGAGGACTATGCCGATGCTTGAGGAGGCATAGATTTCATGGCCCTCTAAAACAAATGGCTGTTTCAGGTCCTGCAATAGCCTTTCCGCTACCTGGGTAGCACCTGATTCTCCAGCTATCTCCTCTAACAGGATTACAAACTCATCTCCACCTAATCTGGCCAGGGTATCCGATCCCTTAATACATGCCTTGAGACGCTTGGAAATCTCTATCAGTAACTGGTCGCCAGCCATATGTCCAAAGCTGTCATTGATCAGTTTGAAACGGTCTATATCCAAAAACAGAACTGCAAAGCGTTTATGGGGATGGCGCTGGATATTCTCCAACTGATGTTGAATCCTATCCAGTAATAGAGCCCGGTTGGGGAGGCCGGTTAAAGTATCATGGATTGCATCAAAGCGAATCTGATCCTCGGCCCGCTTGCGATCGGTTATATCTTCGAGGGAACCAGCCAGGCGATAGGCATGATCAGATTGATCGCGTAACGCCAACCCCCTGGTGACCACCCAACGCAGCTCCCCGTTGTGACGGCGGATCTGGTACTCAAATTCCAGGTGTGAAGTCTTGCCCAGGAGATGGGTTCTGATGGCCTGGCGCAGGCCCTGCTGATCTTCCTGCACTACATACTTCAACCAGCTCTCGGTAGTATTGAAACCAGCGTAATCGACTCGGCCCAGTATCTTCAGCACTGCCGGTGAGAAGTAGACCTCACCGGTAATAATATCCCAGTCCCAGATACCTACATTCGAGCCCTCTACCGCAAGCTGGTAACGTTCTTCACTCTGGCGCAGGGCAATCTCAGACGCCTTTCTACCCTCTAACTCAAATTGCAACCTTTGGTTCTGAGTAACCAATTCTCGTGAAGTGCATTCAAGGGAATGCTCCATAAGATGGCGATCATGATCGGATTGATGATAGGCCGCATCCACTGTCTTGAGCAGTTCCTGCAACTGTGGTAACAGATCTACAATCTCCAGGTCAAGATGCGCCAGTTGCCTGGCGAGCAGCTTATGCATAATCAGTTCTCAAACAGTGTGGTGATAGTCATAGTCTGATTATGCAGTTCACAATTTCCGTTTGGGGTGAGCGGCGACAGCTCGCCGTATGAGTAGAAGCCTGTCAGGGCGGTGGACTCGCCAAGCACCTCCCGAACCGCCTCAACCTCCTCTTCTATACGCTGCTGCAGCACAAGTTTGCGTCCCACACAGCTGATCAATATGGCCAACTGTGATTGAGTAAACATCTCGGTAGCCTTTATTGCCGCACCGGTGGCACCATCTACTAGGCGATCAAAATTTGCTTTCATTAAACGGGCATAACTACCCTCCGGTACATCACCGGCAAAGGTGAGGCTATTGTTTTCCTCATCGACTCCCAGAATGGTTCTTACCACTCCGCCAGTTTCACCTTCTGTGTGTACCAATAGTGGAAACAACAGACCGCTGGCTGGTAACTCATCAGCATAATCACCCAGGTACTCCTGATAAAGTGAAAGGGCTGATTGTCCATCCAGTTCAAATAGCACGTTACCAGCCGCCTTGGTAACCAGACGATCAGGGCCAAATGGATCCCAACCACCCAGTGAACCATGGGCAACCATCAGTCCCTTACCATGGAGACCGATGGCGACCACCTGATTACTTTGGGCTGGACCATTGAGACCAACCACCGTCTTACTAAAGGCATCAGCATCACCGGAAAGGCCTCCGGTTGCTATTGTGCTCTCAGGCAGTTTATCTGCCAGACCCTTGGCCAAATCACTACCGTTAACGTGTAGACCATCAGACAGGACCAGGACATAGGTCAGATCATCACTACCCAGCTGCTCACCCAATGTCTGACCGGCGGCAAAACTGTCACTGGCTACATCCACTCTGATTGCGGCAGAAGAAACCTGAACCTGATTAAAGGTGATTGCCGTTATACACAGGCTGTCTTCCAGGACCCGCTCACCCTGTATCTCTCCGGCAGTGGAACAACAGGCAATCTGTGCTGAAGGAAAAAACTCTTGCAATTCCTGATATCGCTCAGCCGCTTCCAGGATCTGCCTGGAACCAAACCCAAGCACCAGCTGTACCTCATAGTCAGGCTTTATCTGGTTTTTCCAACCCTGTTCCTGAGTCCAGCAATTTTGTTCGATCTTCATATACTAAACTGCCTTTTATGCATAGATTGCTGATGGTGAATCACTAAGGAAATCCAGACTTTTTGTGACACGATCAGCTGCCGCTGGTACCAAGCGTTACAGCTGCTTGTTGATGGAGAAAGCCAGAAGCACATTCCTGATATCCATATCCTGGAGGGCATAAGCCAGACGATGCTCAACTTCCCACTAGATAACTAGTTATCTATCGGCATAGCAGGAAAAATATTTAGGTGCTGATGTATATATTTTTGAACTAGATCTCACTCTATACCCAACTTTTCATCAGTAAAGTACACCACCATATCTCGGGTTTATTACATAGGTATGTTGTTCTGACAGTGGATATGCCTGAGAACCGCTGAGGTCATTCCTGAGGCATAAATATGGCCAACAGCTCGTTTAGGAAACGTCTTCCCATTTCCGTGGGCCACGCTGCTGTTTCATCCATCTCCAGGAAACCTCTCTCCTGGGCCAGATCCAACTGCAACTGAATTTGTCTCAGGGGTAGACCAGTGCGAAGTTGAAACAGCCCGAGGGGAAATCCATGGGTTAAACGCAAGGCATTCAGCATGAACTCCAACACCAGATCAGAGTGACTCAGAGTTAGGACTTGTGGGAGAGTGGAACCAGAACTGGCATACTCTATGTAGCTCTCCGGCGCCCTGGGTATCTGGTAGCGCCGCACCTGACCACCAGTTGTATCCGTGATCTTGCCATGGGCTCCAGCCCCTATTCCCAGATAGTCTCCAAACTCCCAGTAGTTTCGATTGTGTCGACATTCAAAACCCGGTCTGGCGAATGCCGACACCTCATACTGCCTGTAACCTGAGGTCTGCAGTAACTCATGTCCAACAGCCTCGATCTCCCACAGTCGCTCATCTGTTGGCAGGATTGGAGGCTTGGTGTGGAACAAGGTATTGGGCTCAATGGTGAGCTGATAATAGGAGATATGTTCAGGTTGCAGATTGATGGCCTGGTTAAGATCCTGCTGGGCCCTATCTGGATTCTGACCCGGCAGTCCATACATCAGATCCAGATTTATATTCTCAAACCCGGCCCGACGTGCCACATCTACAGCGATCATGGCTTCATCCGGCCCATGGATGCGGCCAAGCTTGGACAGTGCTGCCGGGTCAAAACTCTGCACCCCGATTGAAAGACGGTTTACCCCGGCATCCCGATAGGCTGCAAAGTGCTCCTGGTCCACTGCACCGGGATTTGCCTCCAGCGTCACTTCCATATCTGGAGCACAGGCCAATTTGGTCCTGACTCCTTTTAGCAAGCGCTTAATGGCAGCACCGGAAAACAGACTGGGGGTACCGCCACCTATAAATATGCTCACCAACTCCCGGCCAGCCACCAGAGAGCATTTATGCTCCAGGTCCTGTAACAGGGCTTCAGTATAGGACGCATCTTCCACATCACTGGAAACCGCATGCGAATTGAAATCACAATAGGGGCACTTCTGCAGACACCATGGAATATGGATATAGAGCGCCAGTGGCGGTATCTCCGGGAGCCCTGTCACCGGCAAGCCCGGCTAAACCGCCTGCAGATTGGCATATGCCACCACCAGCCACTTGGCCCCGGCCAGTTCAAAATTGACCTGTACCCGGGCACTGCTGCCCTGGCCCTCAGCATTCAACACCACGCCCTCACCAAATTTGGGATGGCTAACCCGTTGTCCCAGCTGAAAACCGGTAATCTCCTGCGCCATATTCAGGTTGCCTGCCGGAGTTATGACTGGTCGGGATATATCGGGTCGTGAGCGAATCTCCTCCACCAGGTCCGATGGAATCTCCCGCAAGAAGCGTGACGGCATGGGATAGCTGTCAGAGCCATGCAAACGCCGGCTCTCTGCATGGCATAGATACAGCTCTTGCATGGCACGGGTCATACCCACGTAACAGAGTCGCCGCTCCTCTTCCAGGCGCTCCGGATCATCACTGGACATGCTATGGGGGAATAGTCCCTCTTCCATACCACCAATAAAGATCAGTGGAAAT
>JANQEV010000015.1 GCA_028278145.1 Chromatiales bacterium | reverse complement strand
TCGCTGTGTTGTGGTGCTTGCCGTATAGCTATGGCATGCGGCCTGCGCACCACGCCTTGCGATCATCGCCATTTGAACACAAACTCGGCTCATCAGCGAATTGATCAGAGGCTCCTTAGAGATAAAATGTGTTATCTTCCAACCTGCGACCAGAGGTATGCGGATGCTGTAGGGACACATGCTTCTATCATGGAAACCATTGAGAAAGATTATGACCGGTCTAATAGAGGATTTTGTCAGCTATCTGTCCAAGCGACTGGAGCGCCATCGAAACTATCCGTTTCTACGGGCAACCATGGCGGCCTGTGCGTTGGTGGATGCAGCGGACGGTGAGGTTACATACCTGGAGAGGGTCATGGTAGATCAGCTTATGGAGACTCTGGAGGAGTTAAAGGTATTTGACCCTCACGAAGGGGTTGAGCTGTTCAACGATTTTGTTGAGGAGATCAAGGACAATCCACAGCAAGGTCGCGACAGTGCCCTGGAAGTGGTAATGGATGAGACAGACAAGCATCCGGAAAAGACCGAATTGCTGATACGGGTATGTGTCGCTGTCAGTGAGGTCAATGGTGAGATACCCATGCCTGACCAGATAGAGATAGTTCGTCTGTGTAGTGAACTTGGTGTTGAACTGGAGGATTGTGGTTTGTATACCGACTCCGGCACACTCTTAATGAAGGCCTAACCTGAACTGCCTCAGGATATAACCGAGTCAGTTTATATGGGTCTGTACAAACTGATCCATACCCTCAACATGGACGTTCGGACTGTCCACTTTTTCTATCTCAAGATGTCTGCGCCTGCGTTCGTTCTCAGGGCTTATCATCTTGCCACTGCCCATTCGGGAAAAATACTCTCTGCCAAACAGCAGCTTGTGGTGCAGTCTCTGATTTTTTAAGTGCTGTATAAACCATTTGCCTGCAGAGTCAGGATAGATTGATATCAGCCCATGATGTTCGGTTATCCCCAGTTGCATATCCTTGATCTGTAAGATGTCACATGAAGTGATTCCCGGCTGGGAGGTAAACGGGATATGCAGGCGTTTTTTCAACAGGCCGGATGAGAATTTATGTAAATCACCAGCGGTAACGGTATTTGGCACTCTGGGAATAAAGATTTTCATGGTTGCCAAGCCTGTGTAGTAGTTTCTCTTAAAGTAGAAGTCTAGTACAAAATGTGGTCATTTATTCTTTTGGTGCATCTCAAGCAATGATTTAGCTCAATTTTGCTAGAAATAGCTTTATTTTTAGTATGTTAGTTCCCTTTGCACAGTCCCAGAAAAGCAAACGCCGCCCTGTCAGAAACAGTGCGGCGTTGGTCCATTTAGTGCTTCCATGCAGCCCATCATTAGGTCTTTAATGCCTCCATTCGTCCTGTGCCTTCCCTTGGTATGCTTAGGAAAAATAATAAACACATGGCTGGGGGTTGGGTATAGGCGATTTCTACGATAGATGTAGGAAAAATCCTACATTCTATGGAAATGTTATTTGATAATGTGTAAGAGGTGGGACGTCACACATTCTGAGGACAGTATGCAAACAAGAATTAACTTCCTGTTGCGTGCGTATTCAGTTACTTGGTTTAAGAAACTGTTGTTCAAATATCCAGTTTTAGATCAACGTAAGATCAAGCGTACACAGGTTTTCCGGCTCAGGTTTATACAGCTGTTGCCGATAATAATGCAATAGTTAATGTTTACGGCGGAAAAATATCTCATTGTTGTGGATAAGGAGGTTTATATGAGATCACAAGAACAACTGTGCTATTGCAACAGTTGGTTCAAATATCTATGGTTTACTGCCACTGTGTTTCTGTTCTTTGCCCCAACGGCATGGGCCAAGGGAGTACCTACCCCTGTAACCCTTGATGGAGGGAGCATCTTAACTGCCGAACAGGCGATGAAGTTGCATAAAGTAGGTGAGGCCACTTTTATCGATGTGCGTAATCCGATCAATTTTGGCCGTGGCCATATCCCAAAAGCTATCTCAATTCCATATAAAGGTAAGAGCAGTAATACGGAGGACTTCAATGCAGCGTCAGATGAGTTTAATCCTTCGCACTTGCCAGTCAAAAAACACACTCCTGTAGTATTTTATAGTCATGGTGTGACCGGATGGAAATCCTACAAGGCCGCGGTTTCAACAATCAGGGCTGGCTACAGTGAGGTATCCTGGTTTCGCGGTGGCTATTCGGATTGGGTAGATCATGGATACTCAATTGAGCATTAACCACGTTATGAAGTTTGGATGGTGATTATCGAGGCCGTACACTTTGACTATACGACGCCAGTTGATCATAGCACCTTTGCTTTTTTTGCTGCTTTTGGTGGTGGCGAAGAGTATTTCTGTATCCTATGAGAACAGGGCGCGGGAGTTAACTTCTGGAGCGCACCGGTTAGAACATCAGGCCATTCTGTTGGAACGGATGTTCCGCGGCGTCAATGATTCAATCCTTACCGGTGGGACGCCAGCCTCAATCAAGATAGCCACAACGGCAAGAGAATCCTTCAATAAGGAACATCTTGAGTGCCCTGAAATTCTGAAGAATTATCCTGCAGGCAATGAATTTGCGGCGCAGATTGATCGTCTGTGGCAAGAGTTACGCTATGAGGTGGATCCATTTCTGTTGGAGAGTGAAGTTTCTGCTGATGACGACCAATTGATGCAGAGTTATGGTGGATTGTTGGTCAAGGCGGAGCGGCTTATCAGTAGTGTGGTGGCACTTGAAGAGTTGGTTTCCAGCTCTGCAACTATAGCGCGTAGCAGAGCCAATCTGGTGGATAATGTTGCTGTTGCCATTATGCTTCTCGGCACCTTGCTCATTTTTTTCCAGCTTTACCGGGCTATATTTGGGCCGGTAGCAAATCTGCGTCGTGAGATGGAACAACTATCTTCAGGGACAGGCTCTTTTTCAGAACGGTTATTGGCCCTTAACGGCAGTGTCCTGCAAAGAGCTGGTTTACATACCAGTGGCAGGAATAATGAATTTGGTGATCTTGCCAAGTCGTTTGATGTGCTGGTTGATGCCGTACGTAACTACCTGGAACAACGGGACCAGGCTCTGGGTGAGATCGAGGTACTCAATCTTGAACTTGAACAGCGGGTTGAGCAGCGTACTGCTGAACTGGATAAGCAAAAAGTGCTGTTTGAAGCCATCTTCTATGGTGTGCCTGACGCCATGGTGCTGGCTGATACCAATAAGGAGATCATACTTACAAATCCGGCTCTAGCCAGTACCTTTGGCTACTCACATGAAGAGATCATAGGTCAGCCAACCGTTGTTCTGTATAAAGACCGGGAAGAGTTCGAACAGCGGGAGAGGGTACTATTCAGCCTGGACTCAGAACAGGCATCTGAACTGTGCGAAGTCAGTTATCGCCGTAAGGATGGACAACTCTTTCCAGGAGAGACACTCAGTACCGTCGTCAGGGATGACTCAGGTAGTGCACTAGGTTTTCTATGTGTGATTCGAGATGTTACAGAGCCTAAGAGACTGGAGCATAAACTGCGTCAGGCTGCGGCTGTGTTTGAGAATACCACTGAGGGCGTGGTGCTCACAGATGCCAATGGTAGGATAATTTCTGTAAATCAGGCCTTTGCCGGTATCACTGGATATGAGCTCGATGAGGTTATCGGTAATACCCCGAGGATATGGAAGTCCAATCGCCATGATGAGTCCTTTTACCAATCCTTGTGGGCTTCTCTACAGGAAACAGGGCAATGGCGTGGGGAGATCTGGAACCGTCGTAAGAATGGTGATGTGTTTCCTGCCCTGCTGGCTATCAATTCTGTGCATGATGATACCGGTAATCTGATTAACTACATCTCCGTGATGACGGACATCAGTACCCTGAAACAGACTCAGGAACGGTTTCAACACCTGGCGCACCATGATCCATTGACCGACCTTCCCAATCGACTGTTATTCCATGCCAGGCTGGAACATGCCCTGGAGCGGGCCAAACGGGAAAATTTCCTGGTGGCGGTAATGTATATCGACCTGGACAATTTTAAACAGGTAAATGACAGCCTGGGTCATCCAGTTGGTGACCAGTTGTTACAGGAGGTAGCAAAACGGATCTCTGGTCGGTTGCGGGAGCAGGATACGGTGTCCAGGGTGGCAGGGGATGAGTTCAATGTAATCCTCGAACAGATAGATAGTGCCGAGGATGTGACCCTGGTTGCAGGCAAACTACTATCAGCTTTTGACGTTCCAATGGTGCTGGATAAGCATGAACTCCATATCACCATTAGCATAGGTATCGCCATTTTTCCTGATGATGGTCTTGATGTTACTACTCTGGTCAAAAATGCAGATGCAGCCATGTTCCGCTCCAAGCATAAGGGAAGGAGCTGCTATAGCCTATACACCAGCGAATTGACCCAGGCAGCATCAGAGCGTCTGCAGATAGAGAATGATCTGCGCAAGGCCATAAAACAGGAAGAGTTTGTTGTTTACTATCAGCCGCAGTATCTCATGTCTTCAGGAACACTGGTGGGGGCTGAGGCGCTGGTGCGCTGGAATCATCCAGAACATGGGTTGATACCGCCAAACAAATTTATACCTGTAGCAGAAAGTACCGGATTAATCGTTGCCCTAGGGGAGTGGGTGCTGCGGACTGCATGTATACAGGTAAAGCAATGGAGTGAGGATGGGCTTTCTTTACAACGTATCAGTGTCAATGTAGCCGGACAGCAGATCCAGAATGGCGAAATGGTGAAAACTGTAGAGCAGGCATTGGCCTATGCAGGAGTAAAACCAGAAACCCTGGAATTGGAGATTACTGAGAACTTCATCATGGGGCATGAAGATGATGCTATCAAGGTACTGGAGCAGTTGCAGGCCCTTGGCGTCTGCCTGGCTATAGATGATTTCGGAACTGGCTACTCATCTCTGAGCTATCTGAAACGGCTCCCTATTGACCGGTTGAAGGTTGATCGCTCATTTGTCAGCGACATTCCTATGGATATGAATGATGTTGCCATAACCAAGGCAGTTCTTGCCATGGCCAAGAGTCTGGAGCTGGATGTGATTGCAGAAGGAGTGGAAACCAAGGAGCAGCTTGAGTTTCTTCAGGCAGAGGGTTGTGATGAGGCCCAGGGTTTTTACTACAGCCGCCCGGTACCAGCGGACGAATTTGTTGAATTAGTAACAAAGCCTATGGCTCAGGCTTCTGAAGAAGTCTGATTTCCAGGTTGGCCTGGATTAGCACTATCTAAGCTATTGAATATACCTTGCTATATTGAGCCAACATGATACTTGGCTACCTGAGGATTATGATCCATTATTTGCTCTAACAATTACTACTTCTGAAAAAACCAAGGGCCTAGCTGAAAAACAGCTAAGCCCTTGTTTTCATTTGGCTCCCCGGGACGGGCTCGAACCGCCGACCTAATGATTAACAGTCACCCGCTCTACCGACTGAGCTACCGGGGAATGAAGGCGCGTATATTAATCATCTGGTGCGGTCTGGTCAATAGCCATTGCTGATTTAACAGCAATTTAGCTGGCCTTATTCAGCTGCAGTTGACCTGGTATAGATACTTAGCCACCCAGTGCCTGTTCCAGGCGGTCCAGGGCATTGGAAAGATTCTCCGGGCTGGTGGCAATGGATATCCTGACATGCCCGTTCAGCCCAAAGGCTGATCCTGGTACCAGGGCCACACCGGCGTGCTCAATCAGGTACTCTGCTAATTCCACATCTGTGTTAACAGCATCGATTCTATCAATAGCCTGCTGTACATTGGGGAAGCAGTAGAAGGTGCCGTTTGTGGGGATGCAGTTCACCCCATCGATCTTGTTCAATCGATCCACCACGTAGTCATGCCGCTCCTTGAAGTGTACCAGCATCTCCTGGATGCACTCCTGTGACCCCTCCAGTGCAGCTTGTGCAGCAACCTGTGAAATGGAGGTTGGATTTGAGGTGCTCTGAGACTGGATTTTCTTCATGGCCTTGATGATATTGGCTGGTCCGGCTGCATAGCCGATGCGCCATCCAGTCATGGAGTAGGCCTTGGAAACACCGTTTAGCACCAGACAACGATCCTTAAGGTAGGGGCAGGCGTTCAAAATATTAACGAACGGCTCCTTACTCCAGCGGATGTGCTCATACATGTCATCAGTGGCAACTATTACCTTGGGAAACTCCTTCAGAACCTCACCCAGTGCCTTTAGTTCATCCATGCTGTAGGCCATGCCGGTAGGGTTGGATGGGCTATTAATAATCACCAGACGCGTGAGCTCTGTGAGGGCGGCCTTTAGCTGTTTTGGGGTTATTTTAAAACTCTGGCTCTCATCTGCATGTACAAATACTGGTACGCCGCCAGCCAGGATAGACATATCGGGGTATGAGACCCAATACGGGGTGGGTATTACCACCTCGTCATCCGGATCCAGGACAGCCTGGGCCAGATTATAGAAACTCTGCTTGCCACCACAGGAGACCAGGATCTCATCAGTGGCGTATTCCAGGTCATTGTCGCGCTTGAGTTTATCGATAATGGCCTGTTTCAGACCCGGCGTTCCATCTACTGCGGTATATTTGGTAAAGCCTTCATTGATGGCTTTGATTGCCGCTTCCTTGATATGTTCAGGGGTATCGAAGTCAGGTTCCCCGGCACCAAGTCCGATGATGTCCTTTCCAGCTGCGCGCATCTCAGCGGCACGTGAGGTTACGGCCAGGGTTGGAGACGGCTTAACAGCCTGAACACGAGATGAAAGTTTTATGCTCATTATATTGTCGATTCCAAAGTACTAGCGATATCGTATAGTCTTCCTTGGTAGTAGACTAACCCACTTGTTATCAGCAAAGCTTACATAATAGCTAATCCTTTCAGCAAGAAACATCCCTTTATGGCAAAAGAATTCAAACTAATGGCCGATTTTGAACCTGCAGGTGACCAGCCAGAGGCCATAGCCTCTCTGGTAGAGGGGCTGGGGGATGGTGAGGCCGGGATGACTCTGTTGGGAGTAACCGGGTCAGGGAAGACCTATACTATTGCCAATGTGATCCAGCAGGTACAGCGTCCCACCCTGATTCTGGCCCACAATAAGACCCTGGCGGCCCAGTTGTACGGAGAGATGAAAGAGTTTTTTCCGGACAATGCAGTGGAGTACTTCGTCTCATATTATGACTATTATCAGCCTGAGGCCTACATGCCGGCCTCAGACACCTTTATTGAGAAGGATGCATCCATCAATGAACATATTGAACAGATGCGTCTCTCAGCCACCAAGGCACTGCTGGAGCGACCAGATACCATCATTGTAGCCACGGTTTCCTGCATCTATGGTCTGGGAGATCCGCGGGCCTATCTGAGTATGGTTTTGCATCTGGATAGGGGAGATACGGTGGATCAGCGTTCCATTCTGCGGCGTCTGGCTGAACTGCAGTACAGCCGTAATGATGTGGAACTACACCGGGCTACCTACCGGGTGCGGGGTGAGGTGATAGATATTTTCCCAGCAGAATCAAGCGGTGAAGCAGTGCGCCTGGAGCTGTTTGACGATGAGATTGAGGCTATCTCTATTTTTGACCCCCTGACCGGAGAGGTGTTGCGTAAGGTACCGCGCTATACCATCTATCCCAAGTCACACTATGTTACCCCACGCGAAACCCTGCTGGGGGCGGTGGAGCAGATCAAGGAGGAGCTGAAGGAGCGGTTGCAGCACTTTCGGGACAACGACAAGCTGGTGGAAGCCCAACGCCTGGAGCAAAGAACCAGATATGACTTGGAGATGATCCTGGAACTGGGCTATTGCTCCGGGATTGAGAACTACTCCCGTTATCTCTCAGGTCGTGCGGCTGGTGAGGCCCCACCAACCCTGCTGGACTATCTGCCAGACGACGCCCTGTTTGTGGTGGATGAGAGTCATGTCTCCATTCCCCAGGTGGGTGGTATGTATAAGGGTGACCGTTCACGTAAGGAGACTTTGGTGGGCTATGGATTCCGTCTGCCCTCAGCCCTGGATAATCGTCCGCTGATGTTTGAGGAGTTTGAAGCAAGAGTGCCACAGTCCATCTATGTCTCAGCCACT
The DNA here is from genome assembly GCA_028278145.1 of Chromatiales bacterium. Classification (GTDB taxonomy): domain Bacteria; phylum Pseudomonadota; class Gammaproteobacteria; order Chromatiales; family Chromatiaceae; genus JAAGZL01. The sequence continues at coordinate 18,780 of JANQEV010000015.1, read as the reverse complement.
CCCAGGGATTATGAGAAGCAGCACTCAGGGGTGGTTGTGGAACAGGTGGTGCGTCCCACGGGCTTGGTGGATCCTGAGGTGGAGATCCGTCCGGTAGCTACACAGGTGGATGATCTGCTGTCTGAGATTAATACCCGGGTTGGTCTGGAGGAGAGGGTATTGGTTACCACTTTGACCAAACGTATGGCGGAGGATCTAACCGACTATCTGAATGAGCATGGAGTTCGGGTGCGCTATCTGCACTCCGATATCGAAACCGTGGAACGGGTGGAGATAATTCGGGATCTACGCCTGGGTGAGTTTGATGTGCTGGTAGGAATCAATCTGCTACGTGAAGGACTGGATATGCCAGAGGTGTCACTGGTGGCAATCCTGGATGCAGATAAGGAGGGTTTTCTACGTTCTGAAGGGTCACTCATTCAGACCATCGGTCGTGCGGCACGGAACGTCAATGGCAAGGCTATTCTGTATGCCGACCGGATTACCGGCTCCATGCAACGGGCCATAGATGAGACCGATAGGCGCCGTGCTAAACAGTTAGCCTATAATCGAGAGCATAATATCACTCCACGTAGCATCAATAAGGCGATCCGGGATGTAATGGAGGGAGCAAGATCCGGTGCACCGCTCCCCGCAAAAGAATATGCCAGGGTAGCTGAAACCCAGTTGGAATACGCCTCCATGTCTCCGGCAGAGATGGGGAAAAAGATCCAGCAGTTGGAGCAGGAGATGTACCAGCATGCGCGGGATCTGGAGTTTGAACAGGCGGCTGCGGTACGTGATGAGATCAGGAAGCTGCAGTCGAACGGCATTCTGGCATGATTATCCATACCTTTCGGGTGATGAGTACCATGAGATTGTGATATTTCAGTTGTTATGTGGCCAGAAACCGATCAGACTTATGGAGGTTTATTTAAGATAACAATCTCTTAGCCGATATTTACCTCGGTCATGCTAAGAGAACTGGACCCGAGAGCATACATTGGGTTATATCTTGCTTTCATGGTGATCAATCAATTGGATGTAGGATTGAGATGGGCATAAGTGAGCACAAAGAGGCGCTACTTAAAGACTATAGAAACAGGGATATAGACGCCATCATTCGCACCACTAAGGGTCTGATGCAGGATCCTGAATTTCCTAATCTATACAATCAGTTATTCAAGGAACACAAGGTTTCCTCTGCCAGTGTGAAGTTGGAAGAGATTGTTGCCATTTTACTCACTGAAATTGAGCAGATGGAGCAGGAGGAACAGAATGGCGGTGACGAATTTGCCAGTGTCACCTACTTTGAAATCTCCTCAGAGTTGGGGAAACAGTTTGGGGAAGAGCTGTCAGATATCTATATGAGCACCAAGATGCCGGATGAGTTCCTGCTTCAGGTGCGCTCAGGATACGACCAGTCAGATACAGAAAAAGAAAGGCTCTCAGAAGATCTGGTAGACCGGTATCGAAAAGAGATGATCCGGATTGAGGCCGGGCGTAAGTCAGTTACAGATGTTTTGCAGAAATTCAGTCATTTTCCCATCCAAAATGCCACTACCATGTCCCGGCTGCTTGGGCGTCTGGCGCATGACCTTCGGTCAAACTACAAGTATTTGACAGTCAAGCCTTATCTGATGGCGGTTTACGCCAATGGCCAGACCTCAGGTTCATTAGATACACCAATTCCAGACATCCAACATGAACAGTTGGTCTTGTTTAAGCACTATCTCAACACCTGTGAAGAACCAACAGTAATCCAGCAGGTGAAATTCAGGCTGGCAATCAATACCTTGTTCCGGCAAATCAAGCAGCATGAGGTGCTGCCGGAGGAAGATTTCAAGGCCTATGTAAAGATCATATCCAGAATCTGGGGTTATCGCTGTCCATCAAAGCTAACCTCGAATGCCAGAGATGTATTGGAAGAGCTTTTGCTGCTGGTGAATCAGGATCAATCTGCGATATTGAAATGTTTGGCTAAGACCTTTGTTGAGGAGTATCACCAGGCAGAGGAGAAAATGAAGCTGTACCATAACGGGATTCAGTCAGAGTTGGCTGTCACCAAAGAGTATCTCAATCAACTGAGCAGGGAAGTGGGCAGGATAAACAGTGAAGAAGAGGAGAAGATAAGGATAGCCCAGGAGAAGATGATCGGTCTGGATGGGGTGTTTGAGGTGTCCCCAGCGATGGAACGGGCGGCAGTGGCAAAGTCTTTTCTGGAGTTGGAACGTACCTCGCTGGGAATCTCCACATCGGTTACTCCGGAGCGCCTGACCGAATGGATCAGGATCTATTCCATTCTATACTCCAATACTGAATTTCTGGACTACACGGATGAAGAGGTGGATTTCTCCACCATGCGCAAATATATATCAGATCTCAGTACCTACCACCTGATACTCAACATCGCGCAACTCAAGGCAGTTATTGACCGCAGCCTGAGTGTCCCGGAAGAGGATAAACATACACACTTTAAGATGTTCAACGAAGCCCTGAAAAAGCGGCTGCATAACATGCTCGGTGGGGACGAGGAGGAGAAAAGTCTCACGGAACTGATTGATGAGCTGGGTTTTCTCGAGAACAAATCACTCCAGTTTGTGATCGCTGAGACCTTTGAAGGTTTCCAGACTATTGCAGATGCCTTTACCAATAGTGCTTCAGACTATTTCATAAATGACCGTGAGGCGCTGCTGCGGGAATCCAGAGGGTTGTATAAACAAATATGTAATCAATGCCTCAAGAACTTCGTAATTCGCCCCATACGGCATGAACCAAGACAGGAAAAGCCTGGTGATACCCCGCAGAAATCCTGGTTGACGCGGTTATTCTCCTGAACCTGGTGCTGTATCTGGTCAATAATTAGCCAATCTTCATATGATCTCCTGATAAATCAATTAGTTATCAGGTCTACTGCGAACGGCAGATTTTTGTATGTTTTTTATTCCTCCCTCTCTATCAATATCCACGTGAAAAATATGTGCTTTGGCTGTAGGATGTCTGGTTAATCCACCAATAGTATTAATATGTGGAGGGATGAAGTTCTAAACCATAATCGGGCGATCAAAAGGGGCAACATGGGGCCATCAGGCCGGTCCCGTGACAGGAAGTAGGGTTAGAATAAAAACAACCGGGAATGCCTTGGGCGTTGCCCACCTGTAACAGGTGGTTAATGGCGCATCACTTTACAAACTTACAGAATAGCCATCCTCCGTTTAAACCAGATGGGAGGACGGCGTTTTTTTGTCATTCAAGCTTTGAGCCCAGGGCACTAGCCAGCATTAGATCTTCGGAGCGATGTCTTGGCATAGACCACTCATTCGTCTTCCATTCAGATGATTATCTCGGTAGTGATGTTTATCGTGAGAACCACGGTAAGATAGTTAACCACCTCGGTACTGTTTCTGCCCATGCACCAGTGGAAATCCCGGTAGATTGCAATAACCGGGAAGACCTGATGAACTCCTATCAGGATTCTATTCGAGAAACCTTGAGTCAGGTTGATGATGTCGCAGTGGATATAAGCACATTCACCAGAGGTAGGATGATATGTCTGCTGGACTTTATTATGCGGGAAAAAGGTGGCAAGCCTTTATATCTCTTTTACTCAGAACCAGAAAAATATGCCACTGAGGATTGTGGTGGTGATAGTGCATGGTTGACCAGGGGTGCCAAATCCATTGTTTATGTTCCAGGGTTTGCCGGAGAGCAGCAGTCAGATAAGAAAAAACTATTAATCCTGTTACTGGGGCATGATGTGGAACGTGTGGAGTCTGTTGTGGAAGCGGTAGATCCAGACATGATCGTTGCTGTTTCTCAGGGCGCCCTGAAGAGCAGAAAAAAGCTTCAAGAGGCGTCTCTCAAGAGCAACGCTAGCATTCTGCAAAAATATGGAAAAAAAATAGCGACCATACTCACAGCTCCACCAAGGGGGTGGGAGACTGTGTATGATGCGTTTGCGCGCATATATGGCTTGTACCAGAATCAGTACAATATTACTGCCTGTCTGGATGGTACCAAGATGCAGGTATTCGGTGCGGTAACTTTTTGCCAAAAACATCCATCTATAGAACTGCTATACATGGAGCCGGAAAAGTATAATTGTGAATCCTATACTGAGGGCATAGGTACTACCTGGTGGCTTGAAGTACCGGATATGGATATGTTCAAGAAGAAATAATCCATCCTATTAGTGTAAAAACTGATTCGTCGGGCGGGCTGTGCCTGCCACCCCACGTAGGCCAGAATAAGCGATAGCGTTTCTGGCAGTTAGCCGGTGGATAGCATCTTGCCGGGAACGCTGTGCTTATCCCGGCCTACTGGCTGAAGGATCAACCAGCCTGCCTACTCAGTACGCAGGGCCTCAACCGGATCCATGTTTGCTGCCTTGTAGGCTGGAGCCACGCCGGCAGCAAGGCCGATGCCTGCGGCTACCAGTTCGGCGGCTATGGCATAACTCCATGGGGTATGGGTAGGCAGTGCCGGCACGGCCACACCCAGCAGCCAGGCCCCACCCGCACCCAGAATCAGACCGGCAATACCACCGATGCTCGCCAATACTATCGCCTCTCCAATAAACAGGGTGAGAATCTCTGTGCGTTTGGCGCCCACCGCGCGCAGCAGTCCAATCTCCGGAGTGCGTTCTGTAATAGCGATAGTCATGATGGTGAGGATGCCTATGCCTCCCACCAGGAGGGATATGGCACCCAGGGCACCAACGGCCAGGGTCAGGATATTCAGAATCGAACCCAGGGTCTCCAGCATCTGGTCCTGGGTGATGATGGTGAAGTCCTCGCTGCCATGTCTACTGGTGAGAAGCTGTTTCACCTGCTTAGATAACTCTTCGCTATCGGTGTCAGGTGCGTAGAGCAGGTCCACTTCCATTACACTTTCACGATTGAACATGGACATGGCCTTCTGTGCCGGTATATATACCGCATCATCCAGGTCAAAACCCAGCATCTGACCCTTGGACTCCATTACCCCTACCACCCGGTAGCTTTCACTGCCAATGCGGATGCGTTTACCCAGAGGATTGGTGGTGGCAAACAGCTCGCTGCGTACCTTACTCCCCAGCACTACGAATGGTCTGGCGTGGCGTGGATCGTCATCGGGTAGAAAGCGACCTACAGAAGGCTTCATCAACCAAACCTTGGGGACTGCCGGACCAACACCCAGCACCATGGTCCTACGGCTGCGATGCCCGGCTTCGATGGCGGCGTTACCCTGGACCACAGGTACTACATCCAATACCCGCGGCAAACGCTTCAGGGCTTCGGCATCATCCATACTCAGGGGGCGTACATTACTGACCACGGCGCCGGACATGCCCAGGGTGCTGGCCTTACCAGGAGTCACGGCAATCAGGTTGGTGCCGAACTGAGTAAACTCAGCCAAGACAAAGCGGTGTATACCTTCTCCGATAGAGGTGAGGAGTATCACCGAGGCTATACCAACCGCTATGCCCAGGGCGGTCAAGAAACTGCGCATGCGATGGGCCCAAACTGAACCTATAGCAAGCTTTATGAAGTCTCTGGTTAACATTGTATGTTCACCTGCCAGCCAGGGCCGTTACCGGGTCCAGGGCTGCGGCACGTCTTGCCGGCAATACCCCAAACAGCAGCCCGGTTCCTATGGCTACGGTTACGGCTGCCAAAAAGGCCCAGATTGGGATGGAAAGCGGGAACTCGGGAAACAGCTGCTCCAATCCCCATATCCCCCCAAAAGCCACTCCTACACCGATAATTGCGCCGCTCAATGAGAGCAGGGACGCCTCCATGAGAAACAGGTGCAGTATCTGCCTCCCAGGACTGCCCAGGGCCTTCAGCAGCCCAATCTCTGAAGTGCGCTGGGATACAGCAACCAGCATTACATTCATTATGAGAATCCCGGCCACGGCCAGGCTGATGGCAGCAATACCTGCCACGGTCATGGTCAGGGCAAGGAAGATGTCATCGAAGGTGGATAGCATGGCGTCCTGGGTAATAACAGTTACGTCATCCTCACCATCGTGGCGTTCACTGATGGTCTTCAATATTGCCTTGCTGGCCTGGGGTATGGAGTCCCGGCTTCTGGCCTGTACCAGGATGCGGAATAGTGATGTGGTGTTGAACAGAGACTGGGCGGAGGCAACCGGAATCACTGCGATATCGCTCATATCGGTTCCCAGAGACTGACCTCTGGCCTTAAGCACACCGATAACCCTGAATCTGCGATCTGAGATGCGTATCCACTGTCCCAGGGCCTTGTGGTTCCTGAACAGTTCTTTCTTCAGCTTGCTGCCAAGAACGGCCACTGCGGCGCCACGGTTCGGATCACCGGCAGGGAGAAATTTCCCCAGGGAAAGTTCCAGTTGCCTGACTGGTAACAGATCATGGGTGGAACCGAGGATATTTACCTCCCGTTCCAGTTGTCGGAAAGATACCGGGGCCGATCCAACCGCTATGGGGGCAACTCGCTCTATGGAGCGGTTGCGGGTCAGGGCCATGGCGTCGTTCAGGGTTAGATCACGCGGGGTCTCACCCATTATGGGTGGTGCTCCACCCGTGGTCTCAGAACGTCCCGGCAACACTACCAGCAGATTGGTCCCTAATTGGGAAAACTCACTGGTGACATAGCGGCGTGCGCCTTCCCCCAGGGCAGTCAGAACCATAACCGAACCTACACCGATGGCCATGGCCAGCAGCATCAGCCAGGTCCGGCTGGGAGTACCAGAGATGGAACGAAAGCCAAATTGAAGGATGTCGTCTACCCGCATGCTGCTAGGGCCTGTTACCAGAGGTGTCGATGATGGCGCCATCCTCCATTCGGATTGAGTGCTTGGCCCGTCTGCCAATCTCTGGATCATGGGTGACCACCAGCAGGATAAGACCCTTGCTGTTTAGCAGTTCCAGAGTCTCTATCACATCTCTACTCGAGGCCTTGTCCAGGTTTCCGGTGGGTTCGTCGGCAAGCAGGATGGTGGGCTGCATGATAGTGGCACGGGCTATGGCTACACGCTGGCGTTGTCCGCCAGATAGTTGGTCCGGGCGGTGGTTGGCCCGGTCCAGGAGACCAAGCGGCTCCAGTGCTGAATGTACCCGTTGCTTGCGTTCATGTGGGTCAATGCCTGCGAGGGTCATGGGCAGTTCAACGTTTTCAGCAGCCGTCAGGCGTGGTACCAGGTGGAAGGCCTGGAATACAAAACCAATCTTGTTGCGTCTGACCTTGGCACGCTGTTCTTCTGCTAGGGATGTGGTATCGATATCGTCCAGCCAGTAGCGGCCGGCATTGGGGCGATCCAGAAGGCCCAGTATATTCAACAGGGTTGATTTACCAGAGCCAGATGGACCCATGATGGAATAGTAGTCGCCACGGGTAAGCTGCAGGTCAACCTGGTTCAGGGCGTGTACGGTCTCGTCGCCCACCTGAAACTCGCGGGAGATGCCTTCCAGTTTGATCACGGCTGCTTCTCTGCTTCCCGCTTGGCCATGGCCTGATCTTCGACCCCATCGCGGTCTACGGAGGTAACCACAAGTTCCCCCTGTTCCAGGCCGGACAGGATCTCAGTCCAGTCCCAGTTAGACATGCCTTTTTCTATCTTCCTCTGCTCCAGGATTTCATCCTCGGGCTTGAATACATACACCTTTTCCCCTTCCAGGATCGACTCGGTAGGGATGCGCAGGGTTTGCCGGTGTTCGTCCAGTATGATTTCAACATCTGCAGAGTAGCCTGCCAGCAGTTGGTTTATATCATCCTTGTTGCTGAACTCCACCTCCACCTCCACCGTTCTGGCCTGTTTTTCCTTATCCAGAACATAGGCGGCGATGCGTCTGACTGTGCCAGGAAAGCGGCGTTTGCCAAAGGCGTCCAGACTTACCCGCGCGATTTTCCCAATGGTGATTCTGGGAGCGTCCACCTCGTCGATGGGTGCGGCTACGTAGAAGCAGGAGTTGTCGATCAGATCCACCGCTGGTGGAGTCGCTATCCCAGGTGGGGAGGGGGTTACGTATTCATTCAGTTCGCCATTTATCTCGGCCACGATGCCATCGAAGGGGGCAATCAGCTGGGTACGCTCCAGTTGCGAGCGGGCTACGTCGGCCCGGGCTGCGGAAACCTTGGCCATGGCCTTGGCGGATTCACAATCCGCCTTGCGGGATTGGGCCTCGGTCACCGATTTATCCACGGCATCTTCTGATACGGCCCCGGACCCTTCAAGACGTAGCATGCGCTTGGCCTCGCGATCAGCTACATCGGCCTGGAGACAGGCGGCCCTGGCATTGGCCATGGTGGCTCTGGATTCGCTCTCATTCAGGGCAATCTCTGAGCGCAGATCCTTGTTCCAGAGTTCCAATAGCAGGGTACCGGCCTTGACCCGGTCTCCTTCCCGTATATCCAGGGTGGATATCTGGCCACCGACACCAGGTGACAGCTTGGCTCTGCGACATGCCTTTACCGTTCCGGCTCTGGTATTGGCCACTGTCTGCTCCACATCTCCTTTCTCAACCGGTTTAACTGCTACTTCTATTGGCTTGGGTCGGGTGGAGTACCAGATGGCCAGGGCGATAACTGTGATAGTTACCAGAGTTACATATAGTCCCGTGTGGCGTTTAGGCATTAAAATCTCCGTTTTTGGTAGCTTTATTCCTAATCTTAGATAGTCTCTATGCTGTTTCGCAGAAGGAGTAATGTCCAGGATCAAGAAAACTGCATTTTGATCTGGTAATCGCTAATCAGGATTAATAACCTCATCATTGTAAAGCAATTTCAGTATTACTGTTTGAATATAATTTCTGTGGAGGATAGTTTGATGTCACAGGATAAGGGTTTTACTGGTAGCCAAAAACTGGATCAGATCGTTGCCGAGGCAAGAAAAAAACGGGAGCAACGGGAGCAGGGCTATCGGCAAAAGGCCCTGAAGATGTTTCCATGGATTTGTGGCCGTTGTGCCCGTGAATTTACCCACACCAATATTCATGAATTGACGGTGCATCACCGTGATCATGACCACGATAATAATCCTGAGGATGGCAGTAACTGGGAGCTCTTGTGTGTCTACTGTCATGATAATGAGCATGCCAGATATACTGAAGAAGAGCTGCATGGCGGTGGCTCAAATCAGGATGAATCCAGCACTACAGCCACCTCTAAACCTTTTTCTGCCCTCAAGGATCTGCTGCAGGAAAAAGATAAGGATAAATAGTCGCTGACTGCTCAAGATTTCATGATATAGCTTTGTGGCCAGCAGGAGAAAGGCGAGGTTTCGTTTTTCGTAACTTATATTGAGCGGTAATGCTGTGTTGATGTTTACTATACTGTTAGTTGAGCCTGAATAATGAGGTGTAGTGCTGAGTATATCTTGACTACGTGGTGTTAATAGTAAGTGACATGCATTATTAGATCTGATTGGTTTGATGACTAGTTTTTCTGAAATAACAGATTTTCTTGAATTTCTTGGTGATGCAATCTTAATTGCCAATGACGCATCAGAAATAGTTTTTGCAAATTCTGCTTGTGCCAGTCTATTCGGATATACACCTGATCAAATCCTGAAGTTGCATGTAGACGATTTGATGGTTAAATCAGGTCGTTTTGATCATAAAGAGTATTTAGCAACGTATATCCATTCTAATACTGCAGCAAAAGATATGATGGCTCGAGCTGCTATTCCATGTGTAACTTCACAAGGTGAGGAATTCAATGCACGAATATCCATTGCGAGTGTGGAGATAGGTGAGAATAAATATGGAGTTGCAACAATCCAGGATTACACCGCAATCCAGAAAACCATATCAACCCTCAAATCCAATTCAAACGTTGATGTTCTTACCAACCTTTTTAATCGGCGATATCTGCATGAGGTTTTAAGAGAGGACAGTAGGATTTTAGCCTCCTGGCTAAGTATTGGCGTGCTGTATCTTGATCTTAACAAGTTTAAGCCGGTAAACGACAGTCTGGGACATGGGGTTGGAGATGAGATACTGAAGATTGTTGCCAACAGGCTAAAAGAGACAGTTCGATTCAATGATATTTTATTCCGGGTGGGTGGGGATGAATTCCTGGTACTCCTGAACCTTACAGAGGTGCTGGATAAGTTCGACATATTAAAGTCAATCAGTGGCAAGATATGCGAGACGATTAGCGCGCCGATATCTGTTCAGGACTACACCGTCGATATTGGTATAAGTATCGGTGTCGGTATCTATCCAGATGATTCGCATGATCTGAATAATCTTATCAACCTGGCCGATAAAGCCATGTATCTGTCAAAAAATGGTGATGATTCTGTTGGGTATGTCTATCAGTTGCCTACTGAGTGAATGTAAAGAAATATTGTTACTTTACCAGCAAGTTGAATAGGGTAGGTTACATGAGTTACCAAATCCATGGGTAATGCAATCAATACTCTATTCTGTCTTTTTCATTGTATAACTGCCGTCCGGCTTGAACTCTATTTCAGCATCCAGAAAATAGACGGTAACTTCAGGACCAAGCATCTTGATAATATCGTAAGCCTCTCCCGCGCGTGCCCCTGTACTGCATAGGAATACTATATCTTTATCTCTGGGTAGGTTATCCATCTTCTTTTCGAAATCATTCATGGGTAGGTTTATTGCGCCATTGATGGTTCCACCTGCATATTCATCTGGGTCACGCACATCCACCAGAAAAATGCTGTCAGGTGCAGTTGCCATGATTTGTTTGAAGGAGTCTATGGTGATGGTGCCTTCCTCTTTACCGCTGACGATCTCTGGTAATACTGTAGCGTTTATTCCTTTCTTCCAACCAGGATAACCTTCTGGAATTATATGGACATTGGTATAGCCAAGTCGTATTGCTTTTGCAGCAGAGTCAGGGCTTAGCTTGCACTTGTAGCCCGCGCAGTAGAAATATAACGGTGTACTCTTGTCTGCTGGCAGGCGTGGGGCCAATTTATCAAACAGGCGATTAGGGATGCTAATGGCACTGGGGATGTGCCCCTTATTGTACTGGCGTTTCTTGGGGCGTGAATCCACTAATACCATGGGAGAGTTGGTTTCTAGCAGCTTTTCTAGATGAGCAATGGTGATGGCAATCAGGTTGCCATTTTTCTTCCAGTCCGGAAATCCGTTGGCATAGACTTTTACGTTTTTGTAACCCAACTTCTCTGCCTTGAATGCTGACTTGTGACTAAGTCTGCATTTGGTGCCGCCACAGTAATAGATTAATAAGGTGGATTTGTCTGCTGGCAGTTTGTCGACCATTTTGTCGAACTGACGCAAGGGTATATTGTAGGCTCCAGGAATATGTCCATTATCAAATCTGCGGGCCTTGGGCCTGGCATCAATAATCATCACGTCTTTCTTGCGTGGAATCCCGGCGTATTGCTTGACGAAGCTCTCATCAACGATGTGGGGATACCAGTTAGCCTTTGTAGTGTCAGGTAGAGTAGTTTGTGGTTGTTGAGGGTCTGCAGTAGCAATAGATGTAAATATGGAAAGCAGGAAGGTTATAGCCAGCTTGTTTAGTGCTCTCATAACATCCTCCCGATTTTAGATATATGGGCTAGTGCATAGCAATCTCTGTAGCGACTACCTAAGCTATGGCCGTCTAATACCTATACTGGGACTGCGTACGTCTATTCGCCTGCACGGAACATTTCAGAAATTGAATAAATGCTCTATGACCCAACTGACCACAATCAATTACGAGGGTTATATCTTTATATTATTTCCCTTAAAGCAGGATTATTCTTGATATTTCTCAAGAGGGCTTGATCTAGGTCAATTTTGATATGATACGCTAGGGAGCACTATCTCATGGCAGCATCATTCCTCTGATCATGAAATATAGCAGGGCAGCCATGATGCCGGATACAGGCACAGTGATTACCCAGGCTGCTGCAATCTTTAGCAGTGCGGTGCGTTTTACCAGTTCATGCCGGTATACTCTCTTCAGGCTTTTGCGTTCCTTCTTGGTGAGATGAGCAACGGTCTTTTTCTGCTTCAATTCTTCCAGCATTATGCTCTTTTTATGCAGCGACGCCTTTTTGAAACCAATCAGGAATTCCTCAACCTCTTCTGGGTGATCATCCTTATGGTGATGTTTTATCTCCTCAATCATGGTGGAATAGCTTGTCTTCAAAAATTCTCTGAGGAAGCCGACACCGAAAATACCCCCCACGGCAATGTGAGTGGAGCTTACGGGAAGTCCAAGCTGGGTTGCGATAATAACCGTGATGGAGGCAGCCATGGCAATACAGAATGCGCGCATTTTGTCCAGTTCGGTTATCTCTGAGCCTACGGTACGGATCAGTTTTGGACCGTACAGAGATAGACCAATGGCGATTCCCACTGCCCCAATCATCATTACCCACACTGGTATGCTTGCCTTACTGGCAATACCACCACTGTGTATTGCATCATTGATAGCGGCCAGAGGACCTACAGCATTTGCCACATCGTTGGCACCATGGGCAAAGCTCAGTAGTGCTGCAGCACATATCAAGGGCAGGGTGAAGAGTACGTTTATGCTTTGCTTCTCATTAGGCAACCTGTCCGCCACCTTTGCCAGCATTGGCTTAATGATTACATAGATAAATGCTGATATGACTAGGCTGATCAAGGATGCGGTAGCAAAATCCAATTTCCATATCTTTTTTAACCCCTTAAGTAACAGATAAGTTCCAAAGGCCCAGGCCATAATGGCAACTAAAATAGGTACCATGCGTTTGGCGGCTGCGATCATATCTGTCTGATAAGTGATGGTGCGCTTGATCAAATAAAGGAAGCTGGCAGCTATCAGTCCACCCAGTACAGGGGAAATGACCCAACTGGCACTAATCGCCCCCATCCGTCCCCAGTTTGCGATCTCCACACCACCAGCGGCTATACCGGCACCTAACACACCGCCAACTATGGAGTGAGTAGTAGAGACCGGGGCTCCCAGGGCAGTGGCGATATTCAACCAGATGGCGCCGGCCAACAGGGCTGCCAACATGAGCCAGATAAAGGTATTTGAATCTGATATCAGTGCGGGATCAATTATGCCTTTTTTAATAGTGGATACCACATCGCCGCCAGCGATCAGGGCACCTGATGCCTCAAATATTGCCGCGATTATGATGGCGCCGGTGAGTGTCAATGCCTTTGAACCGACAGCCGGCCCTACGTTATTGGCTACATCGTTAGCTCCGATATTCATGGCCATGTAACCGCCAATCATGGCGGCGATAATCAGCATGAAACTACCTGGAGTATCCAGTCCACGCATGCTGGTATACAGCATGATGCCGACTATGAATAACAGCGCTATTCCTATTCTGAATAGTTCTTGCCGGCCTTTGCCGGTGGCCTTTTCTAGTGCGTTGATATTTTGTAGTTCCATGGTATATAAGTGCCTAATTATAAATGGATAAATGCTAGAATTAGTCGTTGCTGCCGGTAATAGATGTTTAGGTTAAAACTGTAACAATAATGTAATAAAACTGTAACAATTCATGTCAATAAAAGACTCAATTTTTGGTTATTAATCTCTCGTTAATATGCTTGCTGTCATTGCTTTTTGATTCTGTTTAAGAATTGGTATCTTTTGGTCAATCATTGGCGTTGAAAGCTTTAAAAATTGATTGGACACTCTTGAGCAATCAGGATTAATTTAGATTTCATTAGTCCTTGATTTAAGTGGCGATAAACCGGTATTATTCGCCGTCTTCGTGGCCAGGACGGCCGATCTGAACCCAACCTATATGGATGTAGATGGCAACAGTTTTACAGGCGCGTAGCTCAGTTGGTTAGAGCGCTACCTTGACATGGTAGAGGTCGTTGGTTCGACTCCAATCGCGCCTACCAATTAAATCAAGCACTTATGCTCAGCATAAGTGCTTTTTTTATGTGTAACTCGCTACATCTGCTGAAACACTTACCAACTCATAGTTTGTACAGATTCGCCTGAATACCCAGTGCAACTCTCTCCCTGCCTAAAGGTACACCTGTATTTGGTCGATAAAGAGATGTCTCTACTTAGTAGCGCCTACAGGCGTGAAGATAAAGCCCATTATCTTAATAAGATCTCATCAGCTAGAAACAACCACCAGGAGGGTAGATGGATAACAGTGATCCCAAAGGCGAGTTAAGCTCAGGTGGAACTGCGGAAAAACGAGAAAAGCCGCGTATAGCGCTTTCGATGCCAGCAAGAGTCCTGCATCCGGATGGCGCGGTTACAGAATCTGTCTCTATGAATATCTCTGAAGGTGGAATGTTCATAGCCACAGACAATCCACCAGATCTGGGAGAACGTCTTGGATTAGAGATCTTGTCATTGGGCGGTGAGACCGTTATTCGTGGAGAGATAGTGGTCTGCTGGCAGCTGCTTGAGCCTACTGGAGAATCTCCCCCAGGTTTCGGGGGGGCATTTACCGAGGCTGCACTTCAGAGTTGGCGGGAGATTGAATCGGTTATTCATTCTGCCTTCCAGCGAGATAGCATCCTGGTGTTCCTGAATGAGTTAGCTGGTTCGTCCAGGCTGGCTGAGGATATTGCCGCCATCCAGCGTATTGAACTTTCAGATGAGGTTCAGAGTTTTATTCAGGCCTATGGTGAACAGGGACAGCGGGATGCATTTATCTGGAAATGGGTCTACCAGGGCTTGCGTCTGACCGCCCTGAGTTCTGTGGATGAGGCGCTATGGGATGAGGTGCAGACCATCAAGCTCCTGGGCGTGATGTTCGATGTAATGCTGGATGATGCTGCGGATCAGATCCAGGATGAGGATCTGGTAGAACAGATGCTGCTTATTCCATTTGAGGCTTCATTTATCCAAAAGCAAAAGGTAAAACCGGAGTATCTCGGTTACCTGGAGTTCACTATTGAGTTGTGGCAGGAGATTGAACGTCGTTATAAGAGACTGCCGCGCTTTTCTGAGTTTGAGAAGCTCCTCACCTTTGACTATCGGCAGCTTTTAAACTGTATGCGCTATGCGTTGGTAGTGAATAACGACCCGCGCTGTATGAACTTGGCTGAACATGATCTATATCAGCCGCATAATATGCACATGATGGTAAATGCCACCCTTGACCTCATGGCATCACCTGGATTTGATGTCTGGGAAACAGGTACCCTGAGAGAGGTGATATGGAATGCCCAGGTCATGGGGCGTATTGGAAATGCTGTGACCACCTGGCAGCGTGAGATCAAGGACCGGGACTTCACCAGTGGCATTTTTGCCCTGGCTCTTGCCAAGGGTGTGTTGACCTCAGATGACCTTTTACACAGTGAGTCGGATGCCATAGAGCAGAGGATTCTTGGCTCAAATCTCGAGGACGAACTGCTAATCGAATGGGGGAAACGGCGGGAGTATATAAACAAGCTGGCTCCGCGCTTCAAAACCGTTGATATCAATACTCTTGTTAGTGGCCTTGAGAACCTGATTGCTATCCATCTTGGTAGTCGCGGGCTTAAATAGGCAATTCCGCTGTTTTGATTTGTTAGACGGTGTGTTGTTATAATTCCGCCACTATCTGATACAGGATGTCGCTTCGGCTCATACTTGTATCAACGAATTCATGCCGGGTCTCCAGGATCCGGTTTTTTATTTTTCAAGTGGCCTTTCGTATGGGTCACCACTGATGAGGATTATGTAATGCCCGTAATTACCCTCCCTGACGGTTCCCAACGTAGTTTCGATAACCCGGTATCTGTTTATGATGTCGCAGCATCCATTGGCGAAGGTCTGGCCAGAGCAGCCCTGGCTGGTCGTGTTAATGGTGACCTGGTGGATACATCATATGTAATGGAGTCTGACGCCGAGCTGGCCATTATTACCAGTAGGGATGAGGAAGAGACATTGGAGCTGATGCGCCACGATGCTGCCCATGTCATGGCCCAGGCGGTGCAGGAGCTCTATCCAGGGACCCAGGTAACCATTGGTCCTGCCATCGAAGATGGCTTCTACTATGACTTTGCCCGTGATGAATCATTCACCATGGATGATCTGGCCAAGATCGAAAAGCGCATGCAGGAGATCGTGAAGCGTGACCTGCCTCTGGAGCGTGAGGTGTGGGATCGGGATGAGGCAATAAAGAAGTTCAGCGAACTGGGTGAGGAGTACAAGGTAGAGATCATTAAGGACATTATCCCTGATGGTGAAGAGGTCTCCATCTACCGCCAGGGGGACTGGTTTGATGTCTGCCGTGGCCCCCATCTGCCTAGTACCGGCAAACTGGGGAAGGGCTTTAAACTGATGAAGGTAGCTGGTGCCTACTGGCGTGGCAACTCGGATAACGAGATGTTGCAGCGTATCTACGGTACCGCCTGGCGGGACAAGAAAGAGCTGAAGGCCTACCTACACCGCCTGGAAGAGGCTGAGAAGCGGGACCATCGCAAGCTGGGTAAGCAGCTGGACCTGTTCCACTTCCAGGATGAGGCTCCAGGCATGGTGTTCTGGCATCAGAAGGGCTATCAGCTGTATCGCCAGGTTGAAGAATACATGCGAAGCAAGCTCGTCGAGTATGACTACGAAGAGGTACATACCCCACTGTTGCTAGATCGTTCCCTGTGGGAGAAGTCAGGACACTGGGACAAATTTGCAGATGACATGTTTACCACAAATCTAGATGATCGCGATTATGCGATCAAACCAATGAACTGCCCGGGGCATGTGCAGCTGTTCAATCAAGGGCTGCGCAGCTACCGTGATTTGCCATTGCGTATAGCGGAGTTCGGGGTAGTACACCGTAACGAACCCTCTGGCACCTTACATGGTTTGATGCGTGCCCGTCGGTTTGTGCAGGACGATGCCCACGTTTTCTGCACTGAAGATCAAATCGAAGCAGAAGTCGGAATCCTGATCGATATCATTTTCGAGGTCTATCGCGACTTTGGCTTTGACAGTGTAGAGCTGGCGTTTTCCACCCGTCCGGAAAAACGCGTGGGCGAGGATGAGTTGTGGGATCGTTCCGAAGCGGCGTTGGAGGCCTGCCTGAAAAGCAAGGGCTTGGAATACGAGTTGAAACCGGGTGAGGGGGCGTTCTACGGTCCTAAGATCGAATTTACACTTCACGATAGTATTGGTCGTGCCTGGCAGTGCGGTACGATTCAGCTCGATTTCTCCATGCCAGGACGTCTGGGAGCACAGTATGTGGCTGAGGATAACAGCAAGCAGACCCCGGTCATGCTGCATCGCGCCATCCTTGGATCTCTGGAGCGTTTCATCGGTATTTTGATTGAACACTACGCCGGTGCTATGCCGTTCTGGCTGTCGCCGCAACAGCTTGTGGTGATGAATATTACCGATCGACAGGCCGAATATGTGGAAAAAGTAACCCAAACCGTGAAAAAACATGGTTTTAGGGCCGAAATGGACTTGAGAAACGAGAAAATCGGCTTTAAAATTCGCGAGCACACATTGAGACGGGTGCCATACCTGTTGGTAGTTGGCGACCGCGAAATGGAAAATGGGACTGTGGCTGTCCGTAGCCGCTCCGGTGAAGACCTCGGAAGTATGAGTCTAGATGAGTTCCTGGAGAGAATCGGTAAGGAGTCACGGTCGTAATAGAATGATAGAGCTTGTGCTGCCAGCACCATTCTGATTGTGGATGCGGGTGCGGCGCAGGCTTTACTTGTTTCGGAGGAAACTGTTATCGCTGTAAAAAGAAAGAATCGCCTGAATGACGAGATTACTGCACCAGAGGTCAGGCTTATAGACCAGGAAGGAGAGCAGGCAGGAGTCGTATCACTGGAACAGGCGATTGAAGCCGCTGATGAAGCAGGACTGGATCTGGTTGAGATTCAGCCCAATGCTGAGCCACCCGTATGTAGGATCATGGATTTTGGCAAATTTATCTTTGACCAGAAAAAGCAGCAGCAGGCGGCTAAAAAGAAGCAGAAACAGGTTCATGTGAAAGAAGTAAAGTTTCGTCCAGGGACGGGTGAAGGGGATTATCAGGTAAAACTACGCAACCTGATACGTTTCCTGAATGACGGGGATAAGACCAAGGTAACCATGCGGTTCCGCGGTCGTGAGCATGCTCACCGTGAGCTGGGTCTGGAAGTGCTGAAACGTATTGAGTCTGATCTGGCCGAATTGGGTCAGGTAGAGCAGCACCCACAGATGGAAGGCCGGCAGATGGTGATGGTATTGGCCCCCAAGAAAAAGTAGATGTTATTAACTTAAATTTCAGATCTGCTGAGGAGCAGGTTTAGAAATACAAATTGCGGAGTTATGAGAAATGCCGAAGATCAAGACAAATCGCGGCGCGGCAAAGCGTTTCAAGAAAAACGCTTCCGGGTCGTTCAAGCGTGGCCAGTCCCATCGTAGCCATATCCTGACCAAGAAGAGCACCAAGCGTAAGCGTCAGCTGCGTTGCCCAGCTCAAGTGCACAAGTCCGATGTGGCAGCCGCCCGTCGCATGTTGCCCTACGCCTGACAGGACTGGAGATAGATCATGCCAAGAGTTAAACGTGGTGTAACAGCACACGCCAAGCATAAAAAGGTGCTGAAAGAGGCCAAGGGTTATTACGGTGCCCGCAGTAAGGTCTACCGGGTTGCCAAGCAGGCCGTTATCAAGGCCGGTCAGTATGCTTATCGTGACCGTCGTCAGAAGAAACGTCAGTTTCGTTCCCTGTGGATCGCCCGTATCAACGCTGGTGCCCGCGAGAACGGTCTGTCCTATAGCCGTATGATCAATGGGCTGAAAAATGCCGGGGTTGAGATTGATCGTAAGATCCTTGCGGATCTGGCTATTTTTGACAAGCCGGCTTTTGCCGCGCTGGCAGAACAGGCTAAGGCCAACCTCTCCAGCTGATAGGGACTGCGGTCCCACATCGCTTGTCATATGACCGACCC
>JANQEV010000098.1 GCA_028278145.1 Chromatiales bacterium | reverse complement strand
TTTTAGCCGCAGTCTTTTTCTTTGCGACCTTTTTCTTGGCTACCTTCTTTTTAGCCGCTGCTTTTTTCTTTGCGACTTTCTTTTTGGCAACCTTTTTCTTGGCTACCTTCTTCTTAGCCGCTACTTTTTTCTTCGCGACTTTCTTTTTGGCGACTTTCTTTTTGGCAACCTTTTTCTTGGCAGCTACCTTTCTCTTCGCCACAGTTTTCTTTGAGCCAGCCTTTTTCTTGGCCACCTTCTTTTTCGCTGCTTTCTTGATTGCCATTTTGTTCCCTCCAAAAACATAGTTAGCAAAAGTCACTAGTGAGTATAATAAAGTATTAGAAAAATACCAGCATTTTCAGCAGTGAAATTATATTAACAATATAAAGCTGTTTAACAAACTCATATAACTGACTTCATTGTTTGCTTGTCTTGAGTGTAAAAACGTTTCTCAGTTACTACTGCATCCAAAGGAACATCCCATATATTTGGGTGTATTGATTCCAGCTTTTGCAGTTCATGAGCTGTGCCAACCAGTTTAGGTTTGTACCACTGATTTCTATTTAATAGGTAGGAGAAAGTTCTGTCATAGAAGCCACCTCCCATGCCTATTCTGTTCCCGGAAACATCAAATGCAACTAGAGGTACCAGTACTATATCCAATGCATATGTCGAAACAGGCTTATGTCTGCGTATGCTTGGTTCCAAGATGCCATATCTGTTAAGGATTAGCCTGTCTTCCGGTCTGTATTCCACAAACCACAACCGGTTGGGCAGCATTGGGCGTAGCACAGGCAAATAGCAGCGCTTTCCCAAGTTAAATATTATGGATACAAGCTGCGTTACGCCCATTTCGCCATCGTTTTCTATGTAAATGGCAATATTGGTACTGTTGCGGAACAGTTTGGATTTGGTCAGGATGCTAGTCATGGCCTGACTATGCCGCTTCTGTTCTTGTGCTGAAAGGGCTCGCCTTTGAGAACGTATTTGACATCTGATCTGCTGTGGATCGTACAAGGCAGGTGGTCCAGTAATTGGAGAGACATTCCCCGCTAATGCCGTTGCTTATCATCGTTCTTGAACCGGAAGGTTCAAGTGGGGGCAACAGTGACGCCTAAGGCTCCCCACTCATGGTGGATTTGCACACTGGCTTCAGCATTATGTCCCCGAGGTATTAAGTAGGCTCAAGAAAATACCCGATTTGCTGACAAACACCACAGGGAATGTCCAAAACTTTTATCTACCCTACCAAATCCGAATACTGGCAGGGCGATTAACTATAACGTTAGGCCCTTTTTGATCAAAATTCCAGTTGTTTATTCGTGGACAGGGCGGTTTCAATCTTATCCTGCAATTTCAGAAGACGCCGGCTGGTGGCTATATCGCCTGACTTACTGTTGGCCTTTTGATCCAATAGTTCATGCGCTAAATTCAGTGCAGCCATGACAGCTATCCGATCAGTTCCGATAATTTTCCCGCTGTCGCGTATTTCACGCATTTTCATATCCAGGTGGCGTGAACTCTCAAGCAGGGTTTCTCGTTCCTCAGGCTGGCATGCGATCAGATACTCTTTGTCGAGTATATTGACGCTGACAGGAATTGGCTTTTCACTCACGAGCCTGTTTCCATGGATTTCAGCCTGGTGATCATGGCCTCAACTCTGGTCTTGGCCAGTTCAGTCTTCTCTATCAACTCAGCTCGTTCTGTAACCAGGCTTTCTTGTGTTGATAGTAGAGAGCTATTCTCATCACGCAAGCGTAGATTTGCCTGAATGAGTTCATCAACTCTGGCTTCCAGTCTTTTCAGGTCATCTTCGGTTATGTTGATCTCTTGGTCGCTCATGTTTTCCAATATAGAGTGCACAGGTTGTTGGGTCAACGAAAAAGGGTTATATGTCCGGTATTATAATGGATATTCTCCCTATGGATATAGGGTGTTTTTTTCTAGTATATGTGGGGTGTGATGTTGATCAAAATACTCCTCTGCAGAGAGCCCGTGCTATTATCGGGTTTAGAGTGTCTTTCCATTCCTGGAGCATATTAAATTGAAGGTTCTTAATGCAGGTTGATTATGAATATATGGGTCAGTGCCTAACAGATGTGGGTGTTGACTCAGGTGCATCAGGTGCTCATGGTCTGTTGTGTGGCTTGATGTGTGGTGGTGAGATGATTCCGCAGCAGCGGCTGATGCAAGAGTGGTTTCCAGGTGGAGTCGGGGATGATCCTGCAATAGGTGCATGCCGGGCTGCTGTTGATGAACTGGTGCAGGCAGTAAATGCATCCATAGATGGTGCTGACTTCGGGTTTCCCCTGTTGCTGCCGGATGAAGACACGCCTTTACCACAGCGGGCTGCAGCGGTCCGTGACTGGTGTGAGGGGTTTCTGTATGGGGTTGGGCTGGCAGAAACCGGTGCCGCAGATGGTTTACCGCCACAGGCAAAGGAGGCACTCCAGGACCTGTCAGAGATCAGTCGCATGGATGTAGACGGGATTCAGGGTGATGAAGAGGAAGAGGTGGCACTGACTGAGGTGACAGAGTTTATCTGGGTGGCAGCCATGTTAGTGCATGATGAATTGGCCCAAAGACAGGAAAAGTCTGAGCAATGAATGTAAAAGAGTTTACACGCCGCAGGCGCCAGCTTATGCGTATGATGGGTGAAAACAGCATAGCTATACTGCCTGCTGCGCCGGTAGTAAAACGCAACCGGGATGTTGAGTATCATTATCGTCCTGATAGCGACTTCTATTACATAACCGGATTTCCAGAGCCGGAAGCTGTGGCTGTTCTCATCCCTGGTCGCAGTCATGCTGAATATGTGCTGTTCTGTCGGGAGAGAGATGCAGATAAGGAACGCTGGGATGGTCCGCGTGCCGGACATATAGGTGCTGTGGATGTGTATGGAGCTGATGATGCCTTTCCCATAGGAGATCTGGATGACATCCTTCCCCGCATGCTGGAGCAGTGTGAACGGGTGTTCTATGCCATGGGCTGCAACCCGGATCTGGACAAACGCATGTCAGAGTGGATAAGCCAGATCCGCAGCAGTTCCCGCTCTGGTGTGCCAGGCCCGCTGGAATTTATAGCCCTCGATCACTATCTGCATGATATGCGCCTGTACAAGGGGCGTTCAGAGATTAAGCAGATGCGTACTGCAGCCAAGATTTCAGCTCAGGCCCACAAGCGGGTTATGCAAGCCTGTCGTCCCGGTTTGAAAGAGTATCAGCTGGAAGCAGAATTTATCCATGAGTGCACTAAGAGGGGTGCACGCCACCAGGCCTATCCGGCCATCTTTGGCAGTGGAGGAAATGGATGTGTACTGCACTATATTGATAACGATGCCGAGCTCAAGGATGGCGACCTGCTACTAGTGGATGCCGGATGTGAGTATAACTATTACGCCTCTGATATTACCCGCACCTTCCCGATTAACGGTGTGTTCAGTAAGCCACAACGTTTGTTGTACGAACTGGTACTGCAGGCACAGGATGCTGCCATCCGCCATGTGAAGCCTGGTAACCATTGGAATGATCCCCATGATGCAGCGGTCAAGGTTGTCACCAAGGGGCTGATGGAGCTTGGACTGCTTAAAGGGCGTATTTCTACCCTGCTGAAGAAAGAGGCCTATAAAGAGTTCTATGTCCATCGCACCGGGCACTGGCTGGGCATGGATGTACATGATGTGGGTGATTATAAAGTGGATGGGGAATCCAGGTTGCTGGAACCTGGCATGGCCCTCACCATTGAACCGGGAATCTACATCCCAGCAGGCAGCAAGGGAGTGGCCAAGAAATGGTGGGACATAGGTATCCGCATAGAAGATGATGTTGTGGTAACCAAGGATGGATGTGATGTACTCAGTAAGGATGCACCCAAGACAATGGAGGAGATAGAGGCCTTGATGGCTGGTTAGGTTGCTCAGGGCCAGAAGTGGTTATTTAGTATTTTTGCCGGGAACGCCATGCTTATCCCGGCCTACGGCTTAACTGTAGGCCAGAATAAGCGATAGCGTTTCTGGCACAATCAAGCCATGGAATAGATAATGGGATTAAAGACAGCACTGTACGATACCCACAATACGATGGGTGCGCGCATGGTTCCCTTTGGTGGCTGGGATATGCCGCTGCACTATGGTTCGCAACTCCAGGAACATCATGCCGTACGGCAGCAGGCGGGAATGTTTGATGTGTCCCATATGTTGGCGCTGGACATTACTGGTAAGGACAGTGAAGTGTTCCTGCGCAAGCTGCTGGCAAATGATGTGTCCAAATTGCAGCAACCTGGCAAGGCCCTCTACAGCTGTATGTTGAATCCAGATGGGGGTGTCATTGATGACCTGATCGTGTATTTCATGCGGCCAGGGCATTATCGCATGGTGGTTAATGCCGGGACTGCAGAGAAAGACCTGACCTGGATGGAGCAGCAGGCCCATGCCTATGCAGTGGAGATCAGCGCCCGGCGCGATCTGGCCATGATTGCGATACAGGGTCCGCAGGCCAGGGAACTGGCGCTGCCGTTACTGCCGGAAGTATTACAGCAACCGGCGTCAGAGTTGAAGCCATTTGTTGCGGTAGATGATGGCGACTGGTTGGTAGCCCGCACCGGCTATACCGGTGAGGATGGATTTGAGGTATCCCTGCCAGCAGAAGGCGCTGCCGAATTCTGGAATGCCCTGGCAGTGGCTGGGGTTACGCCCTGTGGCCTGGGTGCGCGTGATACCCTGCGACTGGAGGCAGGTATGAATCTGTACGGATCTGATATGGATGAGACCACCTCTCCTCTGGAGTCCGGTCTGGCCTGGACCATAGCCTGGGAACCACAGGAAAGAGATTTTATCGGACGTAAGGCACTTGAGACACAACGCAATAAGGACGACAATCTACAGTTTGTAGGCCTGGTGCTGGAAGGGCGTGGCGTACTGCGTAATCATCTGAAGCTATTTTCCGGAGATGAGGAGCTGGGAGAGATTACATCCGGAGGCTTCGGTCCTACCCTGGACAGATCCATCGCCCTGGCCCGCATACGCCGGGGTGAGTATGACAGCTGTGAGGTGGAGATGCGTGGTAAGCGTGCATTGGTGCGCGTGGTCAAGCCACCTTTTGTGCGTAATGGAGAGATCAAGGTCCAGTAACCGATAATCAACAACTATATGTAGAGGCACGAATAATCATGAGCGACTTTCCAACTGAATTGAAATATGCCAAGACCCATGAGTGGGCGCGGGATGAGGGTGATGGCACCATCACCGTGGGTATCACCGATCACGCCCAGGACCAGCTGGGTGATCTGGTGTTTGTGGATCTGCCGGAAGAGGGCGACAGTGTAGAGGCTGGTGAGGACTGTGCCGTGGTGGAATCGGTAAAGGCTGCATCTGATATATACAGCCCGGCCTCGGGTGAGATCATTGCGGTAAATTCAGTCCTGGGAGAGAGTCCAGAGCTGGTGAACGAGAGTGCATTTGGTGATGGCTGGCTGTTCAAGGTAAAGATGTCCAACCCTGCGGAACTGGATAATCTGCTGGATGCGAATGGCTACCAGGAAGTTGCCGCCTCTGAAGAGCACTGAGCGTATAGTTAGAGTTTCTGGATCAACATGCCGTTTATTCCACACACAGAAGAAGAGGTACGGCAGATGCTGGAGGCCATCGGTGCCTCGAGTATCGAAGAGCTGTTCGATGAGATTCCGGATGAGTTGCGTTTCAACGGGCTGAAAGATGTGCCGGATGCAATGTCCGAAATGGAGGTGGCGCAACTGATGCAGGCACGTGCCCAGGCCGATGGTCAGCCGCTGTGCTTTATCGGTGCCGGTGCCTATGATCACCATATCCCGGCCGCAGTTTGGGAGATAGCCGGGCGTGGTGAATTCTATACTGCCTATACTCCGTATCAGGCCGAAGCCAGCCAGGGCACCTTGCAGCTGTTGTACGAGTATCAATCCATGATGACGGCGTTGACCGCCATGGATGTGTCTAATGCCTCCCTCTACGATGGAGCATCGGCCCTGGCTGAGGCCATACTGATGGCGGTGCGGGCCAATCGTAAATCCAAGTCCAAGCGGGTGTTGGTGCCACGCAGTCTGCATCCAGCCTATCGTCGTGTGGCCTACAACATCGTACGGAATCAGGATATAGAACTGGTTGAACTGCCATTCGATATGACTGGTGGCCATACCGATCCTGCTGTCCTGGAGCAATATGCCGGTGAGGATATAACAGCGCTGGTGATACCTCAGCCCAATTTCTTCGGGGTACTGGAAGAGGTAGATGCCCTGACCGACTGGGCCCGCGCCAACAAGGTTATGTCTATTGCCGTGGTGAATCCGTTGGCATTGGCCCTGCTGCAACCGCCTGGAGAGTGGGGCAGTGAGGGAGTGGATATCTGTTGTGGTGAAGGACAGCCACTGGGGGCGCCGCTCTCATCCGGTGGTCCGTACTTCGGCTTTCTCTGCTGTCGCCAGGCCCATGTGCGGCAGATGCCGGGACGCATCGTAGGCAGAACCCTGGACCTGGATGGCAAACCGGGTTTCACACTAACCCTGCAGGCGCGGGAGCAGCACATACGCCGTTCCAAGGCCACTTCCAATATCTGTACCAACCAAGGACTGATGGTTACGGCCGCCACTATCCATATGGCGCTCTTGGGGGGTGAAGGACTGGAGCGGGTCGCAGCTGGCTGTAATACCAATATCGGATTATTGAGAGATATGTTGACCGGTATCGAGGGCGTGGAGCCCATATTTGAGCGTCCGGTATTTCATGAGCAGGTGGTGCGCCTACCGCTTGCGGTAAAGGATGTTCTGCATACATTGTCGGCACACAACATACAGGGTGGTTTTGATCTCTCTGATGATTATCCGGAACTGGGTGATGCATTACTGATATGCGCTACCGAGAAGCGAACCCGTGATGAGATGCAGGTATATCAGGAAAAGCTGGAGCGGCTGGTGCAGATGCAGAGTAAATCCTGTGGCGCAGTGCCTGCTGGTTAATAGTTGCAAGGGGAGAGTGGTTTGGTATTAATCCAGGAACAATCCAGAGCGGGGCGCCGCTCCTCGGCCCAGGCACCACTACAGGAGGTAGAGGCGACCTCGATCCCGGAGCAATTCAGACGCAAGTCGCGGCCGGCGCTGCCCGAGGTGTCAGAGATGCAGGTGGTGCGCCACTACACCAGGCTGTCGCAAAAGAACTTCTCCATCGATACCCATTTCTACCCGTTGGGCTCATGTACCATGAAGTACAACCCCAGGGGGTGTAACAGCCTGGCCATGTTACCGGGATTTCTTGGTCGGCATCCAGAAGCACCGGAAAACCACAGCCAGGGCTTTCTAGCCTGTATGCATGATCTGCAGGAGACCCTGAAAGAGGTAACCGGGATGCGTGCGGTCTGTCTCAGCCCTGCTGCCGGCTCCCAGGGGGAGTTTGCAGGTGTGGCCATGATCCGCGCTTACCATGATGCCAGGGGTGACACAGCACGTTCTGAGATCCTGGTGCCGGATGCCGCACATGGTACCAATCCTGCGTCTGCAGTCATGTGTGGTTACAAGGTGCGGGAGATTCCTACCGGCCTGGACGGGGATATGGATGTGGAGGCCCTGAAACAGGCCCTTGGTCCCCAGACTGCCGGTATTATGCTCACTAATCCATCCACCCTGGGCGTGTTTGACCGACGCATAGGAGAGATTGCCAAGCTGGTGCATGAAGCGGGTGGTTTACTCTACTATGACGGAGCAAATCTGAACGCCATCCTGGGTAAGGTACGTCCCGGGGATATGGGCTTTGATGTGATCCATATAAACCTGCACAAGACCTTCTCCACGCCCCATGGCGGCGGTGGTCCGGGAGCCGGCCCCGTAGGTGTTAGTGCGAGGCTGGAACCATATCTGCCGGTGCCCATGGTTGAGAAGGATGGCACCAACTATCGTTGGCTTACTGAGAGGGATCGGCCGGAAACTATCGGACGACTCTCTGCCTTTGCCGGTAACGCCGGCATCCTGTTACGGGCCTTTGTCTATGCACGCATGATAGGGCGTGAAGGCATGGCTCGGGTGGCAGAGTACTCCACCCTGAATGCCAACTATATGCTCAAACGGTTACAGAAGGCTGGGTTTGAGGCGGCATATCCGGAGCGGCGTGCCACCCATGAGTTTATTATCACCCTGCGGCGTGAGGCTAGAACCCTGGGGGTGAACACCATGGATTATGCCAAGAGATTACTGGATTATGGCTTCCATGCCCCTACCACCTATTTTCCGCTACTGGTACCAGAGTGTCTGTTGATTGAGCCAACCGAGAGTGAGGATAAAGAGACCCTGGATGCATTTCTCGAGGCCCTGATCACTATTGAGGAGGAGGCTGAGTCTGACCCTGATCTGGTAAAGGGTGCACCCCATAGTCTGCCGGTAAAACGTTTGGATGACGTACGGGCTGCCAGAGAACTGGATCTGGCCTGGAGACCTGGTGCAGATCAGGAGGCCGATTAGTGGCATCACAGGGTCCTCTTGGTTTGGAGAGACTCATTCGTGCCTGGGGCTACTCCATGGCTGGCTTTCGGGCCTGCTTCAAACATGAGGAGGCCCTGCGCCAGGAGGTATTTGCCCTCATGTTTCTGCTTCCTCTGGGATTGTGGCTTGGAGAAACCGGGGTAGAGCGGGCCCTGTTGGTTGTCAGCCTGTTGATCATCCCGTTGGTGGAGCTACTCAACTCGGCCATTGAGGCGGTAGTGGATCGGGTAGGAGAGGAGAGACATGATCTTTCAGGTCGAGCCAAGGATATTGGTTCAGCCGCGGTATTCTTGAGTATTGTGATCGCGGTTGTGGTCTGGCTTCTGGTGCTGGGGCCGCGTTATATCTAGTTCTTGCTATAACCCTTCAAAAATCTTTCCATCTTTTTTCCATTCCAACAGGTCGCGTTGGAAGGCTGGTGGGCCATATCCGGTAAACTCCTGCCTTTTGGTGTATTCGCCGTTTTCAAGGATCTGTTCTGAATAGATCAGGAGTCGTTGGTTTTTTTCGGCGTGCTCCATAAGCCAATTCAGGGTGCGCGGAGGTATCCTCTTTCCTACCGGCACTGCCAGATCTACCGGGTATCCGTTCCAGCTCCACTTCTCCAATATTACTATGGCCTTGCTGTTATCCGGCTTCATCCACTCCGGTAGCAGGCTGTTTTCCACAATCCATGCGCAGTCGAAATTGCGGCATGGATCCAGCTGGCGATTTTCGTAGTTTTCGCATTTATCGGTACTGTCTGGGCAGCCCTTTCCGGGATAGATTGGAATGCCGCCAATAACACCCTGCAGCCAGCCATCACAGCAGGCGGTGCAAGGTTGGCATTGTCTGATTTCTTTATTTCGCTTTGACACACATACTCCAAAGGCAATGGGTGGGGCCAGTATTATGTTTAATTGTACATGAAACAGGATTGGCAGTTCTATCCAGGTGTCCGGTGATAACTTATTGCCCGGTATTTGTCAGGGTAATAACCATGATCATCTATGCCGGACTGTTATTCGTGCTGTGGCCATTGTGCTGTTTGGTGTAATATCTGCCTTTACTATTTTTACTGGATTAGACATGTCAGCACTTATCTGTGGCTCTTTTGCCTATGACACCATAATGGTGTTTCGAGACCATTTTAAAAACCATATTCTTCCGGAGCAGGTGCATATCCTGAATGTGTCTTTCCTGGTGCCGGATATGCGGCGTGAGTTTGGGGGTTGTGCAGGCAACATTGCCTATAACCTGAACCTGCTGGGGGCCGAGGGTAAGCCCATGGGTACTGTAGGTGGGGATTTTAAACCTTACGCAGAGTGGATGGATGAGTGTGGCATCAGTCGTGATCATATACGCGAAATAGATGGCCAGTATACCGCTCAGGCCTATATCACCACAGATCAGGATGATAATCAGATTACGGCATTTCATCCGGGTGCCATGAACTTCTCCCATGAGAACCGGATCAGCGATGCCAGTGGCTGCAGCATCGGATTGGTGTCTCCGGATGGACGAGATGGCATGCTGCAGCATGCAGAACAGTTTGCCGATGCTGGTATTCCGTTTATGTTTGACCCGGGCCAGGGTATGCCCATGTTTGATGGTGATGATCTGATGCTGTTTGCAGAACAGGCCCGTTGGCTGGCATTCAATGACTATGAGGCCAAACTGATGCAGGAGCGTACCGGCAAGAGCCCCAGGCAACTAGCGGATATGGTGGATGCGGTGATCGTCACCCGGGGTGGCGAGGGCTCCACTATCTATACCAGCAAACAGGAGCATGTTATCCCAGCCGCTCAGACCTCCTGTGTGAAGGATCCCACTGGGTGTGGTGATGCCTATCGTTCCGGGTTGCTGTATGGCTTGATGAACGGCCTGGACTGGGAGTTAACCGGTCGTATTGCTGCGCTCATGGGTGCAATCAAGATAGAGCATGCCGGAACCCAGAATCACAGCTTTACCCGGGATGAGTTTGATCAGCGTTTTCAGGAGGTCTTTGGGATATCCCTGGCCTGAGTTACAGAGTGATGACTAAGTTTTTGTTGTGAGATAAAGATATGACCGGACATTTTGATGATGCGGGCTTTGTGCCCTTGAATATTGCCATTCTTACCATCTCTGATACCCGCACCGAAGAGGATGACAAGTCGGGCAGGTTGCTGCGGGAGGGTGCAGAGTCTGATGGTCATAACGTAGTAGAGAAGGCCATCGTTAAAGATGATATCTACCAGATGCGAGCCATATTTTCCCAATGGATCGCTGATCCCAATGTACATGTGATTATAAGCACTGGCGGTACTGGCATTACCGGTCGTGACAGTACACCCGAAGCGGTAGCGCCGTTGCTGGAGAAACCCATAGAGGGATTCGGTGAGCTGTTCCGTACCGTGTCTCTGGAAGATATTGGGCGTTCTGCCATTCAGTCGCGTGCCATTGCCGGTCTTACCAATCAGACCCTGGTGTTTTGCCTGCCGGGTTCTACGGGTGCCTGTCGTACCGGTTGGAATGAGATCCTGAGCAGTCAGTTGGATCATCGTACCCGGCCCTGCAACTTTGCCCAGATGTTCCGGGCCTAGTCTGGTCAAGAAGATATAACAGTAGGAAAAGAATATGAGTGAATGTGGTTGTTCCAGTATTGCTACTCCAGGCTCCCTCAAGCCCATTGAGGAGGCGCGCGACCTGATGCTTTCCCATGTAAAGGCCATTAGTGAGATCGAGACCGTGGATATCTCTGACGCCCTGGGCCGGGTTTTGGCAGAGCCTCTCTCCAGTCAGGTGAATGTGCCGCCATGGGACAACAGCGCCATGGACGGTTATGCCGTCAACTCAGCCGACCTGACAGCTGAGGAAATAAAGCTTCCTATCTCCCAGAGAATACCTGCCGGAGCCGCGGGTACAGATCTGCAGCAGGGAACAGCGGCCCGTATCTTTACCGGTGCCCCGGTACCGCCAGGCGCAGATACCGTGGTGATTCAGGAGGTGTGTAGGCAAGAAGGGGGTGCGGTAATTATTGCTGAGCTGCCAGCCGCAGGTGCAAATGTACGCAAGGCCGGTGAGGACACCAGGCTGGGCCAGGAGATCCTGCAGCCTGGTACCAAGCTGGGACCACAGCACCTGGGACTGGCTGCATCTGTTGGGATAGCAAAGATCCCGGTCTACCGGCGTCTCAAGGTGGCTCTGTTCTCTTCTGGAGATGAGTTGGTGATGCCAGGTGGTACCCTGGGTCCGGGCCAGATCTTCAATTCCAATCAGTTCACTCTTACTGGACTATTGGAGTCACTCAACTGTGAAGTGATCAATCTGGGCATGGTTGAAGATACATTCGAAGCCACATGCGAGGCCTTGAAGGCAGGTGCGGAACAGGCCGATTTGGTATTGGCGTCCGGTGGAGTATCTGTGGGTGAAGAGGATCATGTAAAGCCTGCAGTAGAAAAGCTGGGCAGCCTTGATCTATGGAAGATCGCTATCCGTCCCGGCAAGCCGGTGGCATTCGGACATATTGGTGATACACCATTTATAGGTGCGCCTGGCAACCCGGTATCACTGTTTGTCACCTTCTGTGTCTTTGCCCGCCCTTTCATCCTGAAGAGCCAGGGTGTGACTGGAGATATCATTCCTACCCCGGTGCGAGCGCCGGCGGATTTTGAATGGCCCAAGCCGGATAAGCGACGCGAATTTGCCCGTGCCCGTCTGGATCTGGATGTGGATGGACAGGGTAAAGTCTCCATCTTTGCCAGCCGCTCTTCTGGTGTATTGAGTTCTGTAGCCTGGGCCAATGGTCTGGCAGTGATCCCTGAGCGCCAGGTGTTGTCTAAAGGTGATATGGTTGAATTTCTGCCGTTTAGTGAGTTGTTGTCATGATCAAGGTGCTATTTTTTGCCCGTTTGCGAGAGCAGTTGGATACCGAAATGCTGGAGTTTGAAGCCGGTCCTGAACTACCGGATATCGCAGCTATCATTAAATTGCTGAAACAGCGTGGAGATAACTGGATCGAGGTGCTAGGTGACGAGCAGATGGTGCTGGTGGCACTGAACCAGGAGATGACAGATGCCAGCGCTGCGGTCAATGATGGTGATGAAGTGGCATTCTTCCCACCTGTTACGGGTGGGTGAGCAGCGACCGTTGGTCCAGTGGACCAACGCAGCGCTGCGAACGACCGGCCAGGGATGGAAGGGCAGGAATATATCACCAGGGATGGATTAATATCTGTATTTGTGAGCTAACAATGGATGAGATGAATCAGATCAGGATCCAGAAAGAGCCCTTCGATATCGCTGCTGTCCAGGAGGAGATGCGTACCGCCAATCCTGCCATTGGCGCGGTGGTGGCTTTTCTGGGACAAATGCGCGATATCAATGAGGGTGACCAGATAAACACCATGACCCTGGAGCACTATCCGGGTATGACTGAAAAAGCCCTGCAGGCCATTGTGGATGAGGCCGACCAGCGCTGGGACCTTATGGGGATAAGAGTGATCCATCGGGTGGGGGAACTGAAGCCTCTGGATCCAATAGTTTTGGTAGCGGTAGCCAGTGCCCACCGTGGCGAGGCGTTTCAAGCCTGTGAGTTTGTGATCGATTACCTGAAAACCAGGGCCCCTTTCTGGAAGAAAGAGCAGACACCGGATGGTGAGCGCTGGGTAGATGCCAGGCATGGCGACTCAGAAGCTGAGGAACGCTGGTCGTGATCTTCGTTATATGTCCCCATCATCCGAAAAGACCTCAGTGTTACTTTTGCTGTGGGGAATAACAGGCCATGATGACGTTGCTGGACTGCCACGGTCTGCTGCAGAGAAATGTCATAAAACAATAAGAACTTAAATTCTGATAAAAAAATTTATGCCAGGCAAAATTGCAATAATGTGCACTGGTTCACGTAACATCCGGATTTCTTGGTGCCAGTGCCATTTTAGGTACTATTTCCACGCTTATAATGAGAAATATAACTGTGGAGCCGAGCCGATGAGAATCTTTCTCTTTTGCTTGTTCGCCATGCTGCTGTTGGCGATTCCAGCCCTGCATGCATACGAGCCAAGCAGGGAAGCGGTTCCAACTTTGATTTTGGATCGTATAGCACAGGTCCTGAACGTAGAGTAGGATTTGGGCGGGATTTGCCCTACATACAATTAAAAAACCAGCCGGTTTGATACTGGGAGGCGCTATACGCTTCACTTCAGCATATCATCGACCCCTGACTTTTTACTCCCCCTGTCCTTGCCATGAGTTACAATGGCAAATACTTTATTAGTAAACTCAATATTCTGATATCAGGTGCAACTTCTACGTCCCGGCTATCATGAAATTAGTAAGGCAATATAAGAATACAAAAGGAAATCTCACCATGAAACAGGTTCCACTAAACATGCGTCTTGCCATGATGGCAGTTTCTGTCTTGATTGTGCTGATGGGAATTACCTTTCCAGAGCGAGTTGTTGCCGCCTCAGCAGCTGAGATCAATATCGGTGTGGATGCCACACTGCAGCGTTTTAAGAGAGAGGTGACCGGTGGTTCGCAGTTTCTGAGAAAGGCTGAAGGGGTGCTGGTATTCCCCAGCGTTATTAAAGCTGGGTTTGTAGTTGGTGGTGAGTATGGAGAGGGTGCCTTGCGTGTTGGTGGCCGGACAGTTGCTTACTACAGCACTGCTGGTGCTTCCATTGGCTTTCAGGCGGGTGCTCAGTCTAAATCGGTGGTGCTGGTATTTCTCACCCAACGGGCCTTGAACTCCTTTCGCAGCAGTGATGGCTGGAAGGTGGGAGTAGATGGTTCTGTTGCCGTAGTTAAATGGGGTGTGGGTGAGGATGTAAACAGTGTGGAGTTGGACAAGCCGGTGGCTGGTTTCATCTTCGGTAATAAGGGCCTGATGTATAACCTCACCCTGGAGGGATCAAAGTTCAGCCGCATCTCCCGCTAGCGGCTGCTTCTGTTTGCGGCGTCCGTTCTCCCGCATGAAGATGCGATAGAGCAGGGGGATTACGAACAGGGTCAACACCGTGGACACCATAAGCCCCCAGACGATAGCGGTGGCCACAGGTCCCCAGATAAGGGAGGTACCACCTAGGCCAGTGGCCAGGGAAAACAGGCCGGCGATGGTAGTCATGGAGGTGATCAGGATTGGTATGACCCGCCTTCGGGCTGCATACAGGGTGGCGTGCAGCAGACTCATACCTCCCTGCAGGCGTTCATTTGCTGCCGAGATCAGTACAATGGCGGCATTCACTGCGATACCGGCCAGGGCCACTACTCCATACATGGTGAACAGGCTTAGAGGGTTTTTGGTTATTACCAGTCCGATCACCACTCCGGTGAAGGCCATAGGTACCGTGGCCAGGATCATCAGGGGCTGGAAGTAGCTCTTGAACTGGGTGCCCAGGATCATGTACATCAATCCCACCCCGAACAGGAACAGAACCAGGATGGAGTCAATGCTCTCCTGGATATCATCCAGTTCTCCGGTCAGGTCCAGATCTATGCTGGGGTAGCGGTCCCTGATCTTTTCCCACTCCTCCAGGATACGGTTGTTGGCGGTAACAGTATCGGTCTGTTTTTTGTCCAGGTCTGCTTCTACCGTGATGGTGCGTTTGAAGTTGTAGTGACGGATATTACCCAGGCTGGGTTTGGTCTCGCGATGTAGTAGTTCCTTGAGGGCAATGCGACCGCCATCCGGCAACGGCAGGGTGTGGTTACCTATTCTGGTTACATCATTCAGTGTTTCCGGTTTGGCGCGTACCCGTATCTCCAGTTCTTCCCCGCGGTCCTGCATCTTGGCCACGATCTCACCATCTACCAACAGGCTCAGGGTGCGGCTTATCTCTGCCGGGCTGATACCGGCGCGGCGCGCTGCATCCTGGTTGACGCGCATGGAGAGTTCCATCTGGCCGGCACTGTCATCGTCGGTGATGTCTCTGATGGCCGGGTCCTGGCGCATTATATCCTTGAGTTCGGCTGCCGCCTTGCGGATGATGTCGGTGTCATCTCCACGCACTTTTATGATTATGGGTTTTGCTGTAGGCGGGCCACCGGCCAGGCGTAGAAAACTGATCTTGTTGGGTCCCGGGGTGGCCTCGATATGACTGCGCATGGATTCAATCATCTCGTCCACGCTGCGCATGCCGTTGTGCTTGGGTTTCAGTGCCACCAGAACCTGGCCGAAGTGATCGCCGAAGAAAGGAGATATCTCGGTAATCATCTGGCCTGAATAGCTGAGTATGTTGCGTACCTCATCTGGCTTGACCTGGGAACGGATCTTCTCTTCAACCTGAAGGGTTTTTTCCAGGGTTTTATCCAGAGGAGTGCCTGCTGGCATCTCTACATTTACATAAAAGATCCTTAGAGGGTCAGAGGCGAAGAAGTCAATCTTTACATAGCCATTGCCTGCGGCGTAAAGAGCACCCAGGAAAGTACATGATATTGTTAACAGCAGGGTCTTGGGCCAGCGCATGGCCCGGATCAGGATGCGGGTATATTTTACCCGGATCCAGTGCAGCACATTGGTACGGTATCTCTGGATGCGGGATGGATTGCTAAGATTGACCTTGGCCCCCAGCAGATGTGCTGGCAGCATCCAGTAGGCCTCCACCAGGCTGATGGCTAGGGCGATGGTGACCACCATGGGGATGATGAGCATGAACTTGCCCAGTATGCCCGGTAGCAGCATCAGGGGCAGAAAGGCAGCCATGGTGGTAAGGACCGCGGTGGTCACAGGTGCCACTACCTCTTTCAGAGAACCGATGATGGCCTCCATGATGTGGGCTCCACGCTGCAGTCGGTAGTAGATGGACTCCACCACTACCACGGCGTCGTCTACCAGCATACCCAGGCTGATGACTACCCCCAGGAGTACGCTTACGTTCAGGGTCTGGTCCAGACTGCGCAGTACCCAGAAGGTGCCGGCCAGGATAAAGGGGATGCCCAGGGTGGTGAGCATGGAGATGCGGTTGCCCAGAAACAGCCAGGTAACAAACAGCACCATAATAAGACCCAGCAGGGCATTGGTCTGCATGATATTGAGGGCGTTGCGGGTAATCTCGGTCTGGTCGTCGATCAGTACCAGTTCCACTCCCGTCTGGTCCCGGAAGCGGTTACGCAGTTCCACATATTTGGTTACTTCTGCGACCAGGTCCAGGGTGTTGGCGCGTTCCTTCTTGGTCACTGCCAGCATGATTGCAGGCTTGCCATTGTAGCGTACCGCGGCATTAGCCTCTTCCCGTGCTCGCACCACTTCTGCCAAGTCTCCCAGGGGAATCTCACCATCCACCCCGGCTACCGGCAGGGAGGCTAGGTAGCTGGGATCGCTGTCGCGTCCCACAATGCGTACCAGCCAGCTCTGGTCATTGATACGCGCAGTGCCGGCGGCAAAATCCTGGAAGGTGCGGGCCACGGTATCGGCCAGCTGGTTGGGGCTGATACCGGCCTGTTCCAGGCGTTCTGGTATGAAGTTGATCTGCAGCTCGGGATCATGCAGCGCCGTGTCCATGATGCGGTCAGCGCCCTTTATCTTCTCCAGGTCTTTCTTGGTGTTCTCAGCCTGGCGGCGCAGGTTCTCATCATCGGCGGCACCCACAATGGCCAGGGTGGCACTGGGGAAGGCGTTGGATGAGGTGATCTCAAACACGAAGGGAGTGGTGCTGTCGTCCGGCAGTTCATCCTCTGCGTCCTGTACCTCGCGTCGTAGATCGGCCACTCGCTTGTCGAAGATGCGCTCGCTTATATCTTCGAAGCGTACCAGGATGTTGGAGATGCTTTCGCGGCTGACACTGGAGACGAACTTGACGTCCGAGACTGTGCGGATATTTTTTTCTATTACCTCGGTGATGCGTTTTTCCACATCCTCGGCCGTGGCGCCGGGTAGTACCGTAGTGATATCGATCCAGTTGAAGTTGATGGTAGGGTCCTGTTCCCGTGGCATCAGGTTATAGGATAGAAAACCTACCACCAGTACCAGGGCAAAGGTCAGGTTGGCCAATACATGATTCTGAAACAGCTTCCGCAGCATCCCTGTCTACTCCTTTACTCCTTGCCGGCACTGGGGCAGCAGGCCGGATTCTCATCTGTACGAATGGATGCATTGTGATTTAGGGCATGGCGTCCCTCGATTATGATTCGGCTTTCTACGGGCAGGTCTACCGGCGTAGGTTGGCCTTCCAGTGCATTGGGTAGTGGATGAAACTTGGCCGTGCCGTCGACTGCCAGGAATATCCCCAGGTCATCACCGCGTCTCACCGGGATGTCTGCCGGCAGATGGGGGATGGAGGATCTCCAGGTAAGGCGCCCGGTACTGCCAGGCAGTGCCATTTCAGCATCGAACTCAAACCGTACCTCACGGTTTCTTCCGCGTTTGCCCACAACCGGCAGCACATGTCTCAGCTTGAGAGAGAAGCTGCCCTGATTGGTGGTAAGCATGTAGCTGGATGCGTTGTTTAGGGATGACACCTGGTCTACCGGGACCTGGGCTGAAATCTCCAGGCGCTCACTGTCCAGGAGATGTATCACCGATTGCCCGGGGGTGATCCACTCCCCCTCAGCCTTGATGCGCTGCATTACTATGCCAGTGAATGGCGCCAGGATCTGGCAGCGCTGTACCTCAAGCTTGGCTTCTACTAACCGGGCCTGCTGGGCCTGCTGATCGGCCTTGGCGGTATCCAGGTTGGACTCCCGTTGATCCAGTAGTTCTTCTGATACGTTCTGGGCCTGGCGCAGAGAGAGGGTGCGCTCGATCTGGCGATTGGCAAGTATGTTTCTGGCTGTTGCCGCCTGCAGGGCCGCCTGGACCTGCTGTAGTCGGGCCTGGTTGTTGCGACAGTCCAGCCTGGCCAGCAGCTGTCCCTGATTCACACGATCACCCACCAGCACCGGTACCTCAAGGATGCGGCCACTGGTCTCGGCACTTATCCGACTGTCATTGATGCTCAGGGTAGTGGCCGGTACGCTGAATTCCGGATATATGATCCTGTCTCCCAGATTTGAAGTGGTTACATTGGTAACCCGGTCCTGGGCCTGGGCAGTTGTTGCCAGCAGGACCAGCAGCAATATGTTTAGCCGATATTTCATCTCTTTTCCTTGCCTTGCTGATGCCTGGCTATCTCCTTCAGCAGCGGTTTGTGTCTACGTTGCATCAGTTCCAGTACTGCGGTGTTGGCTGCGATCCCATATTCCAGGGTAAAGCGCATGCCGGGGGTTAGTTCACAGCATGATTCACTGATCCCTTTTAGGATTTCCAGCTCAGCTGATACCTGGCTGATCTGGGTTTGCATGATCTGCTCCAGGCGTTGCTCCGGCAGCAGGTGGGCAAACATCATCAGAACCATGAAGTCACTGCGGTACTGTTCTGATGGCTCGGTCTGCATCAGATTATCAAAGAAGTGTTGACGCCCCTCGGGTGTGATACTGAATACTTTTTTGTTGGGGCGTTTCTCCTGAGCCTCTTCCCGGTAGCTAACCAGCCCCTGATCAGAAAGTTTGGCCAGGGCCGGGTAGATGGAGCCGAAACTCACAGCCTGGAAGTGGCTGAATGAGTCTTCAAACATCTTCTTGATTTCGTACCCGGAGGCGTCGGTCAAGCAGAGGGTGCCCAGGCAGAGATTATTGATATCCATGAGACTACAAAATATATCGCTTCAATATATATCGTAGCAATATATATGGGAAGATTGAAGCTGTCAAATCTGTTACCCTTGCGCACCATTTTCTATTTGCACA
>JANQEV010000070.1 GCA_028278145.1 Chromatiales bacterium | reverse complement strand
TGCTTGCTAAGGACTAAGGCCATTAGCTACACAAGCCGCCTTGCATCTCAAGACGCAAAGACAGCGTCTCGGCCATCATGGAATTAATCAGAGGCTCCTTAGATGAGACTGTTGCGAGGAACCGTGAATCTTATGAAACCTTTTTTTGGACTATTACTGGCTACTGGTCTCACTCTTGCTTTGTCATCAACCAGTGCAGATACCCTACTGATCGACGCTCTGTCTCAGGCACCTGCCAACTCTCCATCCGGACTGCCACGTCCTGTCCATGGCGACACCATGGACAGTGTCTATAGAAGATTTGGCAGCCCGGTAGAAGAGTTGAGCGCTATTGGCGACCCACCCATCACCCGCTGGGTATATGACAAATTCACTGTATATTTTGAATACAACAAGGTTATCAGAAGTGCTGTACACCTGGATCCAAAAAAATGATGTCACATGGATGATATTGCCCTGGTAGACATACATGGAAATGAAATCGGCAGCATGGAGAAGATGGCCGCTCACGAACAGGGCCTGCTGCACCGAGCCTTCTCAATCTTTGTCTTCAATGACCAGGATGAGGTACTACTGCAGCGCCGTGCAGAAAATAAATACCATTCATCTGGACTCTGGTCTAATACCTGCTGCAGCCACCCCTTCCCAGGTGAAGAGGTTGTTGTTGCAGCCCACAGACGTCTGCAGGAAGAGATGGGATTTGATTGCGGCCTGAATGAGATATTCAGCCTTACTTACAAGGCGGCAGTCGGCCAAGGACTGACTGAACACGAATATGATCACGTACTGGTAGGCCGCAGTAATACAACACCTCAGGCCAATCCAGATGAGGTACAGGAGTGGAAATGGGTCTCACTCCATCGTCTACCTGAAGATATCCTGCGTTCCCCAGACCAGTATACCCAGTGGCTCAAGCTGATTATTCGCTTCAAGGCACCGGAACTGCTCCGAGGTTTACAGTAATCCACACCCCACAAGATTATCTACGCAGATCCTGTGCAGATGCCTTTCTGAGTAAGCTGCACTAACGGCGTCCCATCTGCTGACTCAGGAACAAAGAAACGGTAAACAGGGCCAAAGCCCCTCCCTGATGGGTAGCTGCCAGGTCTGTTGGCACATACAACAGCAAGGTGGATATACCCAGGGCCACCTGGATAAACAGAAATAGCAGAAACAGGTGCATAGCAATTCTGACCCGTGGCAGCAGATCCACCTTTCTGGCCATGGCCCAAAAAGCCGTGATCAAGACAAACATCAATGTAGCCAGCACTCTGTGATCAAACTGAACCGTGGTGACATCCTCAAAAAAGTTACGCCATACCGGTTCCAGATTCAGAAAACCCTCAGGTATCCACCTTCCCCCCATTAGAGGAAAAGTGTTATAGGCCAGGCCGGCTTTCAGGCCAGCCACAAATCCTCCGGACAGTACGGTAATAAACAGCAATCCGGTTATAATGTAAGAAAAACGGCGTAATCCAGCGCCAACTTGCTGGCTACTGTAGCTATCATCTGAAAACAGCAATCCCATAGCCACCCAGAATATATATGCATATATTATGAAGGCCAGTCCAAGATGTGCAGTGAGACGATACTGACTTACATGTGGCGCACTGACCAGACCACTCTTAACCATGTACCATCCCAGCAGCCCCTGCAGACCACCTAGGACAAACATAATAATAAGCTTGGGCTTGAGTGCGCGGCCGACCTTACCCCTGACCCAGAAGTAGACCATGGGAAAGAAAAAGATCAGTCCAATACTGCGTCCCAACAGGCGGTGGGCGTATTCAAACCAGAAGATGCCCTTGAAACCTTCCAGGTCCATGCTGGAGTTTTTCAGCTTATATTCCGGAAACTGCTGATAGAGTTCGAATACCTGTTGCCACTCCATCTGGGTCATGGGCGGCAGAATTCCCAGAATCGGCTCCCATTTGACCATAGAGAGACCTGATCCAGTCAACCTGGTTACACCACCAAGCACAACCATACCGAAAATTGCGGCACAGCAGACCAAAAGCCATATCGCCACAGATCTTTGCGAGTTTTCTTCCGACATTTCAAACCCCACGGGCCCTGATCAGGACTCTGTTAATAGCTACCCGGTATTTTCCGGGTCTGCATGGTATGCAGATGGCTATGACACTGCAAGCATGAATAGAAAAAAACATCTGCCACAACTAATTACATTGCCAGGCATTATGTGGTTTAGAGAGTGAATATCCCTTGATTGATAACTACCCGCAGGAGATATGTGGCAACGCTATATTTTATTTACATATTATTTTAATATGATTTTTCTGATCCATAGATAAATGTAATAGCCATTCTATTGTGATGGCGCACGCTTTCAGTGTATGCTTAAGCGCGCATTAGCGCACTATTTTGGTGCGTGTTTTTTATGCATGCGCTGTGTTATTTGACACAATTTGTGATGCGGAATTGATATAGATCAATGCTGCCAAAACGTGCGCGCATAATATAGGTTTTGGTTGCAGTACTAAAGAATTTATTCCAAATAATAGTTAAGGGGCTTTCCACATGACTGAACCAACTAATAATCCTGACAGTGAGCAGAATGAACGCATTCCTGCTATGCAGGCACTGATGGATAATCCATTCCTGTTGCTCTTCATCGGCGTTGCCATGCCTACGGTGTTCTACATCATCTGGGGTATCATGGAAATCGTCACGTTACCTGTCGCACCATAATTACCCCGGGGAGGGAGATTAAGTTATGACTTCATTTTTACCACCTTCAGACCGCATTTGGTGGAAGGTACCAGTTGGTCGTGAAGAGGTCGTTTGGATCGCTATTGCGCTGACATGGTGTCTTATCATGTTCCTGATGATGCCTTACTGGCATATCTATGGAAAACAGAACCTGTCAAATGAGGCTTATCAAACCACACCAGCCAAATTCGGCGCCAAAGTCGAAGAGATGATCAAGGCCCACAAGGTCCGTGATGAAAGCGGCATGCCAGTTGTAGCTCCGCCTGCAGGCAGTGATGTCTACATGCTGGGTCGTCTATGGCAGTGGTGGCCAATTCTCGAGCTGGAGAAAGACAAGAGCTATCGTCTGCATCTCTCCTCCATGGATTGGCAGCACGGTTTTTCCATCCAACCAATCAACGTAAACCTGCAGATCGTACCTGGCTACGAAATGGTCCTTACTGTTACCCCAGATAAGGCCGGTGAGTATGGTGTGATCTGTAATGAATATTGCGGCATCGGTCATCATACGATGTTGGGCAAGATCTACGTTAAGTGAGAGGAGTAGAAAACCATGTCACTGTTTAGAACCTGCCCAGACTCGGGCTTCTATTTTCACAAATCCGCAGAGAGCCTCATGAAGGTGAATGCGGTAGCAGCTGCAGTTGCCCTGCTGGTTGCTGGCGTACTCGGCCTTGGCGTAGTACTGACCCGTTGGCAGGAGGTGCATCTCCTGGATGCTGCCACCTTCTACATGGTCTTGACCGGCCACGGCATCAACGCCCTGATCTTCTGGATCATCTTCTTTGAAATGGCAATTTTATATTTTGCCTCCTCTACCCTGCTGCGATGCAGGTTAGCCGCTCCCAAATGGGGCTGGTTTGCCTTCATCCTGATGATTGTTGGCGCTGTTATGAACAACATTGCCGTTTTCCAGGGTAACTCAAGTGTGATGATGACCTCATACGCACCCATGCAGGCAGCACCTATGTTCTATCTGGGTCTGATCCTGTTCGCTGTAGGTGCTCTGATCGGTTGCTTTATCTTCTTCGGCACTCTGGTGATCGCCAAGAACGAGAACACCTATGAAGGCTCTGTACCTCTGGTAACCTTCGGTGCTGTGACTGCAGCCGTCATCGCTGTGTTCACCATCGCTAGTGGCGCCATCATCCTGGTACCGACCTTACTTTGGTCTGTAGGTTACATTGGACACATCGACGCTGAGATGTATCGTGTAATCTGGTGGGGTATGGGTCACTCCTCCCAGCAGATCAACGTATCCGCTCACGTGGCTGTCTGGTACCTGATTGCCGGTGTGGTATTCGGTGCCCGTCCCATGTCAGAGAAGGTCAGCCGTACCGCTTACCTGCTCTACATCTTCTTCCTGCAGCTGGCTTGTGCTCACCACATCCTGGTAGATCCAGGCATCAGCTCCGAGTGGAAGGTATTCAACACCAGTTACGCCATGTACCTGGCCGTACTGGCCTCCATGATCCACGGTCTGACCGTTCCTGGCGCTATCGAAGTTGCACAGCGCGAGAAGGGTTTCACCCAGGGTCTGTTCGAGTGGCTGCGTAAGGCTCCATGGGGCAACCCAGTATTCTCCGGTATGTTCATCTCACTGGTCGTATTCGGCTTCGTGGGCGGTATCACCGGCGTGGTAATGGGTACTGAGCAGATCAACCTGATCATCCACAACACCATCTACGTTCCAGCGCACTTCCACGCTACTGTGGCTGTAGGTACCACCCTGGCCTTCATGGCCCTGACATACCTGCTGATTCCTGTGCTGTTCCGTCGTAAGGTCTTCATGCCTTGGATGGCAAAAATGCAGCCATACGTGTTCGGTGGTGGTATGACCATACTGGCCCTGTTCATGTTGGGTGCAGGCACCCTGGGTGTATCCCGTCGTCACTGGGATATGGACTTCACCGGCGCCCTGCTCACCTTTGAGTATGCCGGTATTGCCTACACCATGATGGCTATTGGTGCTATCGGCGGTGTACTGGGTGTTGTCGGTGGTGCCATGTACCTTCTGGTTACCGTTGGCTCCCTGCTGTTCGGTGAGAAGCTTGAGCCTTCCGCTGGCTTCCTGCAGAGCTTTGGTAAAGGTCTGGACGCATCTTGCTACTCCTCTGGCGACCCAGGACGTGCTGAAGCAGCTCCTGCTGTTGAGCACCACGGTTCTGCCGGATTTGAGGCGCCGGGAACCTTTGCCCTGGCATTGTTACTTCTGGTCACGTTTATCGTGTACTACTTCATTAACTGGAAGTATCTCGCCTCTGTTTGGCAGCTCGGCTAACAGTCGGCACTAGACTGAGACGGACGGGTTTTAACCCGTCCGTCTCTCATTCTAAACAGCAATTTACCGGCACAGAGTTATAGCATGGCTTCCAGTGGTATAATCACTGGGTCTCTTGCTCGAAACTACCAAGATTTGGCAATTATGGTTAAGCAGCTCATCAATCTGTTCAAACTTCGGATCGGAATTATCATGTCAGTCACTGCACTTGTGGCTCTGATTGTGACTCCGGGACAACCTGTTCACGCATGGGAAGCGATCATTCTGGCCGTCGCGGTATTAATGGCTGCAGGAGCCGCTGGCGCCTTTAATCAGTACTATGAAACGGACCTGGACGTGCACATGGCACGTACCCAGAACCGTCCTTTTGTTACCGGCAAACTGCACCACGGCAAGATGTGGCTGTTTGTTATGGGAGCACTACTAATTCTGGGAGTTGCAGGTGCAGGCTTTGCCTTGAATGGCGTTGCCGCTATGCATATCTTCCTTGGGGCATTCTTTTATGCCATCGTTTATACCGTCTGGCTGAAGCGTCGTACCTGGATGAATATTGTCATCGGTGGCGCATCAGGCAGTTTTGCAGTACTGGCTGGAGCAGCTGTGGTGGATCCAGCTCTAAGCCCTATCCCGGTAATACTGGCCATCGTACTGTTTCTATGGACCCCATCCCACTTCTGGAGTCTGGCCATAGCCCGTCATGATGATTACGCTTCTGCTGGAGTACCTATGCTCCCGGTAGTTGTGGGCGACGAGATGGCTGCCCGTGCAATCTTGTTCAACACCCTGCTTCTGGTGGGAACATCTATCCTGCCCTTCTTCTTCGGTATGGGCTGGATCTATCTGCTGGGAGCAGTGTCTGGTGGCGGTTACTTCATTTATCGCAATATCCAGCTACTTTCAGATCAGTCCCGAAAAGTAGCCCTGCATAGCTTCTTTGCTTCGCTGGTCCAGCTTATGGCACTACTGATTTTTGCCGTACTGGATGTAAAGCTGCTAGGATAGCCTCCTTTTTTAAAATCTGGAGCAGCAGTTCTCATGCGCAGATTCGCTTTGCAGCTAATTACTATCGCCTTCCTGTTCTATCCCTTACTGGTACTAGGCGCTACCGGTGCGGCACCCAAGCTGGAGCCGCGTGAAGCCATACAGAAATTCCAGTACAAAGAGGCCATCAAGGCCAGTCAGAATGCCATCGGTAAAACCCTGAAGGATTACATCCTCATAGACGAAAATTCTCAGGCC
Organism: Chromatiales bacterium; assembly: GCA_028278145.1. GTDB lineage: Bacteria > Pseudomonadota > Gammaproteobacteria > Chromatiales > Chromatiaceae > JAAGZL01. The sequence goes on along the minus strand of JANQEV010000070.1, from coordinate 8,745 downwards.
CTGAATCTTTCTGACCTAAGAGGCAAACCACTGGTTCTAAGCATGGTGTATACCAGTTGCTTCCATATCTGCCCCATGACCATTCAGCACCTGTCCAAGGTAGTTGAAAAGGCCAAAGACGCCTTGGGACATGATAGTTTTCAGGTAGCTCTTCTGGGCTTTGACTCCCAGAACGACTCTCCCATGGCCATGAAGCATTTCGCTAAAAAACAGGGTGTGGGCGACAAGGGATGGAAAATACTCAGCGCTGACCAGGACACTATCAACGCCCTATCCAAGGAGTTGGGGTTCCTGTTCTTTACCTCTCCCAACGGTTTTGATCACGTGGTACAGGCCTCAGTCATAGATGCTAATGGTGAAGTCTATCGCCAGGTATATGGTGAGGTATTCGAGACCCCATTGCTGGTAGAGCCTCTATTAGAGCTGATATTGGATAAACCCAAGCCAAATCAGAAATTTATGGATAACCTGGTAGATAAGGTGCGTTTCTTCTGCACCACTTATGACCCAGCAAGAGACGCCTATTTTTTCGATTATTCACTATTCGTGGGCCTTTTGATTGGTGCATCCATAATGCTCGTAGCACTTGGCATGATCGTACGAGAATCACGTAAACGAAAGATACTGGAGAGCAAAGGCTAACTAAGCATGTGATAGCGGCCGTTTGCCCCACAAAATCGACCTTGATTGACAATTATCGACTACCTCTGGTGGCCTTGCTGATAAAATCACCCACCAAGACAGTCAAGAATAGATGATTGCAGTTCTTTTTAGTATATAATGATCCGTTAATATGATTTCTCCGCTTTTGCGGCTGCTATAAACTCGCAAGGAACCCACAATTGAAAACATTCAACCCTATCAGGCGCGGATATCTGGCCCTTGAGGAGTGGTTTAACATCTCCTTCGGAGGAGAGCTGAACCCGCTATACCATTTAGGAAGCCTGGCCTTTTTCTTTTTCTGGGTAGTATTGGTCAGTGGCATCTACCTGTTCGTATTTTTTGATACCAGCGTAAGTGGAGCATATAAATCTGTAGAATACCTGACCCATGACCAATGGTATCTTGGTGGTGTGATGCGTAGTCTGCATCGCTATGCTTCTGACGCTGCTATCGTTACCATTATTTTGCATATGTTCCGGGAATTTGCCCTAGACCGCTATCGTGGGTTCCGTTGGTTTTCATGGTTCACCGGGGTACCTACTCTCTGGTTCGTAGTTACATTGGGTATAACCGGATATTGGTTGGTATGGGACGAGTTGGGGCTTTACGTGGCTATATTCTCAGCCCGTCTTATGGATGCCTTACCTATTGTCTCTGGCTCCATGGCACGTAACTTCCTGGAAGGCCAGATGACCGACCGCTTCTTCACCCTGATGGGATTTCTGCATCTCCTGGGACAGCCGGTTATCCTGATATTTGCCCTGTGGATTCACGTCAAGAGACTCTCTCACGTAGAAATAAGCTGCCCTCGTGGTCTGGCCCTCGGCAGTTTCATAGCCCTCATGGCCCTGTCTCTATACATGCCAGCAGTTAGTCATGCTCCAGCAGACTTAAGCAAGGTCCCAGCAAACCTGAAGATCGACTGGTTCTATCTCAACATCTATCCTCTGCTGGATATCTGGGACGCATGGGATGTATGGCTACTGACTATTGGAATAACCTTCTTCATGATGATTATGCCTTGGCTGCCACCCAAGAAAACCGGTGCAGCCGCGGTAGTCCATCTGGACGAGTGTAACGGTTGTGGCCAGTGTGCGGATGACTGCCCTTTTGATGCCATTACCATGCAACAGCGTACTGATGGTGCACGTTGGGAGTATGAGGTTGTTGTTGCTGATAACCTGTGCGCAGCCTGTGGCATCTGTGTGGGCTCCTGCCACTCTTCCAACATATTCAGATACAAGGACAAAACCCTGGAAACCGGCATCGATATGCCACAGTTCCCAGTGGATGAGGTACGCAGTAAAACTGCTGAGGTTATATCCAGCATTGAAGGTGATACCAAGATCCTGGTATTTGGATGTAATCATGCCTATGACCTAAAACAGATTAATGAGCCTGGCGTTGGCATCATGAGCCTGATCTGTACCGGCATGATCCCACCCAGTCTGGTGGAGTATGCTCTCAAGAATGGAGTCGATGGCGTACTGCTTACCGGCTGTCGCAACGGTGACTGCTTCTACCGCTACGGTAACATCTGGATGGACAAACGCTTCGATGGGGATCGCAAGCCGGTTCTGCGAGAGAGAGCTGACCGCTCCCGTATCGAGGTTTTCCGTGCAGCCGAGACAGATGGCAAGAAACTGACAACCAAGATCAACGAATTCAGACAGCACCTGGAGTCACTTGATAGTCAGGCTAACGTGACACAGCATGATGCTGCGACACAGGAGGTGCAGAATGGATAAGGTAATGCGCATCTTCTTGCAGGCCATCAATTTCACAGTTTTTATGGGGGTAGTTGGCTACTTCTCCATCTATCCTGAGTTCAAATACCTGCAGGATGATGAAGCCATGATCACTCTGGCTATTAAACATGCCTCTCAACGCCAGAAAGAGTGCCGCAAGATGTCCCCAGAGGAGTTGGCAAAATTACCACCCAACATGCGTGTTGGCATGGACTGCCCTCGAGAGCGCTCTCCTCTTGATATTGACGTTGCACTTGACGGTAAATCTGTTATCGCAAAGAACATAGAGTCACCTGGGCTACATAAGGATCAGACTATCGATATCTTCGAGAGCATCAAGGTCAAAGCTGGCAAACACATGTTATCTATCAAGATGAATGACAGCGTACGTGTCAAAGGCCCTACTTTCACCCACGAACAGGATATTGCGCTTGAGCCAGCCCAACTCCTGGTAATCCAGTTCGATACTGCTGCTGGCAAGTTCATCATAGACTGATACAGGGACTGGTGCAGCCCTGTTTGCCAGAAACAGAGTTGCACCGGACATGGGTTAGCATGGACAATAACGCACTCTACAAAAGCATCCATGACTAGACCCCAACTATGAATCCAGATCACGCTAACAATAATGCCATCATCGATGGCTACTCCCTTAGTGTTCCCGGCGGCACCAGCAGGAAAATTACCATAGGCTGGCTATTACTAGCTCTATTGTCCCTGGTGATTGGTGGCTTGTTCACCATACTTATCGTGCTTTCCAGGACACCTGGTATATCGGATTTTTTCCCCTGGGTGGACTTCTTTCACACTGCCCTGGTGGTACATGTAGACCTGACTGTATTGGTATGGTTTCTGTCCTTTGCCGGCCTATTCTGGAGCCTGAATAGCGATGGAAGATGTCCCAGCTGTGGTTGGACTGCCCTGTACGTTGCTATAGCCGGTACGGCCATCATGACAGCGTCCCCATTTCTTGGAGCTGGTGATCCACTGATGAATAACTATGTACCGGTTCTCAGAGATCCAATCTTCTTTACCGGGCTTGGGGTATTTGGAATAGGCTTTACCTTGCTGGTACTACGCGGTCTGGCATTCTCCAAACCCATCGGATCAACCATCAGTGGTGCCGGGACCCTGAAATTTGCACTATATACCGCACTGATAATTGCCCTGTTATCGGTAATTTCCGTCATCATCTCTTACACTGGAATGCCTGCTGCATTTGAGGGTGAGGGTTATTACGAGATACTGTTTTGGGGCGGTGGACACACAATCCAGTTCACCCACGTGCAACTCATGCTCATGGTGTGGCTATGGCTGGCTACAGTGTCTGGCTTAAATCCACGAATCAACCCGCGTATAGCACTATTTATATTTGCACTGGGTGCTATCCCTGCCCTGGCCACAATCTATGTCTACTATGCATTTGAGGTTGGTTCGGGTCTGCACGTATTAAGCTTCACCTGGCTGATGCAGTATGGCGGTGGTCTGGCAGCAGTTCCCCTTGCCCTGGTTATTATCCCGGGTTTTCTCAAGCTGGAAGATGCTGCAGACGATGTTAAAGCCAAACGTTCCGCCCTGTTCTTCTCCATCCTGCTGTTTGGTATAGGCGGCATCATTGGCTTCATGATCAGTGGCAGCAACACCATCATCCCTGCGCACTATCATGCCTCAATATTTGCGGTAACCATGGCCTTTATGGGAATCACCTATCACCTGTTACCACGCCTTGGATTCAGAAATCCAACTGGAAAGATGGTACGCTGGCAACCTGCTACCTACGCAGTTGGCCAGATGATGCATGTGTTTGGACTGGCCTGGTCAGGTGGTCATGGTGTCCAACGCAAGACAGCCGGTGCAGCCCAAGGCCTGGATGGTATTGAGAAAATCATAGGCATGGGAGTAATGGGGTTGGGTGGCTTGATTGCCATCATTGGCGGAGTTATGTTCCTAATCATTGCTTTCAAGGCCATGTGGCCAGAAAAGAATTAAAACTGGCATTAGCCTATTGATCACAACAGAGTTTAATCATGGAATTTTTATACTACACTATCGCTGGTATTCTACTGTATGTCATCTCAGACAAGATCCTCGATCGGATAGAGGTCGCCCGTGGCGAGAGATTTGAAAACCGCTCCATAATCTTTTTTGTCATAATTATGGTTCTGGCAATTGGTTCCTTCCAGGCCATTGAGTATATGACCCAGGATTCCACCCCTCCTGCAGTTGAGAAGCAAGCTACATCACCCAAGAAATAAGGGGCTTAGGTAAAGTGGCGAAAACTTTCTAGGATACTGGCGGATAGAGTTGAAACGCCAGCAGATAGATCAGCACTCCCGTTACTGAAACATAGAGCCAGATTGGCAGGGTCCAGCGGGCAATGCGCTTATGTTTTTCAAATCTTCCTCTGGCGGCAAAGATTACTGTGGTTATCACCAACGGGACGATCGCTGCAGCCAGCACCACGTGGGTAATCAGGATAGTGAAGTAGACAGGGCGTATAGCCCCCTGCCCGGCAAAAGGTATATTTCCTACCTGAGAGTGATAGTACAGATAAAAGATAAAGAACAGGGTCGAGACTACCAACGTGGCTATCATACAAGCCCTGTGAGCAGAGCGATCACCCTGCCGGATAAAATAATACCCGACACTCATCAAAGTCGCCGCAGTGATATTCAGGCTAGCCTGTATCGGCGGCAATATGGCGATAAAATCCATAACCTAGTGCATGTCCCTGATCTGGATAAACTGCTGAGCTATGGTTGCCGGATAGTGAGGTTGTGAGAAGGATGCGATCAATTCACCATCAGGATTAATCAGAAATATCGCACTGGTATGGCTAACCAGATATTCACCAGGCGCCGTCTCTGGCTCTATGGCATATCCTGCCCCAGCCTGTGAAACCAGCCCATCTAGTTCCTTTCTTGTTCCGGTCACTCCTGTGAACTCCTTGTTAAAAAAGCTCATATAGTTTGCCAGTTTTTCTGTGGTATCACGCTGTGGATCCACCGAAACAAATATTACTTGTACGTCTTTCGCGGCAGCCGGACTGTTTTTAAGCTCACTGATAGCGGCTGTTAAGGCAGACATTGTTGTGGGACAAATATCCGGACAGAAGGTGTAACCAAAAAACATAAAAGTCCACTTATTCTCCAGCTGTTCAAGTCTGAATGGTTTATTGTTTTGATCCACCAGATCGAACTGCTCTATCTGTTTAGGTCCAGGCCGCAGCACCCCTAACAGCTCATCCGGAATGGTAGTTACTGAAGGCCGAAAATAGATTACTGCAGCTACTGCCAAACCCACCCACAACAGTGCCAGCAATATAGTCCCAAATGGTGATGATTTATTAGTACTCATTCTATTACCTATCCTTCGTTGTCAGATTTGCGCCATTGGCGCACTGCCCAAATTCCAAATAACGTCATCAATACAATATTGATAACCAGCCCTATAGCAAAAAAAATGGCTAGTTTATTCTTGTTTGTGTCAGTCTCCAACACAGAATCTTCTGAAGTTATTACTTGTGACTTCACCTTGGTTCCAGGCGCTGCACTAACCCGAACCTGATTGGAATCTGCAGACACAGCACGGTTTTCTGTAGACACTAATGACGGATTTTCGTCTACAGACGCTGAATAAACCGGTAATGCAATAAGAAGAAGGGCGATGATAATCGCCCTTCCTGTTGATACATACATCATTAGAATTACTTACCCGATAACTTAAACGACTATGACAATACCATAGTTGTCATAACTACCTAAAACAATATATCAATGCTGACATCAGTCTGGAGCTCCATCTTCATTCAGCTTATTAACCTACTCCCTTTTGCCGATAAAACTCACCATACTGAGCATCTTCTTCATTGATATGAACATATAGAAAATCCCATAGCAGATTGCTTAACTTGCCGGAAAATGAAACTTTTCTATTGTTAATCTGGGATTGAACACCGGCCATCTCAGAAGTAAATTTATCATGCAGTTTTTTATGCCGTGAAAACCCGGGAAAACCCTGCTCCCGCATCATCTCTTCTTCATCCTTAAAATGTACTGCAACGAACAACATGATACGACTGAACAACGCATCCACCTGTTTCCAATCCTTCTGGTTCATCTCACGGGTGGTTAGCTCTTCCACCAGCTGGTTGAACTCCATAGCGTAGCTGGCCAGACGCAGATGCTGGCTGTTCAGTGTGGAGACACCAACATCAGTCATCAAACAGTGTGCACTTTGTGGTGGAGACGGGGCCTTTGAATTCAGCATACTACTTCACTCCTGCTATTTTTTGATTCTAGTATCTTAACAGACCCATGTGAACACCGGGCCAAGCAGATACCCTACTACTGATCAATTTACCCACCAATTATCCAGAGCTGATACATTTAAAGATATATATCCCTGTAGGTAGATCAATCGGATTACTTACCTGGCCCGATCTAAGGCGAAAAATACGTTTCAGTTGTGCTGGCAATCCTGGGGTATTCTCAACCTTGCGTGGTTCTGATTTCCTGCTCAGATCTGAATATTTCTGCTTCAGGGCGGTAAAATCTGCCCCTTTGGTGCGAGCTATACGGACCAGCTTTTCTGCAATATCCATTGCGCCCTTGTGATCATAATAGAAGTCAATACCTAATCGTTCAACATTAATCATCTCAGTATGCCCTATCACGATAAAGTCGAACACACCGGAGGTTGCAGAAGCCTTGCTATTTTGTGGTACTAACTCTGGATCAAGTTCCCCAATCTGTTTGGGCAACTGTTTCTTATTCAATTCACGACGTCGTTTGAGAACCTGCTCAGAGTACTCATGGGCCTTGGTTATATTGAAGCCAGTGGCCTCCTCTCCTATCCGTTTAATGGAAATTTGATGTAAAGCATCATCCAGTACAATCTTGTTTACTACATCCATACCTGAAACAACTTCACCAAACATGGTATATCTGTCATCCAGCCACTTTGCCGGTTTGGTTGTGATAAAGAACTGGCTGCCGTTGGTATTGGGACCACGATTGGCCATGGATAATATTCCGGCCTTGGAGTGACTGAGGTCAGGGTGAAATTCATCCGGAAATACATAACCAGGACCACCCTTGCCGATCCCGGTTGGGTCGCCGGTCTGGATCATAAAATCCCTGGTGCGGTGAAATTTCAAATTCCGGTATAGTGGATCACTGCGTTCCTTGCCAGTAGCGTCCTGCCATTTCTGAGTTCCATCAGACAGACCAATAAAGTTCATAACCGTGATGGGGGCATGTTTATAGAACAGACGCAGTTTGATCACCCCCTTGCTGGTGGCCAGATCAGCAAAGATACCGGCATCTTGTGATACCGCACTCACAGGTACAAGTAAAAGACCACAGATAATTAACAGGAATCTAATCCTTAGCCTGAAACATGGCATACGCTCACCCTTTAATTCCAAAGAAAAAACGGAAGAGAGTATCCATACATCTCTTCCGTCTTCTCATCCTTCGCTAAAGTTTGCTACTTCTCAGCTACTTTCCTGGCGTGTTCAGCCCTTAATTTCTCAGCCTCTTCCAGTATGTTGTTTACCGCTGTATTCAGCGGTGCCCAACCATACCAGTGCATATAGTCATTACTGACATGGAATGCACCCTGGAAGGCACGTTGCCGATGCTCCAGCATAATCAGGTACAACTCCTGTTCAATACTGGTTTTGGCATCGTAATACTGCAGAAGATCAGGGGCATACTCCCAGCCTTCAGGTTTCTTGAGAATGCCATCCTTATACAGAGCCTGAACTGCTGAAATAGCCTTGGCGTAGACATGGTCAGACTTCTTGATGATGTCATCCGAGGCCTTCATATGGTCATTGATATAACCAATAGAGTGGCACTCATTACACACCTTCTTCATCTTAGCCCGTTCTTTATTGAACTCTTCGGGACCTCTGGCAGTTTGACCCTGGACCACAATCTCAATAAAGCGTTTTGTTGGTTGGAAGTTACCATCCAGAACACCGGCTGCTTGTAGGATCAGGGCACGATCCAGTGTCCACTGAGGATCATCATCCAGATCATCATATTTGCCACTGGGTAGGGCATTGGCAAGCTTGGTGAGATTATCTTTAAGTGCCGGAGCCACCTTGATCAAGGCAAGTACATTCTCTTTGGTAGGAATACGTAGTCCCAAAAATCCCCATGCCGTCCTTACCTCATGGTTACCCTCACTCATATGGCAGGTCTGACAGGTAGGTGCTCGGGCATCTTCCTTGTTCCCTTCTATCCCCCAGATAATGCCGTGCTTGGATGAGGTATACATCTCCCACTGCGGGTGATCAAAGCCCATATGGCAGTTGGAACAGGCG
>JANQEV010000060.1 GCA_028278145.1 Chromatiales bacterium | reverse complement strand
GGCGCATAACGCCCATGGAGTATGGTCTCGGTGCACAGTCTGCCCCTGTATCTGGAGGACTGAACTATGCGCAGGCTGTGCAGCATATCCAGGAGATGGAGAAGCGCTTTAACACGCATGGGGTACATCTACAGGAGAAGCTCAAGGAGCAGTTGAAGATGCGCGATATGGAGCATAAACATTAATAATGTGTTGAGTTTGAAATTCATCTTATAACCAGAAAATAATATTATGAGACATCTTTGGCTTACAGCCTATGCAGATATAGTGGAGTCCGTACGGGCCCGCTGGTTTATGGTCTATACCACCGTGTTTGGAGGCCTGGTAGTGCTGCTGTTCGCCTATGGTCTGGCGGAATCGCGCATCATGGGGTTTACTGGCCTGTCCCGACTGTTGCTTACTTATATTCAGCTCACCATGGCCATACTGCCCATATTTGTCTTGATAACCACTGTGCGCTCAGTGGCTGGGGACAGGGAAGCTGGAGTATTCGAGTATCTGCTTTCGCTGCCTATCTCCCTTAGCTCCTGGTTCTGGGGCAAGATCATCGGCCGTTTTGCCATGGTGTTTCTGCCGGTGATGATAGCCATGGCTGGTGCTACGGCCTGGGGTGCCTTCAAAGGGGTTGAGATACCCTGGCAGATGTTCTTCTACTATACCGGCCTGCTGATGTCCCTGGCCTGGTGTTTTCTGGGTATAGGCATGCTGATATCCACCATTGCCAGATCTTCGGATGTGGCCCAGGGTGCGGCCTTTGTGGTGTGGCTGGCGCTATTGCTGTTTCTGGATCTGATTCTGCTGGGAATTATGATTCAAGAACATCTACCGGCTGAGACTGCGGTGGCTATCGCACTGTCCAATCCCATGCAGGTGTTTCGTACCGCGACCATGATCCTGTTCGACCCGCAGCTGGTGCTGTTGGGGCCATCGGCCTATGTGATCCTGGATACCTTTGGGCAGGTTGGATACATCATCTATGCTCTGACCTATCCAGTACTGATCGGGACTGCAGCAGCAGGACTAGGCTACTACATGTTCCAGAAGAGTGACCTGCCCTGATTCGGATCGTCAGGGGGTCGGAGTATAATGGCGCCGACTTGAACTTCTTTTGTACTCGCAATGGGTAGGCCGGGATAAGCGTAGCGTTCCCGGCAAGACATGGCAGCCATTTGCCAGAAACGCTATCGCTTATTCTGGCCTACGGTCTGCTGCTGCACGGCTGGGCTACTACATGTTCCAGAAGAGTGACCTGCCATAGCCAAGGCTATTTATGCTCTATCTGAGCACTCAGGGGCGGATGCTCCAGGATTTGTAGCTTGGGGACACCAGGACGTAATGAATGGTATAGGACAGAGTTTACCACTGGCCACTGTCCCTTTAGGACATTATCAGGATTGTCACCAGTGAATGCCAGATAGCTGTATTTCCCGTAATGTGGTGTCTTCCTTGCCAGTCCAGCAATTGCGGCAGTAGAACTTCCATGCAGCCAACCTATGGTATCTCGCTTGCGGCTGGTAAGTACGAAGCTATGCTGATCCAGTGGGAACTGTTTTTCTCCAATATTAACTTCATTGTCACCAAGTGATATGGGCAGGCTGATAGTAGTATGCATGAACTTATCGGCCAGCAGGTTCTCCTTGCCCATGAGCCAAACCATGCCGTTACTTGGAATGTTTTTGATGGTTTTATCCCAAACCACCCTTATGCGCCTGGAGCGATTGCGCCAGCTGTCGGCCAGTTCCATATAGGCATCACGCATTTCAGGTTCAGCCTCTGATGGCAAAACCACCAAGCTGCGTCTGGCACCAAACAGCTGTCCCAGGGAACTGGGTATCTCGCTTGGATCCAGACGTCGGAACAGATCGAACAGCGGATCAACGATTATGGATATGGGGTAATGTTTTAGATGTAGAGTAACCCGGGCTTCACGCCTGGTCATGGAAACAGTCTGTTGGATGACGTCAGAAGCATCCTCGGTCTGAATGAGGACTGGGACCTGCAGTTTGAATGGTTTTCCTCTTTGAGTCTGGCGAATGGAAAATGAAAACTTGTATCCATCCTCTACTGTTTCTACATCGTATTCAGATACCTCCAGGGCTGGTGCCCCTTTGCGGCCTGTCCATTGCTTGAATTGTGTCCTCAGTTTTTTACCCGATGCTGTTTCCAGGGACCGTTGCAGGTCTGCAAACCCCGCTGTTTTATGCAGATTATCCTGGTAGAACAGCCGGATTCCATCCAGGAACTCCTTATCACCCAGTTCCATCCTCAGCATATGTAGAAACATCATTGTCTTGCCATAACCTACAGCCTGGCTACTGGATCCATGGTGCCCACGGAATTTTTTTAGTGGGAAGTCTCTGTTATCAGATACATAAGCCCTATATTTCTGCAGGGTGTCACGGCGATAGGCTGAGCCCTTACCCTGCTGTTCCCGGATCAGATGATCAGACAGGTAGGTGGTGAGGCCCTCACTCCAGTTGCCGGTGCTGTAATCTACAAAAACACCATTGCCCCACCAGTTATGCAGAATCTCGTGGGGGTAGGAGCTGTGCAGGATAAAGGGGAATCTGATGACGCGGGGTCCAAGCAGGGTGAATGACGGCATGCCATAACCGCTCTCCCAAAAGTTCTCAACCAGGGCGAATTTGGAGTAGGGATAAGGCCCCAGCAGTTTACTATAGAGTTCAAGATACTTTTCTGTGGCCTTTAAGTAGCGTTCTGCCAGTTCCGGATCATGCTCTCTTAGCCACACCTGGGCTTGGGCTACACTTGTTGGATAGTTGTAACGATGATATTTCCCGGCGATAAGGTAGATGTCGTCCTGGGGGGCGCTCTCACTCCAGGAATTCTCTTTGCTGCTCTCACCCTGGCTTATGCTGTTCCAGCCTTCTGGCAGAGTGGCATCCAGACTGAAACTTATCATGCTGTTTTTCAGTACCGGGAACCAGTAGCTGGAGATACTCAAAAACACACCCTGAGGTGAGATAACGCCTGGTGTGCTAACCCGTCCTCCGCTCTGTTTTTTTGAGCCGTCTTTCAGTTTGTGCTGGATCTTGCCAGAGTAGCTGACATGCAGGCTGTTCTGTTTTGCTGGTAGTTTTATCTTGTAGCGCTTGATGGGTACAGAAGATCGCCTCTTGGATCTGTTTATGATCTTTGCCCCGGGAGTTATGAGCTTCAGTTTCAGATCTGCATGCAGGTCAAATGAAACCCTTTTTGTGGCCTCTGGTAGGGTAATGACGTCTTCTGCCTTCAAGGTTCCTGATTCAGGATCAAGGTCGACCGTGATCGCATGGTGTACCGGTGTGGCAGCCATGGTGGGAAGGCAGGTTAGAACTAATAACAGAAAACACCATCTAACCTGTGTAAACTGGTCCATGCTTAACTTATCCCTCTGGTAAGCGTTAACAGATCTATTATTCTTGTTACTTTATACCAGTTGCAACACTGTAGGGTCCACACAATCGGACCCATCAGGTGGGTGAATTTATGCATGGAGTTGTTCTTGTCGGCCAGTACAGGGTGTTTAACAGAACTTTGGTAAATTGAGGCGTAATGACTTATCCACAAACTCTAAAGATAGTAGCTGTATTTCTGCTGTTGCAGGTGAATTTGGTGTCCCAGGCAAGTGATCTGCAGCGATCGCACTCAAACCAGAAGCATGCGTTTACAGAGGTTGCTGAGCGAATGGCGCTGGATCTCAGATCAGGCATAGGCCTGGATAAGGTGATTTCCAATGTTGCCTCTTCCAGAGTCATATATGTAGGAGAGACCCATGACGACTATGCACATCATCTGACCCAGCTTGAGATTGTGCGTCGCCTGCATGCGATCAATCCAGATATTGCTATCGGTATGGAACAGTTTCAACAACCTTTTCAGGCGATTATCGATCGTTATATCAAGGGCGAACTGGATGAGAAGGGACTGATTCGGGAAACCGAGTGGATGGAGCGCTGGAAGTTCGATTACCGGCTCTATCGTCCCATACTCTCTTTTGCCCGTGAGCATGGAATCCCGGTTATTGCCCTTAATCTATCCCAAGAGATTGTTGCCAAGGTGTCAAAAGCTGGAATTGATGCTCTGTCTCTTGAAGACAAGACAAAGATTCCGGCTGAGATAGATTATTCGGACAAGGTCTATCATGAACGCCTGAAAGGCATATATGAAAAGCACTCTCACACTGACAAGCAGAAGTTTGAGCGCTTCCTTGAGGTGCAGTTATTGTGGGATGAAGGAATGGCTGAGCGTGCGGCAGAGTATCTGCAATCCAATCCACAGCATCAACTTGTTGTATTGGCAGGTAGTGGGCACTTGATGCATGGTTCTGGTATTCCACAAAGGGTTAGTCGCAGGATGCCAGGGGAGCGGGCCATTATCCTACCAGCAAGCGATTTTACACCTGAGCCTGGTGTGGCTGATTTTCTGGTACATGATGCGGGGGAAAAACTGCCGCCTGTAGGACTTATGGGTATTTACCTGGCCCAGACCGATGATGGAGTAAAAGTAGATAGCCTGGTTCCTGAGGGTGCGGCCAAAAAGGCCGGGGTGGAAAAGGACGATCTGATCCGCAGTATCAATGGCAGCGTTGTCAAGACAATTACCGATCTAAAGCTGATCCTGATGGATAGCTCTCCAGGTGATGAGATCAGTCTGGAACTGTTTCGCGACAACCTCATTCTGAAAGATAAGAAGATGGTGCTTACCTTCGCCCTGGGTAACTAGCTGCGTTAGCTCTGGGTACGGGTTTATATTGACTGGGTGGACCTGGAGTGAATGGTCTGCCAGATAACCAAAGATATAAACTGTACCATTGCTAATAGCGCAGGAATCCAGGCCCAAGTCAGGTCCAGAACCAGTAACACTCCACTTAACAGGAATAGAAGACTGCGTATCAGGGCAAAGCGCCCCAAGATTTGGCGACACTCTGTCTGTTGTTCTGCCTGAGCACCCGGCCATAACCACAGGGGGAGCAGGTGGGTGGCAGCGCCAGTTACCAGTGGCATGAGAAACATCAGGATGAACAGTTCTGACATGTGCGTGGTTGTGAACCGCCCCATGCCGTGGGCAGTACCTATGAGCAGTGAGATAATCAGGCCAGTGATGGCTATGGCCAGGGATGGTGCGGCCCCGTTGACCAGCCAGAGCGTATTCCGCTGTTGCCACAAGGTGTCATGGATCAGTTTAGTCAAAGGTGCTAGCCAAAGAATGAGGCCAGCCAGGCTCATGCTTGGCAGCCATGCCGCTCCCGCAGCTATCAGAATGGTGCCTGCAACCAGTAATCGCCATTCCCGCATCAGCCAGGGCCCTGCCTGCTGATCCTGAAAACCGCCCACTGTGGGGAGCAGAACTCTCAAAGTACCCAGGGTAGTCAGACCCACAAACCCCAGGATATTCAGGTGCAGGTGCAGCCTGCGCAGTTCCAGCCACTGTTGCGGCCAGATAAAACCCAGGATGATGGCAGCCAGGGCCAGCCCCAGCATCAGCAGTGCCAGTCGATACCAGAGCAGTCCAGGATGGGGAGATCCGAAGGTCTGCTTGGCCCGTTGCCGCATCCAGTGGGAGAGTCCTATTACCGTCACTAGGGCAACTGCTGCGGCCAACAGGTAGAGATGAAAGATCATAAACAGGCCTATGGCCAGGATTACCCCTGCCAGCAGGCCGCCGAAGATGTTAAGCAAAACTCTGGATTCAGGTGCTCCACTCCGGGTAAGCACAGGCACAAAATAGATCATGGCTGCGAAGATAAGCGGCATGATGCCAAGGGCCAGAATCAGGTGCAGAGGCGCAGATGGTGCCACTGGAAGCAGACGTGGCAGCAGCACTCCGAGCACAAAGCAGAGCAGTGTGGTCAGAAGTACCGGAGGCATCAACCGGGACAGCCGGTTCCCTGTGTCAGATAGCATTGCTCAGACTTTAGGGCCTGTTATCACTAAAATCCAATAGGCCCTAGCCGCTTTCCTGCTCGGCCAGGTCGCGTGCTTCGAAGAAGTCCGGAACCATCATCTCGATAAAACGTTTGGACTGGGGGGAGAGGAACTTGCCACGCCGCATCACAACACCATAGCCGCGGTCCGGAAAGTACTGATCCAGTGGGATGCGTGCCAGCTTCTCATCGCCATTGAGGCAGACATCAGAGACGATGGAGATACCCATGCCCTGTTCCACATATTTCTTGATCACTTCCCAACCACCAGCTTCCAGATTTACCCGGTAGTTCAGGTTGTGCTGTTTGAATACCAGGTCCACCATGCGCCAGGTGCTGAGGTGATGCGGTGGCAGTATCAGGCCGTGGGGGCTGATATCCTGCAGGGTTACACTCTCCTTGTTGGCCAGGGGGTGATCCAGTGGAGTTATCAGTACGGTCTTATAGGAGACTATAGGGTGGTAAAAGATGTCATCTGCCAGTTCCGACATGGAACCCACGGCAAAATCCACCTGATCACCACGGATCATGTTCATACCGTCACGGCCGGGAACGTTTTGCAGCTTGATCCTGATCTTGGGGTATTTCTCCGAGAAGGCGCGCATGATATCCGGCAGTACATAGAGGATGGTTGATTCACCCGCCGCTATATTCAGTTCACCTGACTCCAGTGAGCCACACTTGGCGATAAAGGTCTCGTGCAGGCCATCTATTCCCTGGATCAAGGGTTGCGCCAGTTTGTACAGGGTCTTGCCTTCAGGTGTGAGTCTGATCTTGGGACCACGCCGTTCGAATAGCATGGTCTCAAATTCACGCTCCAGGGCTTGAATCTGCAGGGATACGGTGGGTTGGCTCAGAAACAGGCGCTCTGCAGCTTCACTGACGCTTTCGGTCTGAGCTGCATTACAGAAGGCCCTGAGTTGTTTCAGACGGTTCTGTTTGTAATAGGGGGGTGAAGGTGAAGATGCCATAGCTGTCTCGAATAAACATTAGTTTGATTAATGATAACCATTAGAAGGATTAAAATGAAGCATTAAATAGCGCAATATTAAAACATCCGTACAATCAATGAGTTATATGGGTGGGTTTTTGTGAAAAAAAGCGTAATTATTAAATAAACTGATTGACAGATAGACTTCATGCCCAGATTGGAGCAGATTCCAGATTTTAATATCTACTATTAATCATGTAGCATGCCCCCCTTTCTGACGGCTACAAATATCCTTGTGAAGCAACCTTCTCTCCCTGATAACAGCGACCTGGAACAGTGCCTGCTTGCGGATCGTCATGGTCTGCGAAAACGTCTGCGTACGCTAAAACGCCTGGCTGGAAAAGGGCAACAGATCGAGGATGATGCTGCACGTCTTTTGCGGCAGATTGAGGAGTCCAAACAGAAGGCAGAGCACAGATCAGACCTGTTGCCACAGCCTGATTTTCCTCCAGAGCTTCCCATATCCGAGCGTTGGGAGGAGATAGCTGATCTAATTCTCAACCATCAGGTAGTCATTATCTGTGGTGAGACTGGTTCCGGAAAATCCACCCAGCTGCCAAAGATCTGTCTGACCTTGGGCCGTGGTGTCTATGGGCGTATCGGTCATACTCAGCCACGGCGCATTGCTGCCCGCACCCTGGCAGGCCGTATTTCCAAAGAGCTGGGGCGGGAGCCAGGTACCAGCGTGGGTTATAAAGTGCGTTTCCATGATCATGTCAGCCCAGACAGCCATATCAAGCTGATGACCGATGGCATGCTGCTGGCAGAGATCCAGAAAGATCCCTATCTGAATGAGTATGACACCCTGATCATCGACGAGGCCCACGAACGCAGCCTGAATATCGATTTTCTGCTGGGTTATCTACAACAACTCCTGCCCAAGCGTAGGGATCTGAAGCTGATTATCACCTCCGCCACCATCGATCCTGAGCACTTTGCCCAGCAGTTTGGTGGCGCACCCATAATCAATGTGTCTGGTCGCACCTATCCGGTGGAACTGCGCTACCGTCCAGCGCAGGAGGAGGGCAGCAGTGAACGTGATGACTCCATGCAACAGGCGATACTGGATGCAGTGGATGAGCTAAGTTGCAAAGACCGGGGTGATATCCTGATCTTCCTCAGCGGTGAACGGGAGATCCGGGAGACTGCAGAGTCCCTGCGTAAGCATAAGATGCATCTGACTGAAATCCT
Organism: Chromatiales bacterium; assembly: GCA_028278145.1. GTDB lineage: Bacteria > Pseudomonadota > Gammaproteobacteria > Chromatiales > Chromatiaceae > JAAGZL01. The sequence continues at coordinate 3,084 of JANQEV010000060.1, read as the reverse complement.
GCCCCTGTATGCCAGACTGGGACCAGCGGAGCAGGCCCGTATCTTCCAGCCTGGGGGGCACAGGCGCATAGTGCTGGCTACCAATGTGGCAGAGACCTCACTCACTGTTCCAGGCATCCGCTATGTGATCGACACCGGGTTTGCCCGCATCAGCCGCTACAGCCACCGCAGCAAGGTGCAGCGGCTGCCGGTGGAGCCCATATCCCAGGCCAGTGCCAATCAGCGCAAGGGGCGTTGTGGCCGAGTGGCAGCGGGCATCTGTATCCGGCTCTACTCTGAGGAGAACTTCGAAGCGAGGGCCGAGTTTACCGAGCCTGAGATCCAGCGTACCAACCTGGCTTCAGTCATCCTGCAGATGAAGATCCTCAAATTTGGTGATATTGAATCATTTCCCTTTCTTGATCCCCCGGACAAACGTCTTATCAAGGATGGATATCGCATTCTGGAGGAGATCGGAGCGGTGGATGGTGAACGCCGGGTCACCAGGATCGGGCGCCAGATTGCACGCCTGCCGGTGGACCCGCGTATTGGGCGCATGCTGCTTAGTGCTGCCCATGAGCATTGCCTGGATGAACTGCTGGTTATTTGTGCTGCCCTGAGCGTGCAGGACCCCAGAGAGCGTCCTATGGATAAACAGCAGTTGGCAGATGAGGCCCATCACCAGTACAAACATGAGGAGTCTGACTTTCTTACCCTGTTGAACCTGTGGCGCCATCTGCAGGAGCAGCGTCATCACCTGAGCAAGCGCAAGTTCCGCCAATACTGCCGGGACAGCTTCATCTCCTGGAACCGTGCCCAGGAGTGGCGTGATATTCACCATCAACTACGGGGCCAGATGCATGAGATGGGATATAAGGAGAACCAGGCCGAGGCGGGCTACGAGGAGATTCACAAGGCCCTGCTTACTGGCCTGCTAAGTAATATTGGATTCAAGAAGAGTGGCAAGGACACTGAGTACCTGGGAGGACGCAATAGCAAGTTTCATATCTTCCCCGGCTCCGGTCTGTTCAAGAAACAACCCAAGTGGGTGGTGGCAGCGGAGCTGGTGGAGACCAGCAAACTCTACGCCCGCACTGTGGCAACCATTCGTCCGGAGTGGGTGGAGTCAGTGGCAGGTCATCTGGTCAAACGCAGCTGGTCGGAACCACACTGGCAGAAGAAACGGGGTCAGGTAGGGGCATATGAACGGGTAACACTGTTTGGCATAAACCTGATTGCACGTCGCAAGGTGAACTATGGCCCTATCAATCCAGTGGAAGCACGGGAGATATTTATCCGCTTCGCCCTGGTGGAGGGTGACTTCCATACCAGAGCCAAGTTTTGGCGCCACAACCGGGAATTGTTAGAGCATATTCAGAACCTGGAACATAAATCGAGACGGCGGGATCTGCTGGTGGATGAGCAGACTATCTATGAGTACTACGATCGTCGTATCCCGGAGGGGATCTACACTGCACCAGACTTTGAACGCTGGCTGCGTAAGGCCACCGCCAGCCAGCCAAAGATCCTGCATATGCGTGAGAAGGATCTGTGCAGACGGGATGATGTTGGTCTGAGTGACAGTGACTTCCCAGACAACCTGGATCTCAATGGCATGCAGCTTCCCCTTGTCTACCACTTCGAACCCGGTCAAGAGAGTGACGGGGTAGCCCTGAAGATACCCCAGGCGGTGCTGAATCAGGTGACCGAAGAGCGCTGTGAATGGCTGGTTCCTGGGTTGTTGCGTGAGCGGATCATCGCCCTGATGCGCGGCTTGCCAAAGCAACTGCGAAAATCCTTTGTTCCGGTCCCTGAATATGCAGATGCCTGTCTGAAGACCATGCAGCCATCAGATAAACCACTGGTACGTGAGTTGGGAGAGCAGCTCAAGGCCATGACCGGTGTGCATGTACCAGAAGATGCCTGGGATGAAGCGACAGTGCCGGAATACCTGCGGATGAATTACCAGGTGGTGAACGATAAGGGTGTGACTATTGCTACAGGGCGTGATCTGTCGCAGCTGCGCAGACGTTATGCCAGTGGTGAAACTGCGCCAGTCCAACCGTTGGCTGCAAGTGGCCTGGAACAGGAGGGTCTGACCGATTGGGATTTTGGAGAGTTAAAGGAATCGGTGCAACTGGAGCGTGGTGGCATAAAGCTTACTGGTTTTCCCGCCCTGGTGGATGAGGGTGACAGTGTCGCTTTAAGAGTCATGGACTCCAGGCCCAATGCGGAACGGGCCATGCGGGCAGGACTGCGCCGCCTGTTCATGCTCAGGCTGGCCAAGGACATGCGTTATCTGAAAAAAAATCTACCGGGCCTGGAGAAGATGCGTTTGCAGTATACGAATGCTGCCAAGGCACCAGATGGGTATGCTTCCAAAGCCAAGCCTGATCTGCAGGCGGAACTGGTAGCCCTGGTGGTGGACCTCACCTTTATAGAAGGGAAGCCATCCCTGCATAACACACAAGAGTTCCAGGCTCGGATCACAGAGTGCAAAGGTCGCTTGATGAGTGTGGCAGAGGATGTGGTCGTACTGGTGCAGGAGATCCTGGATGCATATCAGCAGGTGAGAAAACTACTGGCCAAATCCAACAGGATTAACTGGATGAGTTCAGTAACCGATATCAACCAGCAGTTAGACCGGCTGGTGTTTCGTGGTTTCCTGCAACTGACACCATATTCCCAGTTGCAGCATCTGCCGCGCTATCTAAAGGCCATTACTCTTCGCCTGGAAAAACTGGCCCACGCCGCTGCTCGTGATCAGCTGAGAGTCCGTGAGATGCAGGGGTTGTATCAGCAGTGGCGGGGATGGGATGAGAAGTGCCGCAAAAACCAAAAGGTTGACGAGCGCATAGAAGAAATGCGCTGGGCCTTTGAGGAACTGCGAGTTTCCCTGTTTGCCCAGGAGCTGAAGACAGAGTACCCCATCTCCTTAAAACGACTTGAGAAGCGCTGGAAGGAGATGGGGCTCTAGCTACGCTGGGTTAGGTCAATTGCATTTTTGTGCAACTATTATCTTGTCTAACCGCCGGGTGACTTTTGTGTTTCGCCTTGGCTCAACGATTGCGACCTGGTTTCTGGAGCAAACCAGTTAAAGCTGCT
>JANQEV010000132.1 GCA_028278145.1 Chromatiales bacterium | reverse complement strand
CCATACCATGCAGGCGACGGGTTTCGGCGTAGGTCATCACCAGTCTTTCCATGGCGCGGGTGATACCCACATAGCAGAGCCGGCGCTCTTCCTCCAGGCGACCCGGCTCTTCGGCGGACATACGGTGCGGAAACAGGTTTTCCTCCATACCAGCCAGGAACACCAGCGGAAACTCCAGACCCTTGGCCGAATGCAGGGTCATGAGCTGCACACTCTCCTCATACTCCCCGGCCTGGGTCTCCCCCGCCTCCAATGCGGCATGAGATAGAAATGCATCCAGCTCGCTCATCTCCTCCAGTGCTTCAGACCCAGCAGCTATATTATCCGCCTGCTCTAAATCCATGGATATGTCGTCAAACTGACGCGCTGCATTCACCAATTCCTCCAGGTTTTCAATCCGGTCCTGACCTTTACCGTCCCGCGATTTCTTAAAATGCTCCGCCAGCCTACTCTGGTTTAGTACCTGTGCCACCAGATCTGCCAGCTGCATATCTGCAGTCTCCAGGGTCAACTCCTCAATCAGCTCCCGGAAACCCTTTAGGGCATTGGCGGCGCGGGCCGCCATTTGACCACCTTTCAGCAAATCCTCCATGGCCTGCCACAGGGAACAGCCAAAATCCCGCGCATGGGCACGTAGCGCATCCAGGGTGCGCGGGCCAATGCCACGTGGCGGCTGATTCACTGCACGCTCAAAAGCGGGATCACTATCCCGGTTGGATACCAGCCGCATGTAGGCCAAGGCGTCTTTAATCTCGGCCCGTTCAAAGAACCGCAACCCGCCATAGACCCGGTAGGGAATGGCAGCCTGCAACAGGGCCTCTTCAAACAGCCGTGACTGGGCCGAAGTACGATACAGAATGGCGATATCGGTACGCCGCTGTCCGCTGTCGATGGCATCACTGATGCGGCTGATGACAAAGCGCGCCTCATCCACCTCATTGAAGGCGGCATAAACCCGCACCGGATCGCCCGTATCACCGTCGGTCCACAGATTTTTCCCCAGGCGCGACGGGTTGTTGGAGATTACGGCATTGGCCGCCTGCAGGATGTTACCCGTGGAGCGGTAGTTCTGTTCCAGGCGCACCATGGCCGTATTGGGATAGTCGCGCTGAAAATGGCGAATGTTCTCCACCTTGGCCCCACGCCAACCATAGATGGATTGATCATCATCGCCCACTACGAACAGATTATTGCGCTCTCCCGACAGCATCCTTAACCAGGCATACTGGATGGAGTTGGTATCCTGAAACTCATCCACCAGGATATGGGCAAAGCGCTCCCGGTAGTGGTGCAGGATATCCGCCCGCTCCCGTAACAACTCATGCGCCCGCAACAGTAGTTCGGCAAAATCCACTGCCCCGGAACGGTCACAGGCCTCCTGGTAGGCCCGGTAGATAGCAATCATCTGCCGTTGATAGTGATCACCACCATCATCCAGGTGCTGGGCTCTGCGACCTTCATCCTTCTGGGAGTTGATAAACCATTGGGCCTGGCGCGGAGGCCACTTGGCATCATCCAGATTCATCTCGCGGATGAGGCGCTTGATCAGACGATGCTGGTCATCCGAGTCCAGGATCTGAAACGCCTTGGGCAGACCAGCATCCTGCCAGTGGGCCCGCAGTAGTCTATGGGCAAGGCCATGAAATGTCCCCACCCACATGCCACCCACCGGCTGACCCAGTAGATGTTCAATGCGATGGCGCATCTCACGGGCGGCCTTGTTGGTGAAGGTTACCGCCAACACGCTCCAGGGCATGGCACCTTCCACCCCGGTTAACCAGGCGATACGGTGCACCAGCACCCGAGTCTTACCGGAACCCGCCCCTGCCAGTACCAGAGTACTGCCCGTGGGCGCAGTTACGGCCTCACGCTGGGCCTCATTCAGGCCATCTAGAATATGTGAAACATCCATGGGTCCATTCTATCAGGGCATGACCCTAAAAAAATGGCTAGCTGCACGAGTTGGGGTAAATAGACGTCAGTCTGCAACTGCAGACAGCAGCATAGGGAGAGAATCAAGCTCTAAGAGGATGCGTTCTGCAGATCGATAGCAGTTACTGCCTTGGCAGAGCTCCATGTGAAGGTTGGGTGCTGTTGAACTTGGGATGATCCCCACTGTGCAGGACAGACTGGCACCAGGTGCATAAAAAAAGCACGTCTGGCCGCTGCCATGAGATCCTGAAATTCCTGGATGTTGGCATCCACTACACCGACTAGCTGTCTCTTTTCCACCGCCTCGCCTTGTATGGCTACCAGCTTGCGGCGTAACAGCACCAAGGCCCTGGCCGTCTTTCCCTGCCTCAGATGATACAGGTTACCAGCTCTTCTTCGGTTCTGATAAGAGTTCTGTAGACGTACTAATTGTTGTTGGACTAGTTGCTCACGCATATCCAACTTACGTACCATGGCTTGGAGATCATTACGGATCTGGAACAGGTTCTGGACTCCGCCCTCAACCCACTCCCTGATTAGTGGATAGCATTTACACTTTTGCAGTTGTACCAGGCCAATAGTCTCAGGCATGGAAACAATACTATTCAATATCTCAACCCACTCTTTCTGCTGACGCTCGAACATCCGGTTCATGTAGAGGAAGAGTTGCTGTAGCGCCTCATCGTAATCATGCTCAGGAAACTCACCACTGATGGACTTTAGAAGTTCCGCATAATCCACCACTGTATGATGGAAATGCTCACTGCCCTGCCCCAACAATCCATTACGATAGATATCTACCAGCCCATTTACAAAGACTCTAAACTCTTCCTTCCTATCCTTTACCTTGCCAGTCTGAACTACAGAAGAGATCTCAAGCAGCATCTCCTGAACCTGACCGATATCCATATCAGCCTTAACACCCAACAATTGAGACTGCAGATATTCCAGATAGGCACGCAAAATCTGATCCAGATCTCCATCATAACCGTCACGCAGCCGGATACGGTGCTGCCTCAGCTCTTGAGCTGAAACTCCAGTATCTGAAACTGTGGCTACATGTTGCATCATGTCCGGAACCTATGGCTTCCCCAAACGGATGGCAGTTACCTTGGCTGCAAAAACCAAGTAATTGGGTGAACATTAGCATATAGTGATTTTCTGAGTCATTGATAGCTGTCAATACCCGCACAGGCATTGTGGTTTATATCAAGAGAGACTGGAGAATCCAGCATGCGCACATATAAAAACGGCTCCTAAGGAGCCGTTTTGGATGTTAGGACAACTGTAGCTAAAACCTAACTGCGTTTGAAACCATAACCATCGCAGCTGGGACACTCCTTGTCAGCATCTCCAGAGAGGGTCCCGGTACCGCCACAGTCTGGGCAATCACCGATGGCACCAATACCATGGCAGGCCTGGCAGGGCTCTTCAGTTGGAGGCACTCCCTTGGTTACAATGACACCGGTACCATCGCAACTGGTGCAATTTCCCAGCCGGCCTTTACCGAGACACTTTTCACAATCGATAGTCGAAGGGTAGACCCCTCCACCATAAAAGCGCTCAAACTCCCCAGTACCACCGCAGTCTGGGCAGTTTTCGGAAAAGCGTTCAAATCTAGCGGCCTGTTTTTCATTCATCTGACAAATCTTCTACACAATCAACTCTACAACCTGCAGTTACAGGGCTAAGGAATCAATATGCAAGCTTGGCTGTAGCCTTGGCCTGGGCCCGTTTCATCTCCAGCTCATCACGGCAGGTTTCCAACTGGGCCGCATAAAGATCAGAAGTGTACTGAACCTTTTTGGCTACCCGCATCAACCAGGCCTTCTTCAGATAACTCTGCTGACTAAAACCCACGTGCCCTTCATGATAGGCCAGGTACTGGTTATAGCCGTCTGCCTTATCTATACCAAGCTTTTGGAAACTGACGTCGGTGTACCAACCGACAAAATCGATGGCATCGCGAAAGTTGATCCGCTCGGCACTGAGGTTACCGGTCTCTTCCAGGTAGTCCTCCCAGGTTCCATTTACGGCCTGGCAGTAGCCATAGGCGGTGGTGGGTCTGGTCAGTGGGATGACTCCGAGAAATGTCCTCCTGGGCGGTCGAGCATTATCTACGAAACGGGATTCGTAACGCACAATGGACATCATTACATGTGGTGGTGCCCCCCATTTCTCGGAGGAATCCAGAACATCCTGATACCACCCTTCTTTCTCATTGAAGATGGAGCAGATATTCTCAACATTTTCTGGCGGTGGCGTTCTGGACATGCCGCCGCAGCCAGCTAAAAGCAGACATGACAGCAATACTGCGGTAGCTGCAGTATAGGATTGCCAGGTGTCAGCCTTACTAGTGTTTGCCCTGTCTCGCGGATTTTCCCGTTCTTTTTCAGAGATGTTTTGCATTGGCTTATTGATATCCAATTTGCAGCTCCTCTCTATTCGACCGTAACCGATTTTGCCAGATTTCGTGGTTGATCTACATCAGTACCCTTCAATACTGCCACATGATAGGCCAACAATTGAAGAGGTATACTGTAAACAATGGGTGCCGTGGTGGGACAAATATCCGAAAGCGTAAGGTTCTGGTAGTTATCCAGATCAATTGAAACCGTTTGATCACTAAACAGAAACAGCTCACCGCCACGGGCTCGCACCTCCTGCAGATTGGATAGTACCTTCTCCAACAGTGGGTCATCCGGCAATGCGCAAACCACTGGGATGTCGGCATCCACCAGGGCCAGCGGGCCATGTTTTAGTTCACCCGCCGGGTACGCCTCGGCATGGATATAGGAAATCTCTTTGAGCTTGAGCGCCCCCTCCATGGCCACCGGATAGAAGGTGCCACGACCCAGGAACAGAGCGTTGTGTTTGTTGGCAAACGCCTGTGCCATCTGCTTTATATCATCACTCAGCTTTAGCACCACCTCCACCTGGCGTGGTAGGGCGTGCAGCTCATCCACCAATTGCTTTTCCTGCTCCGAGCTCATACCCCGACGTCGCGCCAGTGCCAAAACCAACAGACGTAGCGCCACCAGCTGGGTGGTAAATGCCTTGGTGGAAGCCACTCCGATTTCGGGCCCGGCCCGGGTCATCAGGGCTACATCGGACTCCCGCACCAGAGAACTCTCCGGGACGTTACATATACACAGGCTGCCCAGGTAGCCTGAATCCTTGGCACCGCGTAGGGCTGCCAGGGTATCGGCTGTCTCTCCCGACTGGGAGATGGTGAGAAACAGGGTATTATCCGGTACCACACTCTTACGGTAGCGAAACTCACTTGCTACCTCCACGTTACAGGGGATACCTATCTCCTCCAGCCAGTAGCGTGCTACTGCCCCGGCATGAAAGCTGGTGCCACAGGCGATGATATGTACTGACTGTACCTTATCCAGCAGGACCTTGGCCTCGTGTCCAAAGCTCTCTTCCAGCAGACGTCCCTGATGAATCCTCCCCTCCAGGGTCTCGGCAATCACCGCTGGTTGCTCAAAGATCTCCTTCAGCATGTAATGCTGATAAGGACCCTTCTCAGAATTGGATGCCGTGAGACTGGACTCATGCTGGGGACGTTCCACCTGGTTCTGGTTCTGGTCGTAAATGGTTATTCCGCTACGGCGAACCTCGGCTACATCTCCTTCATCCAGGAACAGAAACTGTCTGGTTACCGGCAGCAGGGCAAACACATCCGAGGCCACATAGTTGCCGCTGTCCGACACTCCCACCACCAGGGGACTGCCGGCCCGCGCCACCACCAGACGCTCAGTGTCATCCGGGCTCATAACCGCCAAGGCATAGGCGCCAACCAGACGTTTTACGGTTTCCCGTACTGCATCCAGAAGATCCATGCCCTGGTCCAGCATACTGGCCAGAAGATGAGCAATCACCTCGGTATCGGTGTCCGAGGTAAATCTGAATCCCATGCCTTCGAGACTGCTGCGCAGTTCGGCATGATTTTCAATGATGCCGTTGTGAACTACAGCTACCCGTTCTCCACTCATGTGGGGATGGGCATTGCGCTCGGCTGGCATGCCGTGGGTCGCCCAGCGGGTATGGGCAATTCCCATTACCCCTTCCAGGGGTGAGCTGTCCAGCAGCTCCTGCAATTGTGACACCTTCCCTACGGAGCGGATGCGGTTCAGTTCGCCATCACCAGCATGGATTGCTATGCCGGCTGAATCATAGCCACGGTATTCGAGGCGCTTTAGGCCATCCAGTAATACTGGCGCAACTTGGTCATTGGCTATGGCCCCCACAATACCGCACATACTGTTACTCCTTCGGCTTCTTGACTGGCCGTTTCCATCCCTTGATAGACATCTGTTTGGCCCGGCTGAGGGTAAGAGTATCTTCCGGTGCCTTGCCGGTTATGGTGGAGCCGGCGCCAATAGTAGCCCCGGACCCAATTTCAGCAGGTGCCACCAGACTGCTGTTGGAACCGATGAAGGCCCCATCTCCAATCAGGGTACGATGCTTATTGGCACCATCATAGTTGCAGGTGATAGTACCAGCACCCACGTTGACAGAACTGCCGATAGTGCTGTCACCCACATAGGTAAGATGGTTGATCTTGCTGCCGGTTCCAACCTGGGATTTCTTGATCTCAACAAAGTTACCAAGGTGTGCATTGTTCGCCAGTTCGGTTTCGGGCCGAATGCGGGTAAAAGGACCGATGGTACAATCAACCCCGATCACCGCATCCTCCAGTACGCAGTTTTCACGGATCACCACTCCATCCCCAACCCTGCAGTTGCGGATTACGGTGTTAGCACCGATGGCGACGTTATCACCCAGGTGAATTTCACCCTCCAACAAGACATTGGCCTCAATGGTTACATCCTGGCCAAATGCGAGGTTGCCACGCAGATCAAATCTGTTCGGGTCGCGCAGACTGAGCCCCTTACGCATCAACCGGTCTGCCTGCCACTCCTGAAAGCGCCGCTCTAAATGAGCGAGCTGTGCCCGGTCATTGACTCCAGCTACCTCATCCAGATCTTCCGGCTGAGATGACTGCACGCTAACCCCATCGGCTACTGCCAGGCTTACCACGTCGGTAAGATAGAATTCACCCTGGGAGTTGCTGTTGTCCAACCGCTCCACCCATCCTGACAGGGATTCGCGTTTGGCGATCAGAATTCCAGTATTGATCTCTTTGATCTCCAACTCACTGGCAGTGGCATCCCGGTGTTCTACAATACGCTGAATTCTGCCATCTGTATCCCGTACGATACGTCCATAGCCAATGGGGTTTTCAAACGCGGCGGTTAACAGGGCCAGGTCAGTATACATGCAGGCAGTGGTGAGTGAAGTTAGAGTGCGGTCACGTAGCAGTGGCACATCTCCATACAGCACCAGGATCTGATCTACATCCTGCAGTTCCGGCAGGGCATGGGCAACAGCATGACCGGTGCCAAGTTGCTCTTCCTGCTCCACCCAAATCAGATCGGGATCGGAAAAGGCACCTTTAACCTGCTCCCCACCATGCCCATAGACCACAACTATACGCGTGGGTGAAAGCCGCTTTGCCGCCTGAATTGCATGATCAAGTAATGGCCGGCCGGCCAGTGGATGAAGCACTTTTGGTAGTTTGGAACGCATGCGCGTCCCCTGTCCAGCTGCAAGAATTACTACACCTAGCGTCATACACTCTCCATCACTATCGAATTAACAGACCGGTACCTGTGTCCAGAACCAGCACACAGGGCTTTAGCCATTCATTATAACTGAGACAGGGAGAGATCTGGTGTTCTTTTTGGTAAATTTTGAACGAACACGCAGAGGGCCAGGAGCAACTTAGGTAGGTTCCTTAGTTGATAGGGAATCCGCCCTGACCCTGGTCTGAATTAAGATCATCTGGAGTTGGATTACGCACCTCCAGGATCTTGACGATAACGGTCAGGGTTTTACCGGCCAGGGGGTGATTACCGTCCACGGTTAGCTTTCCGTTCTCGATCTTGGTGACATAGAAGGTCTTCACATCACCTGATTCGCTCTGCATCTGCACCTCAGCACCTACCTGCCGAAACTCGGGCGGGACGTTTTCGATATCATCGGTGAAGGTCAGGTCAGGATCTGACTCACCGAAACCATCTTCGGGTGGCACCGTCATCTCCACCTTATCACCAGCACTCTTGCCTAAAACGGCACGGTCCATACCACCGATCAATTCAGTATCGCCGCTGTGGATGTAGCTGACCGGAAGATCGTTCTGCTCCAGCAGATTGCCGTCGGAATCGCTGATGGTGTAGGTAAGTGAGACAAACTTACCCGGTTGGATAGTTTCCTTGGACATATCAGATACCGCCGTTGTAATTCAGAGTACCCGGACCAGGCAGGCCCGGGATAAGAAAAGAGAGGAATTGTACTCTTTCAATACAATATTTCCTAGTTCAGTTGGTCTGTCAGCGTTCAGGACAAGACGCGCCTCGCAATTAATGGCCTAAGTCCTTAATAAGAGGCGCAACATAGTAATGGACGCTGACAGGTCAATCCTTCGGACGCTTCTGTGGTGTCCCGCTGCTGCGTTACAGTGCTTGACAAGGACTAAGGCCATTGCCTACGCACAGTGCCTTGCCGCGAAACACCACAAAAGCGCTGAAATAGGCAATATCGTGTTGAAAGAGTACTTACGTACGCTTGCGTAGACTTTCAATAGTACGCAGCTGGGCCGCAGCCTGTTGCAGTTCCACCTGGGCCTTGGCAAATTCCATATCTGCCGCATGTCCTGCCAGGGCGTCTTCCGCCCGTCGCTTGGCCTCAATGGCTGCCGCTTCATCCAGGTCTGCCGCCCGAATAGCGGTGTCTGCAAGCACGGTTACAGTGTAGGGTTGCACCTCTAGGATTCCACCTGAGACATAGAAATGCTTCATCTCTTTGCCTTTACCGGGATCAACCCGAACCTCACCTGGCCGAAGATGGGTAACCAGTGGGCAGTGCATTGGAGCAATACCCACTTCACCCATTTCTGCAGGGGCATAGACCATCTCTGCAATGCCGGAATAGATCTCAGCTTCTGCACTGACTATATCCACATGGATTGTCATGGTCATGATATTTTCTCCCTAACCTTGGGCGCCGTTCTCAACAGCCTCTTCAATGCCACCTACCATGTAGAAGGCCTGCTCTGGCAGATCATCGTGCTCACCAGCAACGATGGCCTTGAAGCCCTTGATGGTATCTTTCAGACTGACATACTTACCAGGAGTTCCGGTAAATACCTCGGCCACGAAGAATGGCTGGGACAGGAAGCGCTGGATCTTACGTGCGCGGGATACGGTCAGCTTATCCTCTTCCGACAACTCGTCCATACCCAGAATTGCAATGATATCCTTCAGCTCCTTGTAGCGCTGCAGGGTACCCTGTACATCACGGGCTACCTCGTAGTGCTCCTGGCCAACCACGTTGGGATCCAGAATACGGGAGGTGGAGTCCAGTGGATCCACGGCAGGATAGATACCCAGCTCAGCAATCTGTCGTGACAACACCAGGGTCGCATCCAAGTGAGCAAAGGTGGTAGCTGGTGATGGATCGGTCAAGTCATCCGCAGGTACGTACACGGCCTGGAAGGATGTAATGGAACCGGTCTTGGTAGAAGTAATACGCTCCTGCAGTACACCCATCTCTTCTGCCAGGGTAGGCTGATAACCTACAGCAGATGGCATACGACCCAGCAGTGCTGACACCTCGGTTCCGGCCAGGGTGTAACGGTAGATGTTATCTACGAACATCAAAACGTCGCGACCCTCATCACGGAAAAACTCAGCCATGGTCAGGCCGGTCAAGGCTACACGCAGACGGTTACCAGGAGGCTCATTCATCTGGCCATATACCAGGGCTACCTTATCCAGAACGCCGCCCTCTTCCATCTCGTGGTAGAAGTCGTTGCCCTCACGGGTACGCTCACCTACTCCAGCAAATACCGAGAAGCCTGAGTGCTCAACAGCAATGTTACGGATCAGTTCCATCAGGGTAACGGTCTTACCTACACCCGCACCCCCGAACAGGCCAATCTTACCGCCTTTGGCGATGGGCATGATCAGGTCAATAACCTTGATACCGGTTTCCAGAACCTCAGTGGAGGTAGCCTGTTCTTCAAAGGCAGGTGGCAGACGGTGAATAGGCATGGCATCTTCGGTCTCTACCGGACCGGCATCATCCACCGGGTTGCCCAGCACATCCATAATGCGACCCAGTGTGCCCTGACCCACAGGTACGGTTATTGGCATCCCGGTATTGGACACGTTTACACCACGCTTCAGCCCGTCGGTTGATCCCATGGCGATTGACCGAGCAACTCCGTCACCCAACTGTTGCTGAACCTCAAGGGTCAGGTCTACATCATCAATCTTAAGTGCGTCGTAGACCTTAGGCATTTCGCCCATGGGGAACTGAACGTCGACTACAGCGCCGATGATTTCCACCACTTTTCCCGAACTCATTTGCGGTTCCTCTTTATATCAAATCTTTGCATATATGCCGGGACGGACCCGACGCATTAAAACTGTAAACTGAACTACTATGATCAGACCGCGGCCGCGCCGCTTACAATCTCCGATATCTCCTGGGTAATGGCAGCCTGACGCGCCTTGTTATAGATCAGCTGTAACTCATCTATCAAATTACCAGCGTTATCAGATGCTGATTTCATTGCCACCATTCTAGCCGACTGTTCACAGGCGGCATTTTCCACTACTCCCTGAAACACCTGAGATTCTATGTACCGGTTAAGCAAACCATCCAGTACCTCTTTAGAATCCGGCTCATATATATAGTCCCAGTGATGCTTCATACTCTCGTCCATCTCACCCACGACAGGCACTAACTGCTGTACCGTGGGTTGCTGAGTCATAGTATTTACAAACACGTTAGAGGCCAGATAGATGCGGTCAATCTCTCCCGCCTCGTAGGCATCCAGCATAACCTTCACCGGGCCAATCAAATCTTCAAAATGGGGGGCATCTCCCAGCTGAGTGATTTCACCCAACACCTGGCCGCCCACACGGCGGAAAAAACCCAGGGCTTTTTTACCGATTGTGACGAAATTAACCTTTATCCCACTATCCTGATAACGTTTTATATCCTTAACCAGCATCCGGAACAGATTGTTATTCAGGCCACCGCACAAACCACGATCCGATGAGATAACGATATAACCAACCCGTTGCACCTCGCGTTCCATCAGGAAGCTGTGGTGATACTCGGGATGGGCGTGATACAGATGTCCGATTACTTTGCGCATCTTGTCTGCATAAGGACGTGGCGCCTTCATGCGCTCCTGTGCCTTGCGCATCTTGGACGCTGCCACCATCTCCATAGCACGCGTGATCTTCTGCGTATTCTTGACGCTTGCAATCTGTGTGCGTATCTCTTTCGCGCCTGCCATATTAAACCCTTAAGTACCTATGCAGCCTGTTACCAGGCGTGGTTGGCCTTGAAATCCTTCAACGCATTGTGAAGGGCTTCTTCAATCCCGGCATTGTAGTCACCGGAATTATTAATGGTATCCAGCAGATCTCCATGACTACTCTTGATAAAACCTTGCAGGGCAGATTCGAAGTCCACAATCTTGTTGGTTTCCACATCGTCCAGATAGCCTTCGTTGGCTGCGAACAGGGAGATGGCCATCTCACCCACCGACAATGGAGAGTACTGCGGCTGTTTCATCAGTTCGGTTACCCGCTCACCACGCTCCAACTGCTTACGAGTGGCCTCATCCAGATCAGAAGCAAACTGGGAGAAAGCAGCCAGCTCACGAAACTGTGCCAGTGCCAGACGGGTACCACCACCCAGCTTCTTGATCACCTTGGTCTGTGCGGCACCACCTACACGTGATACGGAGAGACCGGCGTTGATCGCAGGTCGGATGTTGGCGTTGAACAGGTCAGACTCCAGGAAGATCTGACCATCTGTAATGGAGATCACGTTGGTGGGTACGAAAGCCGATACGTCACCCGCCTGGGTCTCGATAATAGGCAGCGCGGTTAGCGATCCGGTTTTACCTGTAACTTCACCGTTGGTTGCCTGCTCTACGAATGCCTCGTTTACCCGGGCTGCACGCTCCAGCAAACGGGAGTGCAGATAAAATACGTCACCCGGATAGGCCTCACGTCCTGGTGGACGTTTCAACAACAGGGATACCTGACGGTAGGCCCAGGCCTGCTTGGTGAGATCATCATAGATAATCAGTGCGTCTTCGCCGCGATCCCGGAAGTACTCACCCATGGTGCATCCGGAGTATGGTGCGATGAACTGCATGGCTGCAGAGTCAGCAGCAGGAGCGGCCACGATAATGGTGTGCTCCAGAGCGCCGTGCTCTTCCAGCTTGTGCATAACCTGGGCGATGGAAGAAGCCTTCTGTCCAACCGCTACGTAGATACACTTAACGCCGGTACCCTTCTGGTTAATGATGGCATCGATAGCCACTGCGGTCTTGCCGGTCTGACGGTCACCGATGATCAGCTCACGTTGACCACGACCGATTGGCACCATGGCATCAATGGCTTTGAGTCCGGTCTGTACCGGCTGGTCTACCGATTTACGGGTGATAACACCGGGAGCGACCTTTTCGATGGGTGAAGTCTCATCGAATTCAATCGGTCCCTTGCCATCCAACGGGTTACCCAGGGAGTCAACCACGCGACCCAGAAGACCCTCACCAACGGGAACCTCAAGTACGCGACCGGTACATTTCACTGGGTCACCCTCTGACAGGTGTTTGTATTCACCCAGCACCACCGCACCAACAGAATCCCGCTCCAGGTTCAGAGCCAGTCCAAAGGTGTTACCGGGGAACTCCAGCATCTCGTATGACATGGCATCTTGCAGACCATGGATACGGGCGATGCCGTCAGTCAGGCTTATAACCGTTCCCTCATCGTGGGCTTCGGTTTTGAGATCGAATTTCTCGATCTTATTTTTAATCAGTTCACTGATCTCAGATGGATTGAGTTGCATGGTGGCTTCTCGCTTAGATTCCCAATTCGTTGGCTAATTGCTCGATTTTTCCCTTGACGGAGCCATCGATAACAAGGTCACCGGCGCGGATATGGACGCCGCCGATTAATTCCTGATCTTGTTCGCTGGTAATGCTCACATCAAGACCAAGCTTGCGCTTCAGACCCGCAACCAGCTGCTGTTCCTGGTCCGGTGTAATTTCGTAGGCAGAGCGTACATGTACTTGCAGTGTCTTCTCGCTCTCTGCCTTGAGTTTTTCATACAGGGTAGCAATCTCCGGTAACACGGTAAGACGTCCGTTTTCTACCAGAAGATGCACCAAATTTTGTGCTTCCGGGCTGAGGTTGTCACCGCCGATATCCAACAACAGTTTGGTCAGATCGGTCTTTTCGAACAGAGGGTTGGATATAGCTCCCGCCACAGACGGATCCTGTACCACTGCAGCCAGCAGTTCCAAAATCCCGGTCCATTTATCGAGCGACTCTGTCTCGTTGGCCCGGGTAAAAACTGCCTCTGCATAGGGGCGGGCTATAGTAAGTGCGTCTCCAGCCATAGTGATTAGATCTGCTCGGTCAGGTTGGTGACAATATCTTTATGCGCCTCTGCATCGATCTCTCTCTGCAGAATCTTCTGCGCACCCAATACCGCCAACTCAGCAACCTTCTCACGTAACTGCTCCCGTGCCTTCAGCGCTTCCTGGTCCACATCCGCTCTGGCGGCGGTCAGGATACGGGCACCTTCGGCACGAGCATTCTCTTTTGCCTCATCCACAATCTCAGCTGCGCGCTTATGGGCTTGAGAGACGATCTCGGC
The DNA here is from genome assembly GCA_028278145.1 of Chromatiales bacterium. Lineage (GTDB taxonomy): Bacteria > Pseudomonadota > Gammaproteobacteria > Chromatiales > Chromatiaceae > JAAGZL01. The sequence goes on along the minus strand of JANQEV010000132.1, from coordinate 28,605 downwards.
TGCCTGCTCTTTTCCTTCATGCAGAACTTGTCTGGCCCGGTTCTTAGCCAGCTCCTGCTCATGTTGCCCACGTTCTGCCGCAGCTAGACCGTCAGCCATCTCCTTCTTACGCTCTTCGAGCGCCGCCATGATCGGAGTCCAGACAAATTTCATTGTGATCCACACGAAGATCACAAAGGAAATGAGCTGACCAAACATAGTCAGATTTATATTCATCCGGGAATTACCTTGAGTTGAACGAGATAATGATTGCTTCTGTAACTGTCAAAGCGGATTAACCGACAACAGCAAACAGAATGTACATGGCCAGACCTACAGCGATCATTGGCACGGCGTCAACCAGACCCATTACAACAAAGAACTGTGTCCGGAGCAGTGGGATAAGTTCAGGTTGACGAGCTGCACCTTCAAGGAAGCGGCCTCCTAGAACGCCGATGCCTATTGCAGCACCCAGGGCTCCACAGCCCATCATGATTGCGCCGGCGATGTACAGAAGTGCTTGGTCCATTTTGGTCTCCAGTTTATATAGTACGGTAGTTAAATTAAGCAGAATAAATAAAGCTAGTGTTCCTGGTACGCTAAGTCCAAGTAAACAATAGTCAATGTCATAAAAATAAAAGCTTGCAGGGTAATTATTAGTATGTGGAACAGAGCCCAGCCCAGCTGCAGTACACCACCAAAAAGACCCAGGGCGATGCCACCACTGTACATCAAGGCGATCAGAATAAAGATCATTTCACCTGCGTACATGTTGCCGAATAGTCGCAGTGCCAGTGAGATAGGTTTGGCGACCAGGCCGACGAACTCCAGAATAAAGTTAATTGGTATAAAAATAACCTGCACGATCATATTGTCAGAGCTGAATGGCTGCAGTGTGAGTTCACCGGCAAAACCTCCAGGGCCCTTTATCTTTACACTGTAATAGAGCACCAGGAAGAAGACGCCAAAGGCCATACCAAAGGTTGCATTGGGATCGGTAGTGGGCACTATCTTCATAAAATGGGCTATACCCAGACCATGGTCTCCCAGCAGATAAGGAATCAAGTCCACCGGAACCAGATCCATGAGGTTTTGCAGGAAGATCCAGATAAAGATGGTAAGGGCCAGCGGTGCTACCAGATCATTTTTGGCCTTGAAAGAGCCGCGTACGGTGTCGTCGATAAACTCCACCAACGACTCGAAAAAATTCTGCAGGCCGCCAGGGACGCCTGAAGTAGCATTAACTGCAACCCGGCGTAATACATAAAGCATGAGTACGCCCAATCCTATAGACCACAACATGGTGTCCACATGGATGGCCATAAAGCCCATGGATTTTGCCTCAGCAGCATCATGTGCCCAGGCCCAGGTGCCGTCCGGCAGCTTGCCATAGGTAAGGTTTGTCAGATGGTGCTTTATATATTCAGCAGAAGTCAGCGTATCGCCAGCCATTAAGGGTTTCCCAGCGCTTCTTTATCAAATAACTTTAAAATGAAAAACAAATATTGGCACTATCTGTATGAGTAGATAGCTCCCAAACAAGGCGCCATAACTCAAAACATCAAACCAAATTATCACTGATGCAAATAACACGGCGGTAAAAAACAGTTTCTGTATCTCTGCGTAATACATGCTAGAGAACAGCTTGGCCGGATTCTGTGCCCGGTACCGTATAAATACCTTACTGGCAAACAGAGCATTGGTTATTGCAGCAATGCCACCGCCAATTACGCCGGAATAGGCGTGTACCCAACTCACTGCCCATAAGGTAACAAAAACAAGCAGACAGAGTGCCAGTTGAGCCAAGACTATTCGTTCGGCTATTTCCTTGCCTATCAGAGTCGTTCTTGAAGAGTCGGTAATACCCCACCTCCATAGAGACGCCCCGCATCAGGTGGCGAACTATAATGTTTTTAAATGATAAGGTCAATCAATATGCGAATAAATTTATAATTTTATTCCCGCTTGGGAATCTCGCTCTTCTTTTATAGAAATTATCGCTCTTTTAAGCAATAAAACTCTCTAAATACCCCTATTAATCACTGGAAATGTTCCAGTATACCCTCCAGCTCATCCAGGCTGTTATACGCGATTACCAGCTTCCCCTTGCCGGATGCTGCCTGCTGGATCTTGACCTTGGCGCCCAGCTTATCTGATAGATCTGTCTGCAAACGACGCACGTTTGGATCCTCTACCTGTGTGCTCTTGGCCGGCGCCTTCTCCTTGCCCTCCCCCAACTGCCTGCGCACCAATCTTTCTGTCTCACGCACCGAAAGTCCCAGGTTGACTACCTGGCGGGCAGCATCACTCTGGGCCTGATCCTTTAACCCAAGCAGCGCCCTGGCATGGCCCATTTCCAGTTTGCGAGTATCGATATACTCTTTGACGTCGCTGTTCAGATCCAGTAACCGTAACAGATTGGTTACCGTGGTACGGGACTTACCAACGGCCTGGGCAATCTTCTGATGTGTAAGCTCAAACTCATTCAATAACCGGTGTAGTGCCTGTGCCTCTTCCAACGGGTTGAGATCATCGCGCTGAATGTTTTCAATCAACGCCATGGCCATGGCGGTCTGATCCGGCACATCCCGTATAACTACAGGAATCTCATCCAACCCTGCCTGTTGCGAAGCACGCCAGCGTCGCTCACCGGCGATAATCTCATAACGACCTTCCTGCTCTATAGGACGAACCACTATTGGCTGCACCACACCCTGGGCGGCAATGGAATCGGCCAGCTCCTGCAAACTCTCTGGATTGAAGTCACGCCTTGGCTGATAGCGGCCGCGCTCGATCACATCTACCGGCAGGGTATTGATATTCTGGGTCTGCTTGCCGCTGCTTTTTTCTGGCTTATCCTCGGAGATTGAAGCCCCACCTAGAAGAGCATCAAGGCCTCGTCCCAGCCCTCGCTTTTTTGCTGCCATCTGTCAGTTCCAACTCAAAAGATAAAAATAAGGAACCTCATTATCTAAGAGGTTCCTGCAGCACAAGGACGTGCTGCCATTTTTAAGCGCTACAGGCACTTAAAAATGAAGGAAAGTAAAAATCACAATTTTTACTTTCCATGCTCTGATAAGTCCTGGATGGACTTATTCAGAGCTTCCTAAATCAACATGTCGCCTGATTAATCAGACGGCCGTTACACTTCGCTGTTCGTTTCGACGCAGAAATTCTCCCGCCAGGGCCAGGTATGAGATGGCACCACGGGAGGTTTTATCATAAGCCATTACTGGCAGACCATGACTCGGGGCCTCGGCAATCCGCACATTCCTGGGAATAACGGTACGGAACACCAGCTCATTAAAATGCGAGATAAGCTGGCTGGATACATCATTGGAGAGGTTATTTCTTGGATCGTGCATAGTACGCAGGATTCCTTCAATCTCCAGGTCGGCATTACGGCTCTGTTGAATCTGGCGAATGGTATCCAGCAATGAAGTGAGTCCTTCCAGGGCGTAGTACTCACACTGCAAGGGTATGATTACCCCATCAGAGGCCACCAGCGCATTCAATGTAAGCATGTTCAGAGAAGGCGGGCAGTCTATGAGAATATAGTCGTACCTGTCCCGCACCGGAGCCAGCGCCAGACTCAGACGCTTCTCCTTCATGGGTGCATTCATCAGCCCCACCTCAGCAGCGGTCAGGTCAGCATTGGATGGAAGCACATCAAACCCGGATTTGTCCGAAGATACCACCGCCTCCGCCAGGGGTACATCGGTCAACAACACATCATAGGAAGAGAGATCCAAGCCATACTTGTCCACCCCACTCCCCATGGTGGCATTGCCCTGGGGATCAAGGTCCAACATGAGGATCTTCTTGCCGTGGGTGGCAAGAGATGCTGCCAGATTGATGGTGGTGGTGGTTTTACCCACGCCGCCTTTCTGATTTGCAATTGAGATAACTCGACCCATGGAACCGTCTTCCACATTCTTATTACGATAGCGCCCGGTTTCCCTTGAGCGCAGAGCAGACGAGTGAGAATATCAGAACACAACCGCAAAGCATACCGGGGACACAGTTCCCTGTGACAACAGGCGTGTTTGCTGGCTAGATTATCAATGACTTAGCAGCGAACGACTACTCACAGACCATTTCAGCGGATCTTCTGCAGCCATAGGCAGGGGGGAAGATAGCGGATATTACAAGGTAATCTGGCTAAAATTTGAACAGATCTTCCGCCGCGGCCAGGTGATCTGCATCTGATTTTGAGTCCTGATCCTCACCCTTGCCGCTAGCAGGCTCAAAAAAATTGCAGAAGTTGGATCTATCCTTTTCCATTACCGGTTCTGCCACTGGCTCTTCACAGGCGTTGGGGCGAGATGGTGCATACCAGCGGCAGTTCAGACACACCCGGGTTGGGCGGCTGCAACCAAGGCAGTTGGTCTCACGCCCATAGTCACTACTCTTGAGGCCAGCACCACAACTCCAGCAACTGCCAATAATCTCTGATTCCATCTCTGCCTCCAATATCACGGCTGCATCATCCCGGATACGTTACCACCAAGCCAACATGTGGTCCAAAGCAAACGGGCCTGCATCATTAGATGCAGGCCCGTTGCTACAGTTCACGCTTTGTCAGAATCAGCGGATTACATTCAACTCCACCCGACGGTTTCTGGCCCGGCCTGCCTCAGTCTCATTATCTGCGATGGGCTGGGACTCACCTCTTCCTGAGCTGATGAATCTAATACTGGCTCCACTATTACGCAGATAGTCCGCCACTGCTGCTGCCCGTCGTTCCGACAGTCTTTGGTTGTAGGCATCGGATCCGGTGCTGTCTGTGTGGCCAATAACACTCATGCTCTTGACGTCTGGACGGCCTCTCAGTGCATCAGCAACCTGATCTAGGCTGGCCCTGGCACCAGGTTTCAGCACTGAGCTGTCAACTTCAAATTCAACGTTATTCAGTATCAGCTGCAGCATACAGCCAACCTCATCCACGGTAGCTCCCATTGGAGTCTGTGGACATTTGTCCAGATGATCAGGGACACCATCGCGGTCTGTATCCAGCGGGCAACCCTCAGCATCCACCGCTACACCTTTGGGCGTATCCGGACACTTGTCTAAATCATCGGTCACACCATCCCCATCTGAATCGTTCTGGCAGATGACGGGACTGCCATCCATTGCCTTGACACAATCACCATCGCTGTCGACTACCTTGCCACCATAGTTAGAAGTTACCCAACGGTCGTCTGCACTCACTCCCATGGCAAAACCCAGGAGCAACAGTGAGGCCATTATTTGTAGCAATAGTTTTGGGGATGCTTTCATGATGTAGTCTCCGTTACTTATTTTGGTATCAGTCTGGTTGGTAGAATTGTGTGCCTCACTACCCACCATACCCGTTGTATCTTTGGTATGTAAAGTTACAGAAACTCTGGATGATATGGAAGTGTGATCCAGAGCTTAACGACGAATAATAATAGCATGACGCTCACCAGACCGGGGTACCTCCAGGCGGGTTATTTCCACCTCGGCCCCTGTCTGCCGTAACTCCTCCACCTCCTCCTGGGGCAGGGTCCCCTTCATGGCCAACAGTATGCCCTGGTGCGTCAGCAGTTGCGCCGTCAGTTCAACTATCTTTGGCAGTGCAGCAAAGGCACGGCTGGTTATGGTGTCAAACCCGCCATCTGTGTCCAGTTGCTCCACTCGGCAGTGTTTAACTTCCACGTTGTCTAAACCCAGTTCCAGCTTCGCCTGTTGAACAAAGCGGGTCTTTTTGCCATTGGAGTCGAGCAGGGTAAAGCTTGCTTCAGGCATACAGATGGCCAGAGGGATTCCCGGCAGTCCGGCACCTGTGCCCACATCCAGAATCTGTTTTCCCTGCACCAGATGCAGGATGGAGAGAGAGTCCAACAGCTGACGTGCCACCATCTCTTCTGGATTGCGGATGGCAGTGAGATTGTAGGCCCGATTCCATTTCATCAGCAGGGCCAGATAATCCAGCATTTTTTTACTCTGCTCCGCAGTCAGCTCCAGCCCCATCTCACGCAGTCCATCTGTAAGCTGTGGTTCCCAGCTATCCGGATATGCGCTCACTTGCCGCCCCGCTTTTTCAGATGGATCAGAAGCAGGGATATGGCTGCCGGGGTAACGCCGGGGATACGCCCGGCCTGCCCGATGGTCTCCGGCTGGCTGCGGATCAGCTTCTCCCGCACCTCGGAAGAGAGACCACGTACTTGTTCATAATCCAGGCTCTCAGGAATCCTTACCGCCTCATTGGCCTGCTGGCGTTCGATCTCCACCTGCTGACGCTTGATATAGCCGGCATACTTGCACTGGATCTCCAGCTGTTCCGCCACCTTGGGGTCCTCAACCCCCGGGCCTATCCCAGGTAGCTGCTGCAGTCCGGCATAGGAGATCTCCTGGCGCGCCAACAGTTCCAGGGCTCGTACCTCACGGGAGATGGAAGTGCCGGTCTCTGCTGTGGCCTGTTCTGCGGCCGGGCTGCCGGGATGTACCCAGATGGAGTGCAGGCGCTGTCGCTCCTGCTCTATGGATTCCCGTTTCTGCTCAAATGCCGCCCAACGCTCATCCGGTACCAGTCCCAACTCCCTGCCCTTCCCGGTGAGACGCAGATCGGCATTATCCTCGCGCAACAGCAGGCGATACTCGGCACGACTGGTAAACATACGGTAGGGTTCACTGGTACCGCGGGTGATCAGGTCATCCACCAGTACACCCAGATAGGACTCATCCCGGCGTGGACACCATGGCTCCTGCTCTCGCACTTTAAGCACTGCATTGCATCCGGCCAGCAGCCCCTGGGCTGCGGCCTCTTCGTAACCGGTGGTGCCGTTGATCTGTCCGGCGAAGAACAGCCCCTGGATAAACCTGGTCTCCAGGCTGGAGTGCAGATCCCGCGGATCAAAGAAGTCATACTCGATGGCATATCCCGGGCGCATGATACGGGCATTCTCAAAACCACGCATGGAGCGCACCAGTTCATACTGCACATCGAATGGCAGGGAGGTAGAGATACCGTTGGGATAGACCTCGTTCACATCCAATCCTTCCGGCTCAATGAAGATCTGATGGGAATCCTTATCGGAGAAACGTACCACCTTGTCTTCAATAGAGGGACAGTAGCGGGGACCAACTCCTTCAATCACGCCGGTATACATGGGCGAACGGGACAGGCCACCGCGTATGATCTCGTGGGTACGCTCATTGGTATGGGTGATATGGCAGGAGACCTGGGTGGGATGTTCCTCCACCGAACCTAAAAAGGAGAACACCGGCAGGGGGGTGTCACTGGGCTGTTCCTGCAACAGCGAGTAATCGATACTGCGGCTGTCGATCCTGGGTGGAGTACCAGTCTTCAACCGTTCCACATTAAAAGGCAGTTCCCGCAGCCGTTGAGCCAGGGCATTGGATGGTGGATCCCCGGCCCGGCCCCCTTCATAGTTACTGAGACCGATATGAATACGTCCCCCCAGAAAGGTTCCTGCGGTAAGTACTACTGAACCGGCCTGAAACTTAAGGCCCATCTTGGTTACCACACCCACTACCTGATCGTTCTCGATGATCAGGTCATCCACCGCCTGCTGGAACAGATCCAGGTTGGCCTGGTTTTCCAGGGCATAGCGGACCGCTGCCTTGTACAGCACCCGATCGGCCTGGGCGCGGGTGGCACGTACCGCAGGACCCTTGCGTGAATTGAGAGTACGGAACTGGATACCGGCCAGATCAGCAGCATGGCCCATGAGACCACCCATGGCATCCACCTCTTTCACCAGGTGACCCTTACCGATACCACCGATGGCCGGGTTACAGCTCATCTGCCCCAGGGTCTCGATGTTATGGGATAACAACAGGGTCTTGGCACCCATGCGTGCAGCCGCCAGGGCGGCCTCAGCGCCGGCATGGCCACCGCCGATGACAATCACATCGTATCTGTCTGCATAAAACATGGCGCGATTTTACAGGAAACAGCAGCTGTTGGGAGATTGGTCTCGTACTGCTTCAAGCTAAGGAACCTCTGATCAAGTCGCTGATGAGCCGAGTTTGGGTTCAAATGGCGATGATCGCGAGGCGTGGTGCGCAGGCCGCATGCCAAAGCTATACGGCAAGCGCCACAACACAGCGAGCGCGCCATTTGGCGCAAACCCATAGGGACGCACCTTTGCGCCAGATCAGCTGTGTTGGCTTGTTTGCTAAGGACTAAGGCCATTAGCTGTACAAGCCGCCTTGCATCTCAAGACGCAAAGGCAGCGTCTCGGCCATCATGGACTTAATCAGAGATTCCAAATAATTGAATCGATTTGCTGTAGCAGTCCGTATATCCACTTTATCTTGAGCTGAATTTTTCGTTACTCTAGTCTTAATATAAAGCAGGAGCATGCATGATTACCCAGAATATCGATCTCGCTACAGGAGATGTGGAACAGAAGCGATCTGAGATCAGGGCCTATTTCAGCAACACCTGGGAAATCTATGAACGCCTGTTTGAAACCCTTGCCTCCGATGATGTTTTTTATGCCCGCCCCCAGCCCCTGCGCCATCCGCTGATTTTCTACTTCGGACACACCGCCACCTTTTTCATTAACAAACTCATCCTGGCCAAGCTGATCGATACCAGGGTAAACCCCAGGTTTGAATCGCAGTTTGCCATTGGCGTGGATGAGATGAGCTGGGACGACCTGAACGAGGACAACTACGATTGGCCATCGGTGCAGGAGGTGCGCAACTACCGTGATCAGGTAAAGGCGCTGGTATGTGATTTGATAGACCGGGTTGATTTCACCCTGCCCATTGGATGGGACAGTCCATTATGGCCGGTCATGATGGGTATAGAGCATGAGCGTATTCACCTGGAGACCAGCTCGGTACTCATCCGACAACTGGAGCTGGAAAAGGTAAAACCCCACCATGCATTCCCCGCCTGCAGTGAAACTGGCGACGCACCTATGAACAGCCTCATTGGCGTTGAGGGCGGAACTATCCGGATGGGAAAGGAGCGGGAGCACCGGCTATACGGCTGGGATAACGAATATGGACACTGTGAAATCGAGGTCGCCCCGTTTCAGGCTTCACGTTACCTGGTCTCCAATGGTGAGTATCTCCAGTTTATGGAAGCCGGTGGTTATCGCAATGACACCTGGTGGGATGATGAGGGGTTGGCATGGCGGAATTACCATAAAGCAGAGATGCCCGAGTTCTGGCACGGTAAACCAGGCAGTTATCACCTGCGTCTGATGACCGAAGAAATACCACTGCCCATGGATTGGCCGGTGGAGGCGTGCTATCTCGAGGCCAAGGCATTCTGTAACTGGAAGAGCGAACAGACCGGTTCCAATGTCCGTATGCCAGACGAGGCGGAATATCGCCGTCTGCTGCAGGTAACCGGACTGGATGTGGAGCATCACGAGCACCCGGTTCCTGCCAACTGGAATCTGGAACACTTTGCATCATCGGTCCCGGTAACCAGATTTCCCCACGGTGATTTCTACGACCTGGTGGGCAATGTGTGGCAGTGGAACGAAACACCTACCTACCCTTTTGATGGCTTCGAGGTACACCCACTCTATGACGACTTTACCGTACCCACCTACGATAACCAGCATAATCTGATTAAAGGTGGATCATGGATTTCTACCGGTAATGAGATTGCCCTGCACAGCCGCTATGCATTTCGCCGCCATTTCTACCAGCATTCCGGATTTCGTTATGTGGTCTCCAATACAGCGGTAAAAACCAGTTTCGATGTTTATGAAACCGATGCTCTGATATCCCAGTATTGTGAATTTCATTTTGGAGATGAGTATTTTGGTATTCCGAATTTTCCCCAGGCCATTGCAAAACTGGCCCTTGCAGCCGTGGGCGATGGACCAAAAGGCAAGGCACTGGATATCGGGTGTTCTGTGGGCCGGGCAGCGTTTGAGATTGCCGGTACATTTGATACGGTGGATGCCCTGGATTTTTCTGCCCGTTTTGTACAGGTGGGTGCCCGTATGCAAGCCAACAGACGTATCCGCTATGAACGCCAGGAAGAAGGTGACCTGGTGAGCTTCCAGGAACGCTCCCTGGAAGAATTGGGACTGACCGGGGATTATTCCAATATCAATTTCATGCAGCAGGATGCTACCAATCTTAAACCCAGATTCAGCGGCTATGATCTGGTAATCGCTGCGAATCTGATTGACCGTCTGCATAACCCGGCACGCTTCCTGAATGAAATCCCCAACCGCATCAACAGCGGCGGGATACTGCTGATTGCATCGCCCTACACCTGGTTGGAGGAGTTCACCCCCAGGGATAGATGGCTGGGTGGTTTCAAGAGAGACGGCGAACCTGTTACCACACTCGATGGTCTACATGAACATCTAGATAGTGGGTTTGAGCTACAGGGTGATCCGGTAAAGGTTCCATTTGTGATTCGTGAAACCAGGCACAAGCATCAGCACACCCTATCGGAAGTGACTATATGGAAGAAAAAGTGATTTACGATTTTGACCAAGTGATATCACGCCAGGGTACCTTTGCAGAAAAGTACGATGCACGAGAGCGCATCTTTGGCAAAGGTGAAGTAGAACCTTTCTGGGTGGCCGACATGGATCTGCCAACACCAGCATTCCTGGTTGAGGCTATGCGGCAACGCCTGGAGCATCCAATGTTTGGTTATACCGAACAGTATGCTGCGGTGTTTGATTCCATCACCTGGTGGATGCGGGATCAACATGGTGCAACTGCTGAGCAGGATTGGATCTCGCTCTCTCCCTCTGTAGTAACCAGTATCTCCAATGCGATTCAGGTCTTTACCAAACCTGGAGATGCCGTTGCCCTGCTCTCTCCGGTATACGGACCTTTTTTTACCTATGTAGATGTCAACGATCGAACGGTTGCAGACTGTCCGCTGCTCGTGGTCGACAGTAAGTTTGAGATCGATTTCCCCAGGCTGGAAGGCATATTGGCACAACCAGAGGTGAAGCTGTTCCTGTTATGCAATCCCCAGAATCCCGGCGGCAGGGTGTGGCGTGAGGATGAGCTGCAGAAGCTGGTTGATCTGTGCCTGGCTAACGGTGTGATTATCTTCAGCGATGAGATTCATTGCGATGTGGTTTACCCGCCGTACCGACATACTACTCTGCTCAATATATCTGGCGCCCAACAGCTTGGATTGGTTGCCCACTCAATTGGCAAGACCTTTAATACCTCCGGGCTGCAGGCCTCGTTTGTCATTATTCCCAATTCCGGGTTGCGCAACCGATTCCGCGGCGGTGCCGAAAGAATGCATGCAGCGGATATCAATCTGTTGGGCAAGATTGCCATGGCACATGCTCTTTCACCACAGGGAGCAGAATACAAACGGCAACTGGTGGAATACCTGCGCGAAAACACCCTGCTGGTAGCAGATAAACTCAAGGTACTGGACATAGATGTAATGGTGCCGGATGCGACGTTTCTGGTGTGGAGTGACTTTCGAAAGTTCGGTCCCTGGAAAGATGTTTTCCAGCGCTTGATGGATGACGCCAACGTTGCCCTGTCCGGAGGTATCTTCTTTGGCCCAGCTGGCGAAGGCTGGTTCCGGATCAATTGTGCCCATCCACGCTCGCAATTACTCCCGGCGGTAGATCGCATCGTTGCTGCTTTCAGTCAGTGATATCTTTACATTCACCAGGACGGTAGTGACTGACCTTCGGGTCGGCACAGGCTGTACATCCAGTGGCATAGGTAACCTCTTCCGTTGATGGGCAAGGTGTCGTAACGCATCTGATCCCGATATCTCTGGTGGCACAAACCGGATTGTACTCCCTGGTGCATATCTGTGGCCTGGGGTCAGTACATTTGGTTGTTACTTCTGTTGGATTAACAGCTGTTGCTGGCTTTACAGGTTTAATCGGTTGTGCAGTTGAGCATGACCAAACAAAGATAGAGCAGCCAACTAGAAACAGAAGCTTTGGAACTGTAGTCATAGTTTATGGTGTGTAGTTTTTCAGGACAGTCACATTTAAGCGCGTCGGCTTTGATTAGCTTGATAGATGTATCTCTATTAAAAAAATTAACCGCTACTTGAAATTGAGATAATAACTAACCGATGAGGTTATATATTGATATTGCCAACCAAATACACCACGTTTAAACAGATAATATATGGTTCTTTGCTCTCCTGTTTCTGAAGCATCATCCAGGGAAAATACTACTTTAACCACAACATCCTTTGGTAAAGAGAAGCTAAGGATTGGGTAGCTTGCTTTAACCGCAATGATATTAACTCTTGTGCTGGTAACTGAATCTGCGGTTGCTTTTATCTTGCTAGCATCCCCTGCATCAAATGCCGTACGCATTTTATCTGCGACATATGGTGAGTACTCATCCATAAGCAAGGTGTCAATACGCTGCATTAACTCCTCATCACCTGTCATATCATTGAGGGTTATAACTCTTACCACTACAACAATTATTAATACAACTATCGCAATAATTGCTTGCAGCCCTGTTAGCTGGGTTTTAAATTCTGGCATTTATTGATTCCCGAATCAGTACAGTTAACACTGAAGTTAAAGGGTGCCATATCCTGCAAGGCACCCATCTACAAAATACCTGGTTATTCGTCTACACCTCAATGAGCTCCTTGCAGGTGCCTTTCTGCCTGGTCACCTGGTATTTAATATTGATTACAACTACAGATCTTAAACGTCTTATTACTCTCCAGGTTTGCCAGGTACCATGTGGGCCACTGATGCCATAGAACTCCAGGTAATCGGTCTCAGGATCAAAAGTGACTGGCTTACCATCAGAGTTAATCAGCTTCTTAGGATCGGGGGGAACTCTCGATCCGTCGAAACGACGAATGTCACCTTCATCAATCACCTTCTTGGTGTCTATCCAAGTTGTTATTACCTGTTCACCCAGGCCGGCAGCTTCAGGCGGACTGTTTCTATCCTTTACACACTCACATGGCCATTCACAGCGATCATCATTCATCAAATAACCTGGTGGCCGCAGAAATCGTTCGTATAATTCCCTTTTTACATCATCGGGCAGATCATTAGCATCCAATACTTCCTCTGAACCCTCCTTAAAGCCTTCGTATTGTGGTCCATAGACAACTGGTACCGATCTTGTTCCTGTCGATATATAGATTGGTGCAGGTGGTTGTGGATGTTGTGGCTCTAACAACATCAAAATATAGCGCTTCGCCTGTTGTACGGTTATATCGGATTCCTTTACAGCCATCCAATAGATAAATTCACAGGCATCACCACATGCAAGACTGGGCAGGGGTTTCTCTGGTGGGACTGAAGATATCGGTTCACACTTATCCATAATTCCATCCTTGATTTAGGTATGTTGATGATTAGAGAAAAAATGGTGTTGATGCTGACACCACTGGTCCATTGGTTACTTCTTATCGAATAGTATAGTAGTGGCAAGAGAGCCCTGCCCCTTTATATAACCCTCAACTAGGAAACAATAATTACGAAAGCATTTGTACATCAAGGGTCGGTGACGGATAATACCCGCCTTTCACTGACCAGGCTTCTTCCTTGTTAGATTCCAAATTGCATATGTAGAGTATTATTGGAGAGTTGTAATGCAGACCCGAGAGATCGACCAGACACAAATTGACGAAATCATCAGCCATTTTGAAACTATTGATGATTGGAAGGAGATTGGACCTTTCTGTGTCGATGGCAGGGATGGGCCTTGCGATATGTCTGAAGGTAAAGAAGCCAACAAGCACCTGTATGTGCAGACACTTGGTGGCTCGATACTGATTGGGGTAATTGGATTCCTTGAGAGTGATCATTCGCAACCCTTCAATGAATTTACCCAAACCACCATCAACCAGTTGGGTGAATCCGGGTTTGGCAGCGGAGTACATCGTGGCAGCCACTGTAGTCATGAGGCATCAGACTGTGGCTTTGCTGATAACCTGCCACATATCATCCAACGTCTTTCTGACAAAGCAGATGAGATTAAAGAGATCATCAACTCTGCAGCACCTGGTTTGATCAATGACAATAACCAACCGGTTTGGGACAAGCTTGCAGCGCAGGCCGCGACAGCAGCAACTCAGGGCCTGTTTACCAATGGTGAGACATTGGTATCAGGTGTGTTGGAGGCTTGTTCCAGTAGTCTGCAAACCCTGGAAGGCGATCATGCTGAACTGTCCGCTGTGGTCAATCTAAAAGAAGGCACAACACTTAATACAGGTAGTCTGGTTGCTAAGGGCAAACAGTCTTTTAATCTGGACCTGTGGTACGTATTAAAGCAGGCAGACGAACTGAAGATGGATGCAGAATATGTAACGCTGGCTGCCTTGGGGCTTTATGTAGCTACAGAGATGGTGCTGGTGGAAGACAAAAAGAATATTCGCCTGCCGGTTCTTGTGCATGCCTAAGTGGTGCCATCAATATTGGCGGTCCGGATGTTTCCGGACTGCCTGAAATGAATTTCTTCTTATCTGGTCGTCTACTGAATTTCTAACGCCGGGCTAATTTGCGCCGCCAGGCGTCAAATTGAGCCCCTTGTTATGCCAAGTTACGTACACTTAACAACAATCCCAATAGAACCATGCATTCTCAAATTTACCAGATTCTAAATCATTGGGTTTTATAAATAGATGTCCGACACCACTATCACCAAACATGATGTAATCATCAATGTCTATTTGTAGAAGTTGAATATCATCTCTCTGACTTTTCTCGTACTCGCGGGGATCACTTTGGGTAAAGTCACCATACCCACCAATCTTGTGACCCGTACTAGCGAAATACTCATTAAACTGTTTTTTCTCAATATCGTTAAGATCGTCTTCAAAATCCCAATAATCCTTTAAACCAAACATAAATGAAAATTGGGAATCTTCACTACACCCTGTATCTACTGACTTTTTAAAACTTAGCTTGTGAACTCTTGACACAGGCAGCTCATCATATAGCCCACTATCAATGAATGAAAAATCCAAAATGGCCGTTTTTTGTAGGTCACTTTCACTGTGAAAAAGTACTTTTTCAGACCCCATATCCCACCATCCTTCAGGGGAAAAGAACAACTGCAAAAGTCCACTTGATGGAAAGCCTGGTAATTGTGGAATCTCGGAAAAATTTAACTGTGCAAGCAAAATCATTGGTTTTCCATTTTCGTCCTTAGGATATTCGATATCAGAAGGAATAAAAGGCTTCCCAAGAAACTTGCTTTGTGTGAGTTCCAATGGGTCATCTGCTAAATCACAATCGAGGGGATTAGCTT
Organism: Chromatiales bacterium; assembly: GCA_028278145.1. Taxonomy (GTDB): domain Bacteria; phylum Pseudomonadota; class Gammaproteobacteria; order Chromatiales; family Chromatiaceae; genus JAAGZL01. Next base: position 13,419 of record JANQEV010000132.1, on the reverse strand, counting down.
GTATTGATACATATTCACGCTGAGCCTTGATTAGATCAGACTCATAATCTTTCAACACTTCAGGAACAACAACTTTCACACTATCCAATTCCATCTAAATATTCCCTAACTTTCCCATGGGGCATAACAGTGAGTTATACAGACTCTTCGTTTATCGAGTTATACGGAGTCTGTATAACCCAACTCAATATTTTATTTTTTTGCGTATTTCTTACGCAGCACGCAGTGCACCACAGAGTCATAAAGGTGGGAGAAAACTGTTGGATGAATTTGGTGTTGCCAGATCAATGGGGGCTTAACCGCTTGTACATCCATGACATTTTGTTTTATTCCATCTTCATGCAACTCTTGGTTACATCTTGCACTTCGAGCTTACCCTAGCGTCTGACAACCAGTCAAACAAGCTAACTTTGATAAAAATCAGGATATAACTAACCGCAAAAAGAAGACCAAGAGCTATGCAGTAATATAGCTGACATTAGAGAAGCTATGACAAAATTCTACTGAATCCCTGTACTCACCAGGATAACAACAGCTGAATTAATCCGGTTCTTCTTAGCTTCTAAAACTATTTACCAATACAGAAGCTGGAGAAGATCTCCCCCAGCAGGTCATCGGCGGTAAACTCACCGGTGATTTCAGACAGGGCCATCTGCACCTGGCGCAGGTCTTCTGCCAAGAGTTCTCCAGAGCCGGTACGTTGCATAGCCAGTTCCCCGGCTTTAAGATGCTGAGCCGCCCGTTCCAAGGCATCCAGGTGGCGGCGGCGGGCCAGAAACTCTCCTTCCTGAACACCGTGAAAACCTACGCTCTCTTTCAGATAATCCCGTAACAGTTCGATTCCGGAATCGTTATGCGCAGAGAGGGAGATCTCGGTGCCGGATTCGGTTTCAGATATACCCTGCTCCCGCCCGGTGAGATCGATCTTGTTGCGGATGAAGGTTACTGGCACATCCGGTGGTAGATTGTCTGAGTCGTAGGCCTTATGCTCCGGGTCTGTCTGGTCATCGAACACCCACAGCACCCGGTCGGCATTAGCGATCTGTTCGCGCGCGCGGCGTATACCCTCCTGCTCTACCTGGTCTCCGCTCTCGCGCAGGCCAGCGGTATCAATCAGGTGCAGGGGCAGACCATCGATCTGGATCTGCTCCTTGAGCAGGTCGCGGGTGGTACCTGGGACATCGGTAACTATGGCAGTATCACGCCCGGAGAGTCGGTTCATTATGCTGGATTTTCCGGCATTGGGCGGGCCGGCAATCACCAGAGTGAGCCCATCCCGTAGCAATCTTCCCACCGCTGCACTCTTCTGAACATCCTTTAACTGCTGCTGGATAGCCTGTAAGTTAGTACTTACTTTGCCATCGGCCAGGAAGTCGATCTCCTCCTCGGGGAAATCTATGGCTGCCTCTACATACATGCGTAGTTGGGTTACGCCATACACCAGGGTAGTGATGCGATCGGAGAAGTCCCCGGCCAGGGAACGTACCGCAAGTTTGGCTGCGGCCTCGGTGCCGGATTCGATCAGGTCGGCAATGGCCTCGGCCTGGGCCAGATCCAATTTACCATTGAGGAAGGCGCGCTGGCTGAACTCTCCCGGATGGGCGAGACGGGCACCCAGTTCCAGTACGCGTTTCAAAATAAGGTCCATCACCACCGGGCCGCCGTGGCCCTGCAGTTCCAGCACGTCTTCACCGGTGAAGGAATTGGGTCCGGGATAGAACAGGGCGATGCCGCCGTCGATTACCTCCCCCGCTCCATTGCGGAAGTTGGCAAAGCGCGCGTAGCGTGGTTCGGGAATGTCGCCCAGGATCTCGTTGCAGATACGGCACACCAGGGGACCGGAGACCCGCACTATGCCTACCCCTCCAAATCCTGGCGGGGTGGCGATGGCAGTTATGGTCTCCTGCTCAGACACAGGGGGTTCTCAATGGGCGATTATTTTGATGCCTTCTCGATCTGCATGGTGATATGCCACTGCTGAGCGATAGACAGGATGTTGTTAGCTACCCAGTACAGCACCAGTCCTGCCGGGAAGGTGGCGAACAGGATGGTAAATACGAAGGGCAGCGCCATCATGATTTTGGCCTGCATGGGGTCTGGTGGTGGTGGATTCAGCTTCTGCTGAATAAACATGGAGACACCCATGATCACCGGTAGTACGTAATAAGGATCCTTTACCGACAGATCATTCAGCCAAAAAATGAATGGTGCCTGGCGCAGTTCCACACTCTCCAGCAGTACCCAGTAGAGAGCGATGAATACAGGTATCTGTACCAGTATGGGGAGACAACCACCCAGGGGGTTGATCTTCTCTTTCTTGTACAGCTCCATCATGGCCGCATTCAGGCCTTGTTTGTCATCTCCGAAGCGTTCTTTCAGTGCCGTCATGCGCGGAGTCATCTTGCGCATATTGGCCATGGACTTGTAGCTGGCCTCGGACAATTTGTAGAAGGCCAGTTTGATCAACAGGGTGAGCACGATAATAGCCCAACCCCAGTTGCCCAGCAGGCTGTGCAGTTTACCCAGCAGCCAGAAGATGGGTTGGGCCAGAATGGTCAACCAGCCATAGTCCACGGTGAGGTCCAACCCTGGTGCGATCTCCTTCAGCTGATTTTGCAGTTTGGGTCCGGCAACAAAGGAGCTGTTGAATGTGTAGTCTGCACCCTTGGCCACGGTTACCGACGGGGTATAGGTACCAACCGCATAGCGCTGGCCAGAGTAGACCTCGGTATAAAAATGGTTCTGTTGTTCCGGTTCCGGCACCCAGGAGCCGATGAAGTAGTGCTGCAGCATGGCGATCCAGCCACCTTTCACATCCAGGCTCAGTTTTGACTCCTCCATATCATCAAAGGAGATTTTTTCGTACTTGTTTTCCGGGGTATAGATGGCGCTTCCGGTATAGGTGTACATGAAGGCGTTACCACTTTCAGCATCCGGACTGCGCTGTAGCTGTTTATACTCGCGAGCGGCCCAGGGTTGATCAGACCCGTTCTTTACAATGTGCTGAACCCGCACCCGGTATGAACCGCGGGTGAAGATATAACGCTTGGTAACCTCAATGCCACTGGGGTGGCTCCAGTTCAGGTCTACATTCAGCGTATCCTTGCCCTCTTCCATATCAAAGCGATCACTACTGGCCGTATATTTACTCTCATGAGTGGGCGCGCGCTCTTTATCCGCACCGATAAGACCGGATTGTGCGATAAACAGACCCGGAGACTGCTCCTTCATCAACTGGAATTTTTCCTCCGGGTTTTCCAGGGTCAGGGGATACTCCATCAGAAACATGTTCTTGACGGTGCCGCCCTTGGTATCTATCTCCAGGCGAAACAGATCGGTTTGTACTGAAATGGATTGTCCGGAAGTTGATGGAACCGGGGCGCTGCTCACGGATGGCGTTTCAGCCTTAGTGGTGTCAACAGTAGTTACTGTGACATCTGGGACCGAAGTTCCGGCACTAGCATCTGGTGCTGGTGTTGGTGTTGGTGTTTCTGATGTGGCTGTAGTCTGCTGGCCCTGGGTTTCAGATGTAGTGGTCGCTACGGGAGCAGTTCCATAGTCCTCCTGCCACGCTTGCCACAACAGAAGCGAAACTAGAACCAGGGCAAATACCAAGATGAGGCGCAGATTATCCATTTATGGTCTCAAGATAACTTTTTAGAAGTATGAAGATTCTGTCTAGTATAAAGTTTAGATTTTACAGATCTGTAACTATGCGAGCTATATATAAAGGTTACTGTTGGATATCGCTTGCGGCCTTGATCTGCAGCTTGTTCCAATGACGGTTTAAGGAATCAAATAGAGCCTTGTTGTTCATGCTGCTGGTGCGCTTGCGATTTAGCACCACAAAATCAATCCCGCCCAGATCTCCCCTATTACGTCGAAAGCTTTCTCTTATAACTCTTTTTATACGGTTCCTGTCCACTGCCAGGCGGGTATATTTCTTTGATACCGCCAAACCTAACCTGGGTGCAGCAAGGTTGGTTGGCATGCAGAGTACCGTGAAACAGTCATCCGTTGTCTTGATCGGACGCCGAAAAACTGCTCGATACTGCGCCGGCTGCAAAAGCCTGCTGTCACGGGGAAAGCCTGCCTTTTTAACCGACGCCACAGACAGGTGTTACGGGGTCAATCTGGCCCGGCCTTTGGCACGGCGTGCATTGATCACCTTACGGCCATTACGTGTTGCCATACGTGCGCGAAAACCATGGGTACGAGCCCGCTTCAAAGTACTTGGTTGAAATGTTCTTTTCATGCCGAATCACCAATAAATTGTGCCCACTTAGCCGAACCAGCTAAAAGGCCTGGAAAAAAAGGCGCTTAGAGTACTTTGATAAGCGCGTCCCTGTCAATATTTATTCAATTAGATTTCTGTATCGATAGTTACCAACCTGGGTCTGCGTACCAGCAGGTTGCTGTAGTAATTTTGTAATATATCTATTTGATAAATATGAATAATATATGGTGTATCTTGAAAATCATAAGCTTATTTATCCACCCAGGCAGATCTGATTCGCAGCTGTGGATAACTTATATGGTTTTATGTAGACTCAGAGGGCTAAGGTAGTTCCACCCACATAACGATAAAATTGACGGGTTGCGTGAGACAAACATTGAAACAATCAGAACAAGCGATGGGGATGTACTGTGGCGCTCTGGACTAGGTGCGTAGAATATCTTGAGAATGAGCTCACAGATCAGGAGTTCAACACATGGATTCGCCCCCTGCAGGCAGATGAGGAGGAGGCTGAAGTAAGGTTATTCGCCCCGAATAAATTCGTTCTGGATTGGGTCAAAAATCACTATCAGGATCAGATTACTCTATTACTCAGACAGGTTTCCGAGGGCAAGATCAACCAGGTGACACTGGGAATCGGTGGCAGCAGACGCCGCACTGAACCAGAAGCAGCAGCACCCAGAGAGAAACGGGCTCAGGCGCGACCACAGGTAAAAAGCAACCTAAACCCGGATTTTGTCTTCGACACCTTCGTGGAGGGAAAATCAAACCAGCTGGCTCGAGCAGCTTCCATCCAGATAGGTGAAAACCCTGGACGAGTCTATAACCCGCTATTCATCTATGGTGGGGTAGGATTGGGTAAGACCCATCTGATGCACGCTATTGGCAACTCTATTCTAAAAAACAATCCTTCCGCCACGGTGTTGTACAAACATTCCGAGGGCTTTGTAGCCGCCATGGTCAGGGCCCTGCAGCACAACAAGATCGACGATTTCAAACGGGAATACCGCTCCGTAAACGCACTACTCATTGATGACGTGCAGTTCTTCGCCGGTAAAGAGCGATCACAGGAGGAGTTTTTCCACACCTTCAATGCCCTGTTTGAATCCAAACAGCAGATCATTCTGACCAGTGACCGTTTTCCTAAAGAGGTGACCGGACTGGAGGAGCGACTCAAGTCACGTTTTGGCTGGGGACTTACCGTTGCCATAGAGCCACCAGATCTGGAAACTAGAGTGGCGATTATCAAAAGTAAAGCGGCGCAACTGTTTGGGGTAGATTTTCCCAACGAGGTGGCATTCTTCATCGGCAATCGGGTCAGATCCAACATTCGTGAATTGGAGGGTGCCCTTCGAAGAATAGTGGCAAATGCCGAATTTACCGGTCGACCGGTAACATTGGAGTTTGCAAAAGAGGCATTGCGGGATATGCTGGCTGCTCAGGATAAACTGGTGACTATCGAGAATATCCAGAAGACGGTGGCTGAATACTATAAGATCCGTACTTCAGAGCTACTCTCCAGTACCAGAAGCAGGACCATTGCCAGACCACGCCAGATTGCGATGTCTTTGGCAAAGGAGCTTACCAACCACAGCCTTCCAGAGATTGGGAGTGCATTTGGTGGCAGAGACCATACAACAGTTCTATATGCCACCAGAAAGATCGCTGAGCTAAAAGAGAGCGATCACCGGGTTGAGGAGGATTATGGAAACCTGTTTAGAACTCTCACAAGTTAATGTGAGAAAACTGTGGATAAAAAATAAGGGCAAAAATGACCCAAAGTTATCCACAGGTTACTACAAGTGATAAAACTAAAAAATGGAAGTTACTAACAGGTATTAGTTGTCGTAACATACTGAATAATATGCAATTATGTATATAATATGTAGTTTTCAACAATACTAATAGTAATAACTAGAATATAAATAACTTATTTGTTTAAGAGAGCTTAAACATGAACATAGTGACAAGCAGAGAAGAGTTACTCAAACCACTGATGCTGGTGGGAGGTGTAGTAGAGAAGAGACAGACTCTACCCATTCTGGCCAATATTCTGATTAATGCCGATAAGGACAGGTTAAGAATTACGGCAACAGATCTGGAAGTTGAGCTCAAGACAGAGGCCTCTGTCACTAAGGGTGATGAATTAGATTTCACTCTACCAGCAAGAAAACTGATAGATATATGTCGCGCCTTGCCAGATAACTCTGAGATCTCTATGGATATCAAGGGTGAGAAAGCGGTCATCATGGCAGGTAGGAGTAGGTTTACCTTAGGTGTTCTACCGGCAAAGGATTACCCTGCTATTGAGATCGAGGGAGCTGTCAAGGGGATCAAGGTTCAGGAAATGGTGCTGAAGAGACTGATTGATAAGACTCAGTTCGCTATGGCACAGCAGGATGTTCGCTACTATCTGAATGGTCTTTTGTTGGAGATGTCCAGTGGTACTCTACGCGCAGTAGCTACAGATGGCCACAGATTGGCCATGAGCGAATCGAGCGAATTGATAGAATCCACTGAGGACTTCCAGATCATCATCCCAAGAAAGGCGGTGCTTGAACTTGGCCGCATGCTTGAGGATAGCGACCGGGAGATAGTCATAGAGGTTGGATCCAACAATGTCAGGATTGTTATGGATGACACCATATTCACCTCCAAGCTGATAGATGGCAAATTCCCTGACTATCAAAAGGTGGTACCTGTAGGTACTGACAAGCAGGTAACGGTGGATCGTGAGAGTATGCGCCAGGCGCTGCACCGCACCTCAATTCTTTCCAATGAGAAATACAGAGGTATAAGGTTTAATTTTGATCAGGATAATCTAGAGCTGTTGGCCCATAATCCAGAACAGGAAGAGGCAAAGGAAGAGCTGGAGATCAGCTATGCGGGAGAAAAACTGGTGATAGGTTTTAATGTGGGCTATCTGATCGAGGTACTCTCGGTAATAGATGGGGATAGTGTAATGCTGGAGCTGAAGGATGAGAACAGCAGCTGCCTGATTAAATCTACGGAAAGCGACAGCAGTAAATATGTTGTTATGCCCATGCGCATCTAGATTCTGATCTCACCATCAGGCGTCCCCATGGGTTATTGCAGATAAAGCAGCGACGCATAATGCGATGGCAATCCAGCAGATCAGAATCAACAATCTTCGTCTGATAGAAGAGCTGGAGTTTGAACCGGCTGCTGGACTAAATCTGATCTGGGGAGCAAATGGTTCAGGAAAGACCAGCATACTCGAGGCACTGTACCTACTGGGAAGAGGAAGATCTTTCCGCAAGGCCGAACGGGACCAACTGGTTAGAACGGGAGAACAATCATTATCCCTATTCGCCCGTACCAGGAATGGAAGCAGTACACACACTCTGGGGCTAATCAAGGCCAAAGGCGTTACCCAGGCCAAGCTTGATGGTCGCAAGGTAACCCGTATGTCTGATTTGGCACGGGCAGTACCACTCACGGTTATAACACCAAATTCCCATGAAATACTCGAACGTGGCCCTCAATACCGAAGAAGATTTCTGGATTGGGGAGTGTTCCACGTGGAACCAGAGTTCAGATATACCTTTGAACGTTTTGCCAGATGCCTGAAACAGAGGAATGCCTCACTGCGGGTAAAAGGTACATTTGATGCCAGTTGGGACCATGAACTGATAGAAACTGGAAATAGCGTTAATGCATTTAGGGAACGTTACTACGAGCGGTTGTCACACAAGATAGAACAGCTGGCATCTGAATTACTTGATCTGAGAGGACTCAATATAGTGTGGAATCGGGGCTGGTCGGAAAAGAGTGATCTGGGACAGTGTCTGGAAGAGATGCGGCAGGGTGATATTATTGCTGGCTATACCAGATATGGACCCCATAGAGCTGATCTGTCTCTACAGATAAAGAAGCAAAAGGTGGAGAAGTATGCCTCTCGCGGTCAGCAAAAGATGCTGGTTGCTGCCATGCATTTGGCACAAGTGGAGATTGCCAAGGAGATAGCAGGAGCCGATGCGATCATCCTGATTGATGATCTTCCATCAGAACTGGATACCAAAAACCGGCATAAGCTGCTTGATTACCTGAAGACAATGGGAAATCAGACCTTCATCACGGGCGTAGATAATATTTCAGGTGGTCAAATAGAGTTCCCAGGTGTGTTCCACGTGGAACAAGGTTCAATTTCCACTCGTTAAACCGTACAAATATCAGCATCTAACTCTGTAGCCGTGTATAATGCCTGCGAACTTTTCAGGAGCGGTAGATGAGTTACGACTCTTCAAATATTAAGGTACTTAAAGGCCTGGATGCAGTACGTAAGCGTCCTGGTATGTATATTGGCGATACCGATGATGGCACAGGGCTGCACCACATGGTGTTTGAGGTGGTGGATAATTCCATCGATGAGGCCCTGGCTGGACACTGTTCTGAGATCAAGGTCATCATTCATGAGGATCAATCTATAACCGTAAATGACAATGGACGCGGGATTCCGGTAGATATCCATGAGGAAGAGAATCGCTCTGCTGCTGAAGTGATCATGACCGTACTGCATGCAGGCGGTAAGTTTGATGATAACTCTTATAAGGTATCTGGTGGATTGCATGGGGTTGGTGTGTCTGTAGTAAATGCTCTTTCCAGCAGTCTGCGTCTTACAATCCAGCGCCATGGCAAGATTCATCAACAGGAGTACACCATGGGGGAGCCGACTGCGCCCCTGCAGGTCGTAGGCGATACCGATAAGACAGGTACCGAGATATGGTTTAAACCCAGTCCGGAGATATTTTCCGACCTGGAATTTCACTACGACATCCTGGCCAAGAGACTGCGCGAGCTCTCTTTCCTCAACTCAGGGGTGCGAATTGTACTGTCTGATGAGACCAGGGAGAAGGGCGATACCTTTGAATACAAGGGTGGTATCAAGGCCTTCGTCGAGCATCTGAATCGAAACAAGACCCCTATGCATGAGAAGGTGTTCTACTTCACCACTGAGAGAAATGATGTGGGTGTAGAACTTGCCATGCAGTGGAATGAGTCCTACCAGGAGAGTATTTTCTGCTTTACCAATAATATTCCACAGCGTGATGGCGGCACTCATCTGGCAGGATTCAGGGCAGGCCTTACCAGAACACTCAACCAGTATATTGAAAGAGAGGGTCTGGCCAAGAAACAGAAGGTGAATACCACTGGTGATGATGCCAGGGAGGGACTCACTGCGGTACTGTCGGTGAAGGTACCGGATCCAAAATTCTCCTCCCAGACCAAAGATAAGCTGGTTTCCTCCGAGGTGAAAGGCATTGTGGAGGCGCTGCTGGCAGAAAACCTGGGAGACTTCCTGTTGGAAAACCCGTCGGATGCCAAGTCCATTGCCGGGAAGATGGTGGAGGCTGCCAGGGCTCGTGAAGCTGCACGTAAAGCCAGGGAGATGACACGGCGTAAGGGGGTTCTGGATATTGCAGGTCTACCCGGTAAATTAGCCGACTGTCAGGAAAAAGATCCTGCATTATCAGAGCTTTACCTGGTGGAGGGTGATTCTGCTGGTGGCTCAGCCAAGCAGGGTAGGGACCGTAGAACTCAGGCCATCCTGCCCCTTAAAGGTAAGATCCTCAACGTAGAAAAGGCCCGTTTTGACAAGATGCTCTCTTCAGCGGAGGTGGGTACCCTGATAACAGCGTTGGGTTGCGGCATTGGCCGGGAGGAGTTCGATCCTGAAAAGCTGCGCTATCATCGCATCATTATCATGACTGATGCCGATGTAGATGGTGCTCACATTCGTACCCTGCTACTGACATTTTTCTACCGGCAGATGGGAGAACTGGTAGAACGGGGACATATATACATTGCGCAACCGCCCCTGTATAAGGTTAAAAAAGGCAAGCAGGAACAATACCTTAAGGACGATGCTGATCTGGAGCAATACCTGTTACAGACGGCTATGGATAATGCTGCCCTGTTTGTCTCTGCGGATGCACCACCACTAAGTGGAACCGCACTGGAGGCACTATCGCTAAAATACACTACGGTCATGGCCTCAATACGACGGTTATCACAACGTTATGATCATGAAGTTCTGGAGAAACTGGTGTTTATGCCAGCAGTAGACAAAGCCTTGCTCGAAGACAGCTCAGAACTGGATAAGTGGCTGGCTGAGTTAACTGGAAGGATAAACGCAGAGCGTGGAATATCTGACCAGTATGAGATTGGCCCCATTGTTGAGACCGAAGACCAGGCCCAGGCCATCCGTGTGGTTCGCAAGATACATGGGATAGAGAGCGAATCTGTGCTACCACTCGATTTCTTTTCCACTGGAGATTATCGACGTCTGTTAGAGCTTGGCTCACAGCTTAGTGACTTGATTCAGACAGGCGCCTATGTAAAGAGGGGTGAGCGCAAGAAAGAGATCTCCAGCTTCAGCCAGGCACTAACCTGGTTGTTGGATGAAGCCAAGCGTGGTCAGCATATCCAGCGCTATAAGGGGTTGGGTGAAATGAATCCGGAACAGCTTTGGGAGACCACCATGAATCCTGAAGCACGGCGTCTACTCAGGGTAGATATAGAAGATGCTGTAGCTGCAGATGAGATCTTCACCACCCTGATGGGGGATCATGTGGAGCCACGCCGGGATTTTATCGAGCAGAACGCGCTGAGTGTAGAAAATCTGGATATCTAACAGTGATCCAGATTACTGCTCTATGGCTTGTTGATAAAGCATAAGGCAGGCCGCAATACCACACATCAAAAGTAAGTGCTTACTTACATGGGAAAGGCTGAATTTATAGTCTTTCTGCACATCTTTTTAGCATGATTATCCCTCTGTAGTCAGCACCTGGATAAGCCTGGTGTAATGATCAATCCATTAGTTATAACTCTTTAACAATTACTATATTCAAGCCTCCTGGTTGTTCCGACCAAGATCTCTCATGTGAAACATGTGTATGGGGGGCGTTACCCGTAACACAAGAGTGTTACCTTTTTACCCAACAATGAGACTATTGGTAACACAACCTTTTGATTGTGGGTGTTGTAATTTCCATCCAGTACTTGGCCGTATTGGGATTAGGGTAAAAAGCTGGATCATATAACTGACTGTTTTTATTGGTATATCATTCTTTCTTATGCATCTATTCATACCACTTATTAGGTAGCTATGGGGGATTCTTTTTCTGTCACCGCCTGTTGGCACAGGACCTGCATTAGATGACTGCGGGCATGTAACAAGTGTTACCCAGCCAGGCGGTTTTTTCAGGTTTCAATAGCAGCTCAAAAGGTGGGCATTGAAATCAGATAGAAAAACCTAGTCAGCACGCAAAAACGTGACACCTGGACTGGTTGGGATGGTTTTACTTATGTGTCTTTAATAAGTGGGTACATTGCAACAGCTCAATAACAACAGATTAAACGAGAGGGTAGATCGGGGTGTTTGGGTAATCTGGATATAGAAGATTGATAATCCGGACTCACCTATCTGTTGATGATTACATCCGTTGCGTTTGCTGAAAGCAAGTTCCTATCCATTTGAGGTTAAGTTGCGGATATTTGAGTTCTTAAATCAGATTTAGCGTTCAATATTCTCGACATAAAAACTGTACAACCTTTTTGAATTTACGGCTTGGTAAAAGGATTTGATTGCCATTACATCGGTATGCAATGGGCACAAATCTGTCCAGTGGAGTCGGCTCAATATGGTTGTAAGGTTCATAGCGTTATTCAGGCGGTAAGCCGGTAATGCGAAACCGCAGCAAGCGCCCTATGGCACTTGATGCATGTGTAAAAAATTTCGGGCATTAAACCCGGCAAGGAGAGAGGATAAAATCTTATGAGTGATAACAAGTCAAAGACCAGTGAGCTGTCCCGTCGCGGGTTTATCAAGGTTGGTGCCGCAGCTATGACAGCGGCCAGCATGCCCATGTTCTTTACGAAGGATGCCTGGGCCAAGGATTTCGTTAACAATCCTGCAAATGCCAAATCTGTAAAACTTGGCTTCAACGTACCACAGACCGGTGCCTACGCTGATGAGGGTGCTGACGAACTACGCGCTTACAAACTGGCCGTGAAACACCTGAATGGTGAAGGCGATGGTGGCATGTTGAACACCATGAAGCCGCTGTCTCTGAAGGGTAACGGCATCCTGGGTAAGAAGGTCGAGTATGTGACCGGTGATACCCAGACCAAGTCTGATGCTGCCCGTGCATCTGCCAAGCGCATGATCGAAAAAGACGGCGCCATCATGATTACTGGTGGTTCCTCCTCCGGTGTGGCGATTGCGGTTCAGTCACTCTGCCAGGAAGCCGGCGTTATCTTCATGGCCGGTCTGACCCACTCCAATGACACCACCGGTAAGGACAAGCGTAAGCATGGCTTCCGTCACTTCTTCAATACCGAGATGTCCGGTGCTGCTCTGGCCCCGATCCTGGAGAAGGAATTCGGTAAAGAGCGTACCGCATACCATCTGACCGCCGACTACACTTGGGGCTGGTCACAGGAAGGTTCCATCAAGAAGTACACCGAGAACCTGGGTTGGAAAACCAAGGCCGCAGTACGTACTCCACTGGGTGCTGGTGACTTCTCACAGTACATCACCCCGGTACTTAACTCCGGTGCTGACGTACTGGTTCTGAACCACTACGGTAAGGACATGGTGAACTCCCTGACCCAGGCCGTTCAGTTCGGACTGCGTGACAAGCAGGTCAATGGTAAGGACTTCCAGATTGTTGTGCCTCTGTTCTCACGTCTGATGGCCCAGGGTGCGGGTAAAAACATCAAGGGCATCTTCGGTTCCACCAACTGGAACTGGTCCCTGCAGGATGCAGGCTCCAAGGCCTTCGTGAAATCCTTCGGTGCCGAGTATGGTTTCCCACCATCACAGGCAGCTCACACCTGTTACGTTCAGACTCTGCTGTATGCCAATGCCTGTGAAATGGCTGGTACCTTCAACCCTTGTGGCGTTGCCGGAGCGTTGGAAGGCTTCAAGTTCGACGGCATGGGCAACGGTCCGACCGAGTATCGTGCAGAAGACCACCAGTGCTTCAAGGATGTACTGGTTGTACGTGGTAACCAGAACCCAACTTCCCAGTTCGATCTGCTGGAAGTGGTTGACATTACTCCACGTGCCAAGGTTGAGTACAAACCTGAAATGCTGGGTGGCAACCTGGGTAGCTGTAACGTATAACCCTTAAGTAAGAGCCGGCCGGCCACTG
>JANQEV010000128.1 GCA_028278145.1 Chromatiales bacterium | reverse complement strand
CCGCACCTTCGAAATCAATATTTAGATTCTCAAACCCCACTGCATCACGGCGTAAATAGAAATTGATGACATTTTGATAAAATCTCATCTCTTCACGTGCGGACTGTTGGGCTATCTCTTCGGCTTTCTCCTCTGAAAATCCAAACTTCTTCAACATCAACTTTTTTGTCTCAGCCTTGCGCCGCGCCCCATCCTGCTTGATTTTATTAATCAGGGTTTGTGCGACCTTACGGTCACGCCCGTTACGGATAAACTTGAGGACGAGCAGCACGATCGTTGCCAGAGATGTAACTACCAGCAATTCAATCAATATCATCAACCATAGCGAACTAATCGTTGTCACTCAGCATCTCCTAGCTATCATCCTCTTCAACTATCACTTCCCCAATGTCCTTCTTCTCCGTTTCGCCTGGGTCACTCTCTACTGACTCATTCTCTTCCGGCTCATCAGGCACGGCTTCTGTTTCATCAGGCAGATCACTCTCCACACTCAAACTATCACCGCCCTGCTTATGCTGCGGTTCTGGGTACTCCTCATCATCAATTAACTCGTCATATATGGATGCCCTACGTTTACGGAAATACCAGAAGCCTCCGCCACCGCCTAAAATCACCACAAGGTTCAACAGGCTAAACCAGATTACACTTGATATCCCACCATCATCTTCATCTGTCGCATCAGGCACCGGTTGTTCAACTTCATCTGGTACCGGCTTTGGCTCAGCAGCAACCTCTGGTTCCGGTTTCGGTTTCGGTTCCGGCTCGGGTTCAGGTTTGGGTGGTTCTGGTGCAGCTATCGGCTCCGGTGCTGAAGCCGGCTCCATACCTTTGATTAGTACCGGATCCAGATCCAACTCCAGTTCACTACCAGATACACTCTTGGCCTTTACCTGTACTTCCAGATTCCAGTTTCCTTTGAGGCCAGAACGATCGATCCAGGCTTCCATAGACATCCCATCAGGACCTGGCAGAAACATGGTGGCTACCGGCTCACCTTCTTCCGGCACCATGTATGCCTCAACCCTGACTGACTGCCCATCCACCAGATTAGGCTCGGGTACTACTGTGGCAATCAGGCCAGCATTACCCTTACGCTGACCATCCATCCTCTCTATGGTTACCGCAGGTATGCTCTCAAAGGTATAACGCCGTTCACGTACAAATGTCTTGCCTTCAGCAGTAACTATCAGCTCTATCTTTCCCTTACCAATATCCTTTCCGGTCATATGAGTGAATACACCATCACCGGCTGTGTTATCTCCAGACTTGCCATCATCAAACACCGGGCGCGGTTCGCTTGGTCCATTACTGCCCCCATATTCAGACAGCATATTCACCTTATCCAGAAACTCCTTGTTCACAATCTTCTTACCTTTATCTGTGAACTGGATCTTCAAGGCATGTAACTCACCCTGTAACAAACGGTTCGGAAGGGTGTTGGATTGCATTTTCAGATCAGTTACCACCATCACCCGGTTATCCGGATCCACCTCGGCCTTGATCTGCCACTTCCCTGCTTCTGGATTGCTGATAGTCAACAGGTCATAGCCATCATCCCGATGCCAATTAACGCCCTTAGGCGGGTCATCAGAACTAAAGCTGCTGCCATCCGGCATCAATACCTTGGTAGGTTCACTACCTTCAGAACGAAATACCAGCAGCGTTGCCTCTTTCACGCTTTTATCAATGCTGAACTGGTTATCCTTCAGAGGTACGGTATCTGGCTTGGCAACTTTCTCAAAGATACGCAGGAAGATCCGTTTCAGCCGTTCTGCATCATTAACCTGCTCATACCAACCATCTGTCTTGTTGGATAGCTTTTTCAATAACCTATGGTCGGCCTTTTTCGACAGGGCAATACTGTGCACCTTTACCCCAAGCTTTTCCAGCCGAGGTAGAATCTCTGCAACTATGCGTCTCCTGGAGGTTGCATTTTTCATACTGCTTTTGGAGATATCCACCATGCCATCGGTAAGCAGCACCAGGTGGCGGGTATATTTTTTGTCAGCTTCCTTCCAGTCTTCAGTGGAGCGTTTGAGTACCTGTTCGATATCTGTAAACAGACCACGAGAGTGGATCTTGCTGGCCGACTTCCGGGCCCGCTCCTTCCAACCATTGTCTACCTTGCCCAATGGGATCTGTTGGTTTACGAACTGACCAAAGGTCCACACCGCTGCCCTGCTATCTTTGGGAAGCAATCCAACTAACAGGCGAAGTGCCGGCTGGCGTAGATTACCCGGATCATTCTCTTTCATGCTGCCAGACACATCTATTAATACCCTGGTGTCTGCCACATCAACCACAGCAATCTCATCCTCAGCAGCGGATACCCACTGGGTCAGAGACAGCAGTAACAGCAATAACAAGAGTTGTTTCCCGAAAGATAGATCCATTAATCGCATTCCACTAATGCAAAGTGTATTTCCCATGCATTGGTTAGCGGCACAAAGATGCAAATACTTTAATTCTGAAAAGTATATATATCTTATTGTTTATTAAAGCTTAATTGGATCGTGAATTTGAATGAACACTTATTTACGAGACGAATAAGGAGAGGGGCCACCATCAGGGCGCTGTTCAAATCTCTTATATCCCCACAGGTATTGCTGCGGAAGCTGTCTGATGCATGCTTCCAGACCAAGGTTTATGACAGCGGCTGCTTCTTCAACATCCGTATCATCTATTCCAGCAGGAGCTGGCATGCAATGCAGAGCGTAACCATTTTCTGCAGGGTACCTCTCGGTATAAAAGAAGAATACCGGCGCTCCTGTCTTGCGCGCCAGACTGTTTACCAGGACCATGGTAGCGGCAGACTGACCGAAAAATGGTGCAAACACGCTACCCTGCTTCCCTGCTGCCTTGGGTAGCTGGTCAGTCAGAACAAATAACATCTCTCCGTTTCTCAGGGCAGTTATCAGCTTCTTAACTCCCTGTACATTTGCCGGGGCCAAGTCTGCACCGGTCTTGCGTCGCCCCTGATAAACAAAGTCATCCAGAACCTCCTGCCGTGGAGGCCGATACAGGGCAGTCACAGGAAACCGTGTTGCCAGGAACTGAAAACCTACCTCCCAGTTACCCAGGTGTGGTCCCGCCATGATTACGCCTTTACCATCAGACATCGCCGCCTCAAGTTTGCTAAACCCGTTACCAGGTTTAGTCAAATCAGCCCATATAGCGGTGTCCCGACGCCATACCCCAGGCATCTCAAACATGGTTATGAAATTTTCGACCAGGCTTTTACGCAGTAGCTCTTTCTGCTCTCTCTCAGACAACTCAGGCATACATAGAGAGATATTCACCGCATAGATTCTGCGCTGTTTATTAGGAAACAGGTACAACAGCTGCCCTATCATCCAACCACAAGCATGCGCCATCCAAAGTGGCATTCTGGAAATAAGTTTGAAGACAGATAGCAGAATTTTTGATTGCATATGACAACTTAGTTGCACTGGGTCGATGCTGTTACACCAAAAAAATATATACCTATTAGCTTTTCGTCTAAGGGCCGATACCTATACATGATACATTTGATCGTGTTGGGTAAACCGTGACCAGCGGGTAACAGATAGGTCCATTCTATATGAGTTTGTCTGTAAATAATCAATGATCCAGTGTTTAATCCTGCTAATTCAGTAACCCACTGCTATGTTCATGCTGAATAGTAGCTAAAATAATAATCAGATCTAACTATATTCGAGGAGAGATACAGTAAATGAGTGACAAGACCCCAATAGACCTGACTCCAGAACAGGCCCTTAAGTTGATTAATGATGACCCCAGAACCATCCTGGTGGATATCCGTTCCAACATGGAATACCTGTTTGTGGGCCACCCAGTAGGTGCGGTACATGTACCCTGGATCGATGAGCCTGACTGGGTAATTAATCCACATTTTGTCACCGACATCCGTAAATTGGTACTGGGTGGTGCAGTCTGCACCCTGGAGGATGGCTGCGCACCTGTAGTTCTAATCTGCCGCAGTGGCAAACGTTCTCTGGAAGCCGGAGCACTCCTACTGAAAGAGGGCTTTACCCGCGTATACCATGTGGGTGAGGGTTTTGAGGGTGAACTGGATGAGAGCCACCACCGGAGCAGTGTTGGCGGATGGCGATACCACGGCCTTCCCTGGGAACAGTGCTGACCCAAATATCCAGGCTGAATACTGGACTCAGTACGGGTTCACGCTTTTCATGTAGCCAGGCAAAAAACAGATAATATTATTAGGATTTCGAACATTTCCATTCATTTTTGGTCCATAATACTGGCACAATAAAAACAACCATATATGTCAGGTTAATTCTTTCAGATGTCATGGAGCAGCAAATGAAAATTAAACTCATTACACTAATTACCCTGTCGCTCTTCCTTCTTGCCTGTACCCAGAATCCTAATCGTGATGTCGGGGTTGCGACTGGTGCTGTTGTAGGCGGTATTCTAGGCAACCAGGTAGGTAAAGGAAGCGGACGTGCCTGGGCAACAGGTCTTGGAATGATCGCAGGTGCAGTTATCGGCGGTAATATAGGCGCTCGTATGGATAGGCAGGACCGCATAAACTCCCAGCGCGCCCTGGAAACCCATGCCGACAACCGTTCCAGCAGTTGGAGAAACCCCAATACCGGCAACAGTTACACTGTCACTCCAACCAGCACCTACCAGACCGCAAGTGGCCCATGTCGTGAATACACTACGGATGCTGTAATCGATGGCAGATCTGAAACCATCTATGGCAAGGCATGCCGTCAATCTGATGGAACCTGGCAGGCAGTTAATTGATACTAAATCTGCACCATGCAGACTGAACAGATGGTAATAGTTGTATCTCGATAGTAGAAAAAACCGTGTCATTTGACACGGTTTTTTAGCCTCTGGCTGGCAAATAACACACCCATTGATTGTTTTTTCTCTCCGGCTACCTCATCCAGGCTCAATCTGCCTAATATGTAGCCAGCAGGCCAACACAGCAGAATTCAATTTTTTCAGCCGCTGGCCGCTTTATAGTTAACCTAAGCAAATGTGCGGCCATAGCAGCTGAAAATCGGAATGAATCCTTCTGGTGAATTTATGTTGGGATTGCTGAACAACGTTTGGTCATCCCTCATGGACGAACAGTTACGTAGCCATATCCCGAGTGAGGATGTGTTTGAAAATCACTCCTTCCGAACTGCATGTGTGTCTATTTCTGGTCCGGAACAATATGCTGTATTCATAGACTGTTCAGAACAATTGGTAGCCAGGATTGCAGCCTCTATGTTCGAAACATCAATAGAAGAGTTGAACAACGATGAGATTGTTGATGCATTGGGTGAATTTGTAAACATGGTGGCAGGGGAAATTGAAGGTACTTTGATAGGTAACTTTAGTATTAGCATACCTGTCGTTTCCAAGAGTCGGAAACACAAGCTTGATATACCAAGCAGCCATATTCTGATGGACTGCTGGGCGATAGATGACAGTGCTCCGGTGCGCGCACTATTTCTGTTAATGGAACAAAGATGATTTGAACAACTTGATAATTCATATACCTAGAGTATTAAGCAGGGAAAAGATATGAAATTTCTAGTCATAGATGATAGCTCAGCAATGCGTAAGATGATCATTCGTACGCTTAAACAGGCAGGTTACACCGGTCATGACTTCATGGAGGCCGAGGATGGTAAGCAGGGTCTTGAACTAATCGAATCCTGGGAACCGGACATGGTCCTAAGCGATTGGCACATGCCGGTCATGACGGGCATCGAAATGGCAGAGGAACTGAAGAATCAGAAATCAGATGTAAAACTTGGGCTGATCACCACAGAACGGGCCCAGGAAAATGTAGAACGCGCCAGGGAGACCGGCGTCCTGTTTGTGGTGCAAAAGCCATTCACTGTACAAAGCCTGCAGGAGGCCCTACTACCAATATTCAGTGACCACCCACTTCCCGAACATGAACAGCAAGAGGAACACAGAACCACGACATTTATACTGCCAGCTATTCCACAGGTTCAGGTGTTACTGGATAACCTACTTTCTGTACAAGTAACCCTGGGTGAAGGAACTGCACAGTCATTTGATAGCATACCGCTGGTCGCGGGCCTATATGCCGGGGACGATAACGTCACCCAAGCCATCTGGATTACAGATATCAAAGCCGCCTGCGCCCTAGGTGCATCATTGACCATAATTCCGCCCAATGAAGTTTTCACCAGTCTCAGAACCCGCGAGATCCCAAGCGGGATTTTTGATAACTTGCGTGAAATATACAACGTGCTTGGTGGCCTGTTTCACCGCGAAGAGATAAATCAAAATGTACGTTTGACTGCAGCTCACATCATAAAAAAACCGAATGAAAAGCTAAAACAACTGATGAGCAGTCCAGGGGTACAACGAGTTGATATTGAGATTAATTCTGAAGATTATGGCAAGGGACTTCTCAGTGCCCTAGTGGTTAACTGATACAGAACACCCGCCGGGAACGCTGCGCTTATCCCGACCTACAATCTCTGTGGAAATACCGGTAGGCCAGAATAAGCGGAGCGTTTCTGGCAAAAAAACTGCGACATCCATGATCCCGGCTCCAAACCATGTCACCCCTCACGCAGAGCATAAAACTCCCTGACAAACTCATCAAACCTGTGTTCTGAAATCGCCGTGCGGATATTACGCATCAGGGTCTGGTAGTAGTGAAGATTATGGATGGTATTAAGCCTCGCACCGAGGATCTCATTACAACGTGACAGATGCCTGAGATAGGCCCGGCTATAGTTCTGGCAGGTATAACAGTCACACATGGGATCCACTGGGCCGGTGTCATACTGATGCGTGGCATTGCGGATGCGCACCACACCAGTATGGGTAAACAGGTGCCCATTGCGAGCATTGCGGGTAGGCATGACACAGTCGAACATATCGATACCGCGTCGCACCGCCTCAACAATATCTTCCGGAGTACCCACACCCATCAGATAACGCGGATGCTCCTGGGGCAGACGTAGGGATAGATAATCCAGTACTCGCCAACGGTCCTCAGGTGGCTCCCCAACAGACAGTCCACCAATGGCATAACCATCAAATCCGATTTCCACCAGGCCTTCCAGCGATTTACCCCGCAGTTGTTCATATACTCCACCCTGTACTATTCCAAACAGTGCGGCCGGATTATCACCATGGGCTTTTTTGCTGCGCTCAGCCCAGCGCAGGGAGAGTTCCATTGACTCTCTGGCCTCCTGTTCGCTGGCCGGGTATGGGGTGCACTCATCAAATATCATCACGATATCTGAGCCCAACTCACGCTGGACCTGCATGGACTCTTCCGGACCCATAAATATCTTGCTGCCATTCACCGGGGAGCGAAAATGCACCCCCTCCTCGGTAATCTTGCGTATATCTCCCAGGCTGAACACCTGGAAACCTCCAGAATCAGTGAGAATAGGCCCATCCCAGTGGGTAAAATCGTGTAGATCCCCATGTTTGGTGATGACATCGGTACCTGGGCGCAACATCAGGTGAAAGGTGTTTCCCAGGATGATCTCCGCCCCTAGCCCTTTGAGCTCCTCTGGAGTCATTGCCTTTACCGTGCCATAGGTACCAACCGGCATGAAGGCCGGGGTTTCCACACTGCCACGGGCGAATGAAAGCCGGCCACGGCGGGACAATTTGTCTGTTGTTATGGTGTTAAATTCCATGAGCCTAAAAATAATGAGAAAAAAGTGTTGACAAGCAAGTTAGTATATTAGAAAATGCTTTTATGCTGAATCATTAAGCGGAAGCAGACATGATTCAGTTTCCTCCTTTAGTGGTTTGAGCGCGGTATCATCTACCGCGCTTTTTTTTGCCTGTAATATTTTCAAACATCCTTCCTGGTTAGAAACATCGCATCCCCATAGCTGAAGAAACGGTACTTTTCCTCAACCGCATGCCTGTAAGCAGCCATCATATGCTCATAACCGGCAAAGGCTGAAACCAGCATCAGCAGAGTAGACTCCGGGAGGTGGAAATTGGTCAACATGGCATCCACCACATTAAAGCGGTATCCGGGGCGGAGAAACAGGCTGGTCTCACTGTTGAATGGCCGCAATTCACCTTCGGCTGCTGCCGCCTCCAAACTACGCACACTTGTAGTTCCCACAGCCACAACCCTGTTACCCCGCTCCTTGGCTGCAGCAACCGCAGCACATACCTGCTCAGAAACCTCGGCCCGCTCACTATGCATTATGTGTTCGTCCAGATTCTGCACCCGTACCGGCTGAAATGTGCCGGCACCTACGTGCAGGGTTACCCTGGTAGTCTCTACCCCCATCTCTGCCAGACGTTGGAACATCTGATCATCGAAGTGCAGGCCGGCAGTGGGTGCAGCTACCGCACCAGGGCGTTCAGCGTATATGGTCTGATAACGCTCCAGGTCCAGTTCCTCATCCCCACGTTGTACATAGGGCGGTAGTGGCATATGTCCGTGCTGTTCCATAATATGCATGATGTCCTGCCCCCGGGAGGCAAGCACAAACATATCACCCCGACGCTCCTGCACTACCAATGGGGCTACTCCTTCTATAATGAGCTCGGTGCCAGGCTTGGGAGACTTGCTGGCCCGCACCTGGGCCAGTACCAGATCTGGACCCAATACCCGCTCCACCAGAATCTCCACCTTGCCACCAGTTGGTTTGTGGCCGTACATGCGGGCAGGAATTACCCTGGTATCGTTGAATACCAGCAAGTCGCCTGGAAGTAGTAGATCTGTAAGATCATGGAATCGTAGATCAGATACCGCCCCGCTATTGCCCTCTAGGTGCAACAGACGGCTGGCGCTACGCTGCTCAGTGGGATACTGGGCAATCAGTTCCTGTGGTAAGTCATAGTAAAAATCAGACAGTTGCATAGCGGGCGAATCTTACCAGCCATTAATGTGGAGCAAAAGTGATCATTAGGTTGCCATGACAATGGAAATAGCTATACTTGTGCCCTTTCACAGGTACTACCTAATGCCGGGGTGGCGAAATTGGTAGACGCAGGGGATTCAAAATCCCCCGTTGGTGACAACGTGCCGGTTCGAGTCCGGCCCCCGGTACCAACTATGCCTAGCAAAATCTAGGCTAAAGGAAAACTGGAATCTGTTTCGCTATGAGACGCGGCTACCACAGGTAAGTGGTAACTCCGATACCCTATTTTGCACTATACGGTTTGAGCACAGAAAAGCCCCAACGCCGCATTGAAAGCAAGATCCCAACACTGTGCAGTTTATTTAAAGGTAGCTCACAGTCCTGCCGGTGCAGTTGGGGAACTCATCTGAGATCAATTGGATCCGCTTGAACATAATCATCTGCGAACTTTCATTAAGTAAACCAGAGAGGAACAGACGCGGATTGTTTTCTCCACCAAACTGCCCCTTCAAAAACTCGTTTTGTATTGCCTACTCATAGAACCGTTCGACAGGACCGTGAGGTATCCAGGAAAAGTTTTCCGCAATGCGCAACTTGATGCGATTGTTGGGCAACAGATCAATAATCTTCAAACGATCAAGATGGGCCAACCTTTGAATCAGGTCAGTGGGGGATATTGCATAGTGCTGCAGTATCTCCTTATAGGTAAGGTGATTACGCACACAAACCGCCACCAGTAGTAGTTGCGTGTCATCCATCAATTGACGCTCCTGCTCTGTGGTGAGTTGCACAGTCTTCTGCTTGGTATCCTGGTACAGCTGAAAAAGATCACTTAGTTCTATTTCGATCAGCTGGCTGATAGACTCAATGCGCTCCAAGGCCATACGCCCGGTGACAAACATTCGTTTAACGTTAGCTTCACTCATATCCAGGCCACGGCAATATTGGCATAGGTGGTCTGTTTACTGTGAAAAAGCTCTTTGAGGGTGAAAATTATCGCCTTGGTTTCAGCCATATCTCTGTCCACTCAAATCTTAGTATAACAATGCTATACCATGAGGCTACTTTGAGTACCTTTTATTTGTTTTAGTATACTTATAATCACTCCACGACAATACTCTCCTTCACATCAATTAACCAAAGGAGAACTTCAATGTCCATCATCAAACGCATATCAACCACTCTTTTTTCCAAGCTCGATCATGTGGTGGGTGAAATCGAAAACCACGATGCCCTAATCCAGGCCACCATCAAAGAGCAGCGAAAAAAAATCGCTGCCGCCAAGGTGCAACACGCCCGACTGCAGGGGGCCCAACAACGCATCCAGGATCAGATATCGCAATTAGAAGCTGAAGAGGCGCAGTGGGCTGGACGCGCTATCAAAGAGGCGGAGAGAGATCCATCCAAGGCCATGGCCTGCATGCAACGGCGACAGCAGGCGAAAGACCAGATCAGGCAGTTGAACCAGAGTCGCGATGAGTATCAAAAGGCAGCGGAAAAGATGGCGCAGGATATCAGCCGTAGCGATAGCGACCTCAGATCCATGAAGCAAAAACATGAATTGCTGCGCTCCCGTCAAACCAGTGCAGATGTACTAACGGTAATCAGCGATATGGATCACTCCCATGCGGATGAACTGGAATCCAGTTTTGACCGCTGGGAGATTAAAATATCACAGGCAGAGATCATGGCCGACAGCTACGAACCCGTCGATAGCCTAGAACAGGCATACGTTGACGAAGAGAACCAGCAGGCATTGCGTATGGAGCTGGAAGAGTTGATCGCTAAGGAGAACGGCAATGACAACACATGAGACACAGCTAAACACTGAGTTTGAAACCCAATTCAACAACGAAGACAACAACAGTTGGACCAGGAAGCTGCCTCAACTACTGCGGGGCTTCGGTGCCGCAGCAGTGCTGTTCTCACTCTACACTTTTCTGATGCGAGGCTGGGAAGGAAGTGGCGACTTGATCCGCTATATCATGTTGCTGGGGCATACCGGCGCACTAACCATCATCGGGTTGGCCAGCGGCCACTTTCTGAAAGAGGCAAAGGGTGCCCGCTTGCTACTTGTACTAGCACTGATCTCTGTGCCAGCAAACTTTGCCATCCTTGGTGCTTTCATATTCTCTGCAACGAGCAACATCGACATGAGTGTTTATCCCCAGTATGTGGCCTGGGCACTTGGCAGCCCACTTCAGGCAACACTAACCACCGTAGCCGCACTGGCGGTATTGCTGCCTATAATCTGGATCGGTTTTCGCACCCTGGCACGAGAACTTGGACATTCATTGAGCCTGCTATACCTGTTCAGCAATGCAGCCATGCTGTTACCCCTGCGCACACCTGTATTGATCGCCGGATTGGTTGCACTACTCACCATGTTCACCCTATATGCCAGCGCTAAGATCACTCGTAACCGCAGCGAGGTAAAAACTCAGGAAGGTATGACTGCACTGTTGTTACAGTTCCTTCCACTTGGAATACTGGTGATTAGAAATATCTGGTTGTACTCGCCTGACTTTATCCTCTTGACCACAGCTGCAGCCATGCTGTTTATCGCCCTGCGCCAGTGTTCACTGCTTATGCATCGAGACTCTCGCACCCGTACAGCAATGGAACTGATCTCTGCTCCTATCACAGCAATCACCGGTCTTGGTGTATTCATGACCCTTACCAATGCAGGATGGAGTGACTCGGTATCAACCATCGCAGGCAGCCTGACAGCTGCCATCATGTTGTATGAAATATCACTCAGATCCTTTCACAATACACCCATGTACCGGGTAATAGCATCACTGATCATCGCCACAAGCCTGCCTGTCAATCTGCTGCTTCATGGTGGAGTGATAGCATCGCTTCTAACCATCATAATTGGCATGGCCATGATCATCTTCAGCTACAGCATTCAGCAGCGGTCAATATTCCTCACCGGCATAGTGATGACCATTGTAGGATTGCTGGATCAATTCCAACATCTGTTCCATATGTTTGATTTTGGCTACTGGGTAACCATGGCTATAGTTGGAACCCTGGCGATAGTTGGTGGTTCACTGTTGGAATCACGTGGCGAGTTGGTCAAACGTAAATACCTGCATTGGAGGAATCGATATAGCGAATGGAGCTATTGATTCAGTCCTGAACACAGATCCAGCTAAATTGGTGGTAGCAACAACTTCCCACATGGATGTAGGGAGTTGTTTTAGCATATAGCTACCTCTTATTAATAAACTGATCATAGCGTCTGAGTTTTACGGATTAAATATTTAGATGTGGACCTCTCACTAGATCATATGGCATTTTGGAGTGAGTCAAGATAGGCATATTAGCTTGGATGCTCTTTATTTCAGTACTCGCTGTGCATCTTTTCTTTAATCTTCTTCTGATGAACTCTCTAACTTCAGCTAGCCAAACGTAACCCGCATGGAGTGTGCACCAACGTAATTGTCTTCGGATTTCAGGGTCTCTATGTGTAAGCATCCGTAGTAAATGTTTGGGTCTTAGATGAAAAACAAACTCAGTTGTTTTCACCATTAGGAATAGCTGCCATGGTTTTAGATAATTGGTGCCTAGCACTTGGTGGCGGAAATCCCACTTAGTGGGGTCATGCTCAACTATTTCACGACCGGTACTTTCTCTCCAGAATGGGGTCCAGTCAAACGGGGTTACATACATGGCATTTATGAAGTCTGGATCGTAGGTGAGAAGACTACGGAATGCCTGTATGCCAGATTTCCAGCTATCATGCTCAAGTCCAGCGACATGTCCTGCTATCGATATAATGCCATTCTCGCGTAGCAATTGAATGGCCTCTGCATCAATTTGTTTGTTTGAACCTTTTCTGATTCTTTTGATCGTTTCCGGGTTCGTGGTTTCTATCCCAAGAAGCACTGAGCAAAAACCTGCACGCTTGTAAAGGTGGAGTATTTTATTGTCACGACAAATGTCAGTTGTACGAATTGCTGCAGTTAACGAAACAGGTACATTTTGGGAGATCATCGCCTCGAGAAATCTTCGCCACAATCTAGGAGAGGTTGTGGGGTTTTCATCAGCAAAAGTGAAAAACCGAACATTGTAGTGTCTGTACAGCCATGCAATCTCAGCTGCCAGTTCTTCAGGGTTTCTATGCCGCCACTTTTTCCAAAAATCACGCTGGCCACAATAACTGCATTGATGAGGGCATCCCCGTGAAAATTGAATCACGGCTGCCCGTCCCAGCCCCCAGCACTGGTGCTGATCCCAATCCTCAATCAGCTCCCATCCTGTTCGATACAGCGAGAAGTCCCGGATCAATGGTGTTGGAAGAGTTTCGATAATGTCTTCATTGGAATGAAAGCTGATTCCAGGAACCGACTCTAAGGGCCCTTGTTCTGACAGTGTGTTTACAAGAATGGTGGTAGTGGCTTCGCCTTCTCCTCGCACAATGATGTCAACATAAGGAGATGCCATAAGTATTTCTTTGGCATGATATGTGGGGTGAACTCCGCCATATACTGTTTTTACCCGGGGGAGCGATTCTTTTAATGCCTTTAGTGTTTTCAGACAAATAGTATGCGCCGGTGTCGAGCCACTATGGCCAATCATGACGATGTCTGCATTAAAACGTTTTGTTAGATGAACAATTTCAGTGTCGGAGAGCTTCAGGGCCTCGGCATTAATAAGTTTGACATTATGCCCTGCATCGATGAGTGGCCCACCAATCATCAGGAGACCGAGGGGGACTTGCGGACCCATACCATGTATGGAATTTGCTCTGTAGTAGGGATTTATCAGTGCTATGCGCATTTCGATGTTCCTTATCTCTGAATCTGAGAGTGGTTAGATCTTTAGTCGGCCTCATCAATTACAAAAGTCCCGGTGTAAGAAAACGTTTTTCCAAACAGTGGGTGAAACATATTGAAGTCTATGAAGAACTCTTTGTCTGAGAGCGACTTCTCGATGATTTCTGCATCGCCGAGAATCATCCAGTTAGGGATAGGCAGTGAAAATGGGCCGATCTTCCAAACGTAACCCAGACTGCGGAAATGGAGGGCTTTGTCTTGGGTATACGTATGCAACCGAATACCCATGCCATATTTGACGTACTCAATGATCTCGCTACCACTGCAATGCTCCATTCTGGACTGAAATATCACAGGTGGGCGATTATCAAATGCTAGTGTCCGATGCCAGTGCATGGCGCTGGCATCATCACTGGTTGTCCAGTTGGTGACCTCTGTGGGAACGTTATTGCCACGGTAGGGTACAAGTGCTCCAAATATACGGCCTGGAAGCAGGAATAGTTTCGCAATATTTGAATGGTACACCTCACTCATAACGCCTCGGATAACCATCTTTGATTCTTCACCAGGCGTAATGTTGTAATGCCTCTTAACAGTTTTATCTAACTCATCCCATTGCTCACCAAGGGCCTGCTTTATTACCGGTTGTCTGTTATCTGACTCCATGTCTTCTCTCCCTAAATTCCGATTGTAGGTTTAAAAACCATAAGAAAATAAACAGCGACCATAGATACAAACGCTGGGATACCCAGCCAGAACCATGATCGTGCATAACGGTGATATAGAGGGGTTAATGATTGGTGGTTTTCAACTGCGGACTGTGACATGTCGCGCATCTTGATCTGTAGCCATACGACTGGTAACCAACAGGCCCCGGCAATGGCGTAGAGCAGGATGGTAACAGCTACCCAGCCTTGGCTTATGGGAATGCCAAGCAGATGGAGTAACCACAAGCCAGTGATGGGCTGGATAATCACCGTGGGTGTTGTAAATGCCCAATCGGCAATGACCACAATCCGGTTAGTATGTGCTATTGCTGAAAGGTTATTACTGCGGTCGGCTGTCCATTTGTAGAAAGCACTACCCAGGCCGGTACCAAATAGTAGGGTTGCGCTTAATATGTGAGCCCACTTGACAATAAAGTACTCAGTCATTGTTTTTCTCCAGAATCATCATAGTGAGAATGGCCAGGATCATTGGGGCATTCTTTGTGACCGGGCCAAAGGGGTGAAGCCACTGTTCAGGTTGGGATACGGTGATGATCGTCGTGTATAGAGCAATCAGCGCTATCTGAAACCAGCCGATCATATTAGGTTGGAAACGGCTAAATACAGCCAAACCGATCAGTATGTCAGTTGCCGATGCACCGTATAGCATGATGGGGGCAAGAATTCCGGTGATCCCCGCTTTATCCAGCATGGTATAACTGACCTCAGTAGGTACCACGAGGGCAGAAATGATGCCGGTGAAAATCCATACAAAGGCTATGCTCCAACGCAATAAAGGGCGTAAGAAATAGAGGCCAGCATGCCAGCGGTCTGCTTGTTGTGCTGGAGAATCTGTCAGGCACTGGTCCAGGCTTTTCGGAAGATAACCATAGGCATTAATGAAGCCTGTAACATCACCCACATTTCCTCTGCGTAGCATTTGAACTGCTTCCTTGCCTATTGGTGTTTTTCTCAGGAACCCACACCAGCGTGCAAACAGCAGTGCCATGGAGTATGGGAGCGATATGAATCGTGGTGGACCATAGCCTAGCCAGTTTCTTAAACTGGAGTAGAGTTCCTTCATGGTGATGGGTTCTGGCCCCATCAGTTCTATGCGCTTGTTAATGGGATATTCTGCTTCAACGCAGTTCTCTACGGCGGCTAACAAGTCACTGATATGAATCGGCTGTACCGGCTGGTCTCCAGCATCAACCAAGGGGATTACTGGCAGACTGGCAATGGCCTTGAACAGAGCCATACTTTTGGCTTTGGGGCCATAGACAATCGACGGCATGAGGATGGCCCAGTCCAGATTTAATTTTGAAAGAACACTGTCGGCAGACCTTTTGATTAAATGGTACTGACTCAGTGCGGTCTTGTCGGCCCCCAAGGCAGAGATCTGGATGACTCGTTTTACCTTGGCGATTTCACAGGCCTGAAACAGTGCGCTTGGAGTATTGCGATGCAAGGCCTCAAAGGTTTGCTTTCCGTGTTCGCGAATGATCCCAACTGCATTGATCACAATATCGATGTTCTTTAAGCGGGGCAGCCAAGATGCCACTTCGTGGTCTTGGGCAAAATCCACTCGAATGCACTCTGCTCCATGAAATTGAAGTTGGGCTGTGGCTGTATTGCGGACACAGAGGACGACTTCATGCCCGGCTTTGATCATGGTATTGGTGATATGGCTGCCAATAAAACCTGTTGCCCCAGTGATTAGGATTCGCATGGCATCATTCCTTGATGATGGGGGTGTTTGCTGGTTCTGGGATGTTTGGGACTATGGATTTCCAGATCACCTGGCCAACGATTGCCAAACCTGTGAATACCCCGAGTAGAGTGCGAAACAGAGTCTCTTTGATTGCAAGCACCACGCTGCTGTTGGAAATGACGTCAGTCGGTGCGAAATAGATAACGATTAACAGGGGGGTGAGAAAGAGCATTAGTTGGGTGAACATACCCCAAAAGGCGGCGCGCTTCTCTGTTCCGCAGGTTTCTATCAGTACATCTGTCAGCAGGGGTTTGAGGAGTGAAATAACAATCAGGCTGATGCCTAAGGATATTGCGATCTCCAGGGTGAAAAGTATCAGTGGATTCATGGTTTCAGTTCCTTTATATATTGTCAGTAATTTCTGTATGGACAGAAATTACTGGGTAAAAAAACGCCTTACTTGGTACCGAGAAATTTTTGTACTTTGGCTCCCAGTTTTATGAGTTTCAGAAGGGTTGGTCTGGGCAGGTTCTTAATCTGTCCATGCCAAGTATCCAGGGTTTCCATGAAATCAAGTACGTCCCGCATGCGCTCTTTAACGTCTTTTGGGGTTTGTTTGTCCTGTTCGCCATCAAGTACGCATTCGCGTAACACTGACATGGTGGGATCCAACTCGCGCTGCTTACGACCCTCCATAATGGTGTGAAACAGGTCCCAGGGGTCTTTTAGGGTCTCAAAGTGGTCTCTGCGGTCCCCAAGTAGGTGGACCGTCTTTATCAGTTTCCAGGACTGTAGCTCCTTGATGCTTGTGCTCACGTTAGAACGTGCTACACCGAGGGTGTCACTAATCTCCTCTGCGTTTAAGGCGGAGGATGAGAGATAGAGCAGGGCCTGGATCTGTGCCACGGTTCTATTTACACCCCAACGGGTTCCCATCTCACCCCAATGCAGAATGTATTTTTCCATGACCGGTGTTAGTTTCATGTCATATTATTCAGTAGTTTCTGTTATTACTGAAACTAGTAAACTTTTATTCTGCTGTCAAGTATAAATGATCAACCGGCTATATTTGCGCTCTTTTCATACTAGCTAATTGCATCTTTACTCTAGGTGCAGCATTCAGATGCCTAAGACACATGATCCCTTTGGTTACATCGCAGCAATTTGACAGGACTTATGTGAAGTCCGTTTCTTCACTAGCAGCAGATGTTGTTTAGTCCATTATTCAGAGACATCTTTGGTCACACAGGCAATGAACACTTACAGTACTATATGAATGTCCACAGTTAGCACAAATGCTATCAATGATTATCACTGGTTCTTACTGGATACATTGTTTAATGGCGTTATCAGCAATAGTTAAGCCGATACTATGGCAAAATAGATAACTACTTAACTTATCCACTTCAGTAACTGCTGTAAGAAGTAGCTCTCATAAACGATGAAGAAGCAAGCCATAACCTACTGTTTTTAAAGAACCACACGAATGACCTACTTAGAGGATATGGGGATTTTCAGATTTGTTAGTAAGGTGCGTACCGCACCCCCGGTACCATCCAGGCCTAATCCAGCTTGACAATAAATGGCAAGACCTGTCATTTAGGCCTTTGGCATATCTGTGCAAAACTTCTGGATATCATTGTTCTTTTTAACGATAAAAAGATATGTGTGCCAATAAGATCAAACGTAGTACTTTCGCTAATCCACCAAAATCATAATTAGTTGAAACTTCAACCCCCACTCTCTCAGAAAGAACGGTACCTTTCGGCACAAAACGGCCCTTAGGAAGTTAGCTCCAACTTCTGGAGTGTGCCATTTTCAGATATATACCGACACTTAGGAACATAGCTAACCAGTTGATCAAAGATAGTATTATAAATACATTGTGTTAGATGACATTATAGATCTTAGGTAGTAGGAATGGCCTATACCGTTGCTGAAAGAAAGGAATAAAAATGGATCGCGTCAAGATCGGAGAGATTTTCGATGAACAGCCTCTTTGGAAAGTCTTTTTAGGTGTACCGTTAATATATATGCCGCTTATTTTTTCCATTCCCTTTGTTGCTATTAGCGTATTTTTTGTAAAATCCCATCTAAGATTAATGGGCGCTGACAATATACGGCCGTACTGGGACTTTGTTCCAGAGTGGGCATCACACCGTTATAAATACAGTAATCAAATTATTTATTCCACAGGTGCAAAGTGGCATAACCTGCGTCATTATCGTTGGTATTGGATCTTCAATTGCAAACTCTATTGCCCACTTAGTGTAGCCCTGTTTCGTTATGTAGCTTATCTGACGAAAATTGTAGAAAACTGGTGGTGTCCGTTTGAGCATGACAAAAAAAACGAATATGAAGAAGGGGCTATTGATAAGTCATACTGGCATTTACATGAACAGGAAAAAGCTCGTTTAAATCCAGATGACAGAGATAATCCTATCTGGAATGAAGGCAATGATGAAAATGGTAATAATTCTGTTTTGTGATTACTTCAACAACCGCTTTTGACGCCCTCCGGAAGGTAAAGTTAGATGTCTAAGGGTACGCTATCCACAGGTATAGCCTATTACCATAGATATGGGTTTGATCGATGTAACTGCCCTGTGCGAACAAGTTGAATTCGGTAATGAGGATATAACAGCTTCATTGAACCTAACCATGCCTTTTAATCAAACAATTGTATCTATCCCATTAAGGCATTAACTCTGGCCACATTAGGTAGTTAACAATGAGAATAGTGATTGCTCTGGGTGGAAATGCACTACTTCGCCGTGAAGAGGCACTGACTGTAGAGAACCAGCGCTACAATATTCAGATTGCAGCAAAGGCGCTTGCTCCCTTTGCTCAACAGCATGATCTTGTAATCTCCCATGGAAACGGGCCACAGGTCGGGCTGCTTGCGTTGCAGGGAGCAGCGTATAAGCCAGATGAAATTTATCCTTTAGATATTCTGGGTGCCGAAACTGAAGGTATGATTGGCTACCTTATTGAGCAAGAACTCATCAATTTGCATCCAGATGGTCGGTCATGTGCAACTCTACTCACCCAGATCGAAGTGGATCCGAAAGACCCTGCTTTTAAACATCCTACCAAGCCCATAGGCCCGACTTATAGTGAAGTCGAAGCAAAGGCACTTGCCCGAGAACGCAATTGGAGTATTACGCAGGATGGTGAATCTTTCCGTCGCGTAGTAGCTTCACCACGACCAATACGGATCTTTGAAATAGACGTAATAGAGCTCCTCGTTAAACAGGGTGTAATTGTTATTTGTGCTGGTGGTGGTGGCATCCCCACCATGCAGCGTAAGGATGGCAGCTTAGTTGGTGTTGAGGCAGTGATTGATAAAGATTTAGCCAGCTCGCTGTTGGCAAGAGAATTGAAAGCAGATGCGCTTCTAATGCTGACCGATGTTGATGCTGTTTATACAGATTGGTCAACACCAGAGGCTCGTGCTCTTCGTTGCATTTCTCCACAAGCAATAAGTGAGTTCGCCTTTGCACCGGGATCAATGGCACCAAAAGTGGAAGCGGCTTGTGAGTTTGTTGAACAAAGCGGTGGTATTGCAGGTATAGGACAGCTCAAGGACGCAGCTGCAATTTTAACTGGAGATGCTGGCACTTTAATCACCAGTAAGTCTGAGACCAAATGGTGGAAATAACTTTTTTAGCTTCACTGCGGTCAAGACTGGATAGGCTAGATCAGATCTCTTTTTCTCAGGAATGAGTTAACAACACTACCCAATCCTGGTTCACCAACTTCAGCAAACTTGTAACTGGCACGTATCACGGGCTTGTTGATTTCAATGAGAGCAGCAAGATCGCACGGAGTTGCCGATACAACCACATCGGCTACTGCTGCATTAATCGTCTCACTCAATGCCTGAAGCTGAGAAGGGTTATAACCGACGGCAGGCAAGACAGCTCCAATGTGCGGATATTTGAGATAGACTTCAGCGATTGCATCTACAGCAAAACTGCGGGGGTTAATGATTTCTGACGCCTGGGCGTCTATGGCGGCGACATAACCAGCGCCATAGGGCATATCTCCGTGTGTGATTGTTGGGCCATCTTCCACCACGAGCGCACGTTTCCCGCGAACCATTTCATTATCATCTAGCTGTACCGGTGATGCACCCCAAACGATTGGCGCGGTAGCGTTGATCTTCCGTACCGCCTCGCTGGCAGATTGAATATCTGCATCGGATGCTGAGTTTGTTTTTGCTATGAGGATAATATCAGCCATGCGTAGCACGGCCTCGCCCGGATGATGGGTGGCTTCGTTCCCAGGGCGAAGCGGATCTACCAATACGATGTGCAGATCAGGGCGAACGAAGGAGAAGTCGTTATTTCCGCCATCCCACAAGATAACATCAGCTTCTTCTTCAGCGCGTGCCACGATCTCGGCATAATCGATACCCGCATACACTCTGTTGCCAAGTGCTAAATGGGGTTCGTACTCTTCACGCTCTTCGATTGTACAATCGGCAGCATCAAGATCAGCTTGGACAGAGAAGCGTTGCACCGCCTGGCGTTCAAGGTCGCCATATGGCATGGGGTGGCGAATTACCGCAACTTGCAGGCCATGTTCTTTCAGCAATCGCGACAGCCAGCGGGTTGTTTGTGACTTGCCGCAACCGGTACGCACTGCGCAGCAGGCGATAACTGGCACCTTGGATTTGAGCATGGTCCGTTCAGGTCCAAGCAACAGGAAATCGGCTCCACTGGCAAGAACAATAGACGCGTTGTGCATTACTCGATCATGGGTGATATCACTATAGGCAAAGACGACTTGATCGATGTGCCGGGTTTTACACAACTCTTCAAGTTTTTCCTCTGCAACGATGGGAATGCCTTGTGGGTATTGCTTGCCGGCAAGCGCAGCTGGATAAAGACGCCCCGCTATCTCAGGTATCTGGGTTGCGGTAAATGCGACAACCTCGCTATCAGGATCATCACGATACACCATATTGAAATTGTGAAAATCACGCCCGGCTGCCCCCATGATTACAACTCGTGTCTGATGTTCTATTTTTGTCATATCAGATTCCTGACGATTAATGCGATCAAAACCGATGGCTCATTTCTCTAGTATATGGAGTATATTCCAATTATCGAATTGGAATGAACGGAGCCAGAAGCATGTCTCTATCAATTACCGAACTCGCTCAAGCGCGCGAGGTTGTTACCAGGATCCTCGATGAGCTCAAACTTGATGCTTATCTGTTTGAGATTGAACCGCTGGAAGGGCAATGGGAGATAAAGGTCGAATGTGCCGTGGTTGGGGGCTGGGAAACGGTAAGACTCACTGCTAACAAGGAGATTTTGCTCCGGGGTGGTGACGACGCTGTGGCACATGAGGTATTACTGGACAACTGGCGAGAGGCGCTTTTAGCCTGCCAGGTAAAAAAAGAGTAAACATACTACCAGCCGCTTCGCCGCCAGGTAATAGTGCAATGTCGCCCTGCCCAGCAGCAAAGAATAGCCGACAGACTCCTAAATACAGTTTGGGGATACCCTATCCGTAGTTGATAAGTGACAGTAAGGTCACTCACTAATAATCGGCAAGTCCCCTTCGCGTAAGCCGGTGAAGTGGCGAAACACAGCCGTTGCCCGGTTTGCATAAGAAGCATGTGGAATCGAGAGCCAGCTGTGCTGCCGCTTGATCCTGGCAAGACTGTAATAGCCCCATACCCCACCTTTCAGGCGTTCGAAGAAGTAGAGGTATTTTGCTTTCCCTGCCCCCAAGGCAGTGATTCCAAGAAATTTACCTGGGCTTGCATTCTCCATGGCCACAACCAGTCGCCTAGGGCTCCTCTCCCGAAGCCTGAAACGGTAGATAATCTTACCCGCCGTGGTTTGCTCCTTTTGCCAATAGTAGTAGTCGCGGCCGACCTGCAGTTCATGGGGTGCAAAATCCTTACGGCGCTGGTTCCGGGACGGACCTTTCAGGGCATAGGCCTCATCGATCAAGGTGGTCCACTTGTCTCGTCTGACCGACCAGTAGCGAAGACCTGAAAGTGTTGAGACCTTAGCAAATTTTTCCAGGATACCCCGGATCCCTCTGGGGTTTCTAAAGCGTGCGGTCGCGGCCAGCATGATGGAGAACTCTTGGTCTTGCCATCCGGTACAGGCTGCTGGTTTCCAGTCTGGGGCAAGGTCTCCCTTTTTCCAGATCTGGATCTTCAGTATGCTTGGCTGCTTTGGATAAGCCGGCTGACTCTGCCTCCCACAGGGCGGCTGAGGTTCAGCGCTCTGGCT
Source organism: Chromatiales bacterium (assembly GCA_028278145.1). GTDB lineage: Bacteria > Pseudomonadota > Gammaproteobacteria > Chromatiales > Chromatiaceae > JAAGZL01. Next base: position 15,960 of record JANQEV010000128.1, on the reverse strand, counting down.
TTGATCTATTCCAAGAACAGCAAGCCATAAGATAACTAACAGCACTCTCAGCATGAATCAGTTTGTCCTTTTTGCAGACATGCGCAACTTCAATATCTTGCAGCTTAAGGCCGATGATATAACCATGATTAAATTTTGTCTTATGCATTAGCCTGTGTTTAATCACAGTAGTAATATATACCATTACTCTTACATTCCACGGATAGTAAGCACACAGTGATTACGCTACGGATATATGACAAGCTGCGTATAGCGCACCCTATCATATAGGTCTAAGCTTATTCCTATAGATAGCAAGAAAGATAACCGATGGCTTACCTGCGTTTGTTACTGCTATTTGTTTTTCCCTTTATCCTCCTGGCGGAGCAGACACCCCCTATAGCTAAGCAAGGGATCTGGCTGGATATCGACGGCACTATCGGCCCCGCCACCCGTGATTATGTCCAGCGTAACCTGGAACGCGCCAGTGAGGAACAGATGGAATTGATCATTCTGCGCATTGATACGCCTGGCGGCCTAGACCACTCCATGCGCGACATCAATAAGGCGATCCTTGCGTCGGCGGTGCCGGTAGTCACCTATGTCGCACCAAGTGGTGCCCGCGCTGCCAGCGCCGGTACCTATATCCTCTATGCCAGCCATGTGGCAGCCATGGCACCGGCCACTAACCTGGGAGCGGCCACCCCAGTCTCCATCGCACCGGACCGGACCCCACCCCAGACCGATAAGCCACCAGCGGAAGGTAAGAAAGAGAACAGCCAAAAGTCTCCGAAAAGCGCAATGGAGGGCAAACTTGTCAACGATGCCGTCGCCTATATCCGCGGGCTGGCCCAGCTGCGCGGCCGCAATGCCGACTGGGCTGAGCAGGCGGTGCGCAAGGCTGCCAGCCTCAATGCCGGGCAAGCACTGGAACATGGTGTTATCGACCTCATGGCTAAAAATATGACCGATCTTTTGAAGCAGTTGCACGGACGCAAGATCGATGTGCCTGGAAAAGAACTTACGCTGGACACAGAAGGCCTGGTTCTCAGGCATCAAGTGCCGGACTGGCGTAGCCGCATACTGGAAGTGATCACCGATCCTAATATCGCCTACATCCTGATGCTGCTTGGTATCTACGGCCTAATATTCGAATTTTCCAATCCAGGCAGTATCCTGCCTGGAGTGGCAGGGGCCATCTGCCTGCTTCTGGCCCTATATGCCTTCCAGGTACTGCCGATCAACTACGCCGGGCTGGCTCTAATCCTATTTGGAGTGGCGCTGATGGTTGCTGAAGCCTTTGAACCAAGTTTTGGTATTCTGGGTATCGGTGGCATAGTGGCCTTTGTCTTCGGTTCCATCATCCTGATCGATACCGATATTCCGGGTTACGGTATCTCGCTGCCACTCATAGGCGCCTTCGCCCTGGTCAGCGCCGCCCTTTTCGCTTTTGTTATCGGCATGGCTATCAAGGCCCGCAGACAGGTCGTAGTCAGCGGAGCGGAACAGCTCATCGGTTTGGAGGCCGAGGTGTTAGAAGAGTTCAATCACGAGGGGCAGGTGCGGGCCCATGGTGAGTTGTGGCAAGCCCATACCCAATCCCCACTGCACAAGGGCCAGCGGGTCCGCATCACATCCATTGACGGACTGATTCTGAATGTCACACCGGAATCACAACAAAAGGAGGATACTTAAATGCTTGCATACGTGGGATATATAGTTGCCACCTTTTTCATCTTCCTGCTTATCACCGCCTTACGCATCCTGCGGGAATACGAGCGCGGGGTGATCTTCACCCTGGGACGTTTCTGGAAAGTTAAAGGACCGGGCCTCATCATTGTGGTCCCGATCATCCAGCAGATGGTACGTGTGGACCTGCGCACCGTAGTGATGGACGTGCCGGAACAGGATGTCATATCGCGCGATAACGTCTCGGTCAAGGTCAATGCGGTGATCTACTTCCGGGTGCTCGATCCTGAAAAGGCCGTGATCCAGGTCCAACATTATTATGAGGCAACCAGTCAACTGGCCCAGACTACCCTGCGCTCGGTTCTGGGTCAGCACGAACTGGACGACATGCTGGCCGCCCGGGAACAACTTAACTCCGATATCCAGAATATACTTGACCAACAGACCGATGCCTGGGGGATCAAGGTCAGTAATGTGGAGTTGAAGCATGTCGATCTGGATGAAAGGATGATCCGCGCCATGGCCAAACAGGCCGAGGCCGAGCGTGTGCGACGTGCCAAGGTCATCCATGCCGAAGGTGAGATGCAGGCTTCAGAGAAGCTGCGTGCAGCGGCAAATGTCTTGGCCGAGCAGCCAGAATCGTTACAACTGCGCTATCTGCAGACCTTAACTGAGATTTCCAGTGATAAAAGCAATACCATTGTGTTCCCGCTCCCTATGGATCTTCTCCAATCAATCTTGGAGGGTAGAAAATAGGGTGTTGATGTCTGACATCGACACATTTGAGACTTTCTGAATACCGGCTGATTTCCCTTTATTGATTTAAACTAAATCCGCCACGAGCCCTTTAAATAACTACCATTCGGTTCAAAGAACCTATGGTCAATTGTCATCTTCCCTGGAATATGGGACTTGGTCCGGTGCAACCGCGCCGCCGGATATGATGAAATTCATCGCTTCATCGATGCTCCAGTCGGTGGAAACCAAGCGCTCAACCGGCACCAACTCCAGGTAGCCGGATGTGGGATTGGGGGTGGTGGGCACATAGACCGCAGCCAACTCCCTACCGCTGTGCTTGTCACGCACGGTGCGGGTCACGAAGCCGACCGTCTTCATCTCAGGCGATGGAAATTCGATAAGCACCACGCGCTGTACCTTATCAGGCCGCTGCTGTAAGGCCGAAATCAGCTTCTTCACCAGTCCATAGACGTTCTGCACCATGGGCAGACGCTCAACCAGCCGTTCGAATAGATTGAGCAGACGGCGGCCTATTACTCGATGGGCCAGCCAGCCGACTAAATAGAGCCCTACCAACATGAGACACACGGCTAGAATGTTCTGGAACCAGGGTTCGAGCAGCCACTGGGCAACCGCAGGGTGTTCCTGCCGCAGAGCGAGGGAGATCGCCCTCACCCAAGGCGCCCCCAGCTCGGAAAGCTGTCTGAAAACGTACTCGAAAACCAGCCAGGTGACCCATAGCGGAATTAGTGTAAGCACCCCACTCAGCAGGTAACGCTGAATGTGTAAGGAACGCTTTTTGAAGTTTGTCATTACGGCATTAATACACTGTGTGTTGAATTACAGAGAATGTTTCTCAAAGTATAGCTGCATCGACTATATCCTATTTGTATTACATGCCCTTGGTCTCTAAGGAAGCCCTGAATAAGTTGCAAAGGATGGGGCCAAATCGTTTGTTCAATGGCCGAATTTGGCACCCTCTAGAAGTTTGAGCTAAATGCAAGTGGGTCCGTTTTTTAGCTGCTAGCGGCCGCTTTAATTCTGGATTTTTTTGGTCGGTTTATGGCCGAAACCAGAGGTCTATTTCCAACTCCACCAAGGTCCATCCTGTCAGCCTACTCTACCTCGAAAAGAAATCAATACGGAGTTATATAACATGAAAACCCACATGTGGCGGAGTACAGCGTTAACATAGAAAAACAATCCTGCATTTTTAATCGACGTTGTTTTTATAGTGTTTCTCCCACCCTTTCCAGAATTCCACCGCAATGGCAAAACGTTCATGTGCCTCTGTGTAAGGTAGATCCACGCCAACAAAGCCGTATTTCATGAAGACGGCCCTCCGCAGCTTGCCGTCTGTCGAGGTCAGGAATAAATATCCTTCGTCTGGTGCGGTATCGCCTCCCCAAGCCAGTATGATGTCGACTGCTTTCTGCTTGTCCTTGAAACGGCGAACCATGAAGTTTCTATACGCACCACCAGGACTGCTTGAAAGGCAGATTTGTGTTAACTCATCATCCTCAGTGCGCTTCTCTATTTCGAGAACTTCTAGAAAACGGTCCAGGGCTTTGGAATTTTCAGCGAATTTGCAGTCGATCTTGAAAGCCAATGGGATCAACGTCGTAAAGGGTTTGTCGCTCTTTGTTGCTTCCTCCTTGATGCTCTCAGTAACATCAGCGGCAAAGGCGGTCGACATAAACAAGATGAGATAATAGATGAAGAAGATGGTGCGATGAATACTCATACGCACAAAGATAGGATAGTCAGGAATGTTCTACAAGCTGTCCCTGGCATATCTATTCCACTAACGGAAAAGCCATATAAGAATATGCTACATACACTCAACACTTGCTTGATATCAGATCCAACTGACATGGATAATCTAGAGGCTGGGGATTGTGCCAGAATGGTCAAATAACCTGGAAGGAAGCCGCTTCACTGCGCAATTATGATGCCACATCAGCTAGGCAGATGGTAGAAGTTACGGACTAGGAATACATGCAAATAACTCCACGAAACTCATAGTCACCTTTATCAACGTGGATTACTGCACATGTGTGGCAAACATTTGTCTATGCTTAAAGATAGAAATATACCCTATTCATCTAGGAAAATAAGGAGAGACCAATGACGGGTAAAAACCAACTGGTCGAACAGCATATCCTGGAGTATGGATCACGCCTCAAACATTTCGATGAACTACTCGAACAGGCTGAACAGGGCATTACCGAGACCCCGAAGCATGATGAGATCAGAACGAAATTAAAGGAATTGCAGCAGAAGCGCGATGAACTCACATCTCACTTTGAGCAGATGAAATTGAAATTAGATAAAAACTGGGAAGTTGAGATGATCGAGAAAAGCGGTCCTATGGGCATCTGGGATACGCTGGCGCAAGATCTGGAACACCTTCTGGAACGCATGAAGCTCTAGTGCCGATCAGTCCTGTCCTACACTAAACAGGGTGAAATAGTGATTATGGATAATTGGGGCTATGTTTAAAAAAGGCGATGGTGGGATTCTTGGGCTTTCTGATGGCGCAAGCGTACGCCCAGAGGCTACAACCGCTGAGGCAAATAACATCTATATCGCCGCCTCATTGTACCCGTCCAGGAGTACAGTTATTACTTATTTCTCTCCAGATACCGCACAAAGTACTTCTCCAACTCAACTAAAAATAGCACGCTGGAGGAGACGAGCAGTATGCGCAACCATATATTGATATCGATTGCTGTCGTTCCAAATAAGGACTGCATAGGTGCAAGGTAAGTAAAACCCAATTGAAAGATGATAAGAACTCCAATGGCAATCAACACATAACGGTTCCCTGTTAACCCAGCCCGGTTAAATACTGGCTCCGTTATATAACGCGAGTTGAACAGATAAAAAATCTCAAACATGACCAGCGTGTTAACAGCGACTGTTCGTGCATGCTCAATACTGCCACCTTGCCCCATCTCCCAGAGAAAAAGCCAAAAGGTCCCACTCATAAGAATGACTGAAACAAATGCAATACGCCAAACCAGATGGGATGTCAGCATCGGTTCATGGGCATTGCGTGGAGGGCGCCGCATGACATTATGCTCCGGCGGTTCAAATGCCAGCGATAGGGCCAGGGTCACCGCCGTCACCATATTTACCCAGAGTATCTGCACTGGCGTTAACGGTAGTTGGTGAAAACCGAACAAGATGGCAGCAAGGATAATCAGTGCTTCACCACCATTCGTTGGCAGTATGAAAAGGATAGCCTTTTTAAGATTGTCGTAAACCGTACGCCCTTCTTCCACGGCGTGTGCGATTGAGGCGAAATTATCATCGGCCAACACCATTTCTGCAGCCTCCTTGGCCACTTCTGTGCCGTTGTGTCCCATGGCAGTACCCACGTCCGCGCGTTTCAAGGCCGGCGCATCGTTTACGCCATCTCCCGTCATCGCCACAATCAACCCCTGTTCTTGCAATAGTGTTACTAAAAGGAGCTTATGTTCAGGATTGACACGCGCATACACATCAACGTCATGTACACGTTGTCGCAACTCATCCTCACTCATTAATGCCAGTTCTTGCCCGGTGAGCACATCATCGGTATTAACGAGTTTCAATTGCCGAGCAATGGCGCGCGCGGTAGCACTGTGATCGCCGGTAATCATCTTCACGCGGATTCCCGCCATAGCACAGCTTTGCACTGAATTAATGGCCTCCTCACGAGGGGGATCAATCAATCCAAACAAGCCCAGCAATGTTAAATCGCTTTCCACATCATTGAAACTGAGTTCCATTTGGTCATTTCGTACCGGTTTGACCGCAATCGCCAGCACTCTCTGACCTTGCTGCGCCATTTCCTCAATACGTGCCAACCAGTGATTTTTATTTAGAGGCTGGTCACCATCTACAACTCTCTGGTGAGCACACATTTCCAACACATGCTCAGGCGCACCTTTAAGATAGATAAAGGCATCACCCATGTGACTGTGATGGAGCGTTGCCATAAAGCGGTGCTCAGATTCAAAAGGGATGAGATCGGTGCGTGGATAGTGTTTACTCTCTACCTCTATATCTAACCCAGCTTTTAAACCTGCCACCAGCAATGCCCCCTCCATAGGGTCTCCATGAACTAACCATTTACTATTATTCTGTTCCAGTGATGCATCATTACAGAGTACCGCAGCCCGAATCACCTCCTGTAAAAGAGGGAGTTCTTCCGGAAATATTTCCCTGTTCGCCAGCGATATCGCTCCGTGTGGATCATAGCCCGTACCGCTAAGCTCAAATCGATAGTTGGTAGTCGCAATCGCACGAACCGTCATTTCATTGCGAGTCAGGGTGCCAGTTTTATCCGAGCAAATAACCGTTACGGCGCCCAGCGTTTCAACCGCAGGAAGTTTGCGAATAATGGCATTGCGCCTGGCCATGCGCTGGACGCCAATCGCCAGTGTAATGGTCATGATTGCGGGCAGCCCTTCGGGGATCGCAGCAACCGCCAGACTTACTGCGGCAAGAAACATCCCAGTAGCTGTATAATCTCGTAGCAATACGCCGAATGCGAAGGTAGCTACAGCGATCACCAGAATGGCCATGGTAAGCCAGCGCCCAAACTGGGCCATCTGGCGTAACAGTGGTGTCGTCACCGATTCAACTTCCGATACCAGTCTACTGATGTGACCGATCTCGGTTTGTGCGCCGGTCGCAACCACCACACCAGTTCCCAGCCCATGGGTTACCAGGGTGCCAGAATAGGCCATACAGCGGCGATCGCCAATCACGGCCGCCTGTGCCACAGGATCAGTGATCTTTTCCACCGCCACTGATTCCCCGGTAAGGGCAGATTCCTGTATTTGCAATCCCTTGACTCGAAATAACCGTAGGTCCGCAGGCACCTTATCGCCTGATTGCAACAAAACGATATCACCAGGCACCAATTTTTCAGCCTGGAGCGTCATTTGTCGGCCATTACGCATGACCATTGCATTAGGAGAGAGCATCTGCCGAATTGCTCTTAAGGCATCCTCGGCCTTGCCCTCCTGCACGAATCCAATCACGGCATTAATAATCACCACACCCAGAATTACACTGGAATCTACCCAGTGCCCCAGTATTGCTGTGATAGCGCTTGCTGCGATCAGCACATAAATTAGTACATTGTGGAACTGGTAGAAAAACCGCACCAAAGGGCCACGTGCCCTCGGCTCAGGAAGTCGATTCGGACCATATTTGACGAGTCGGTTGTTTGTTTCTTCTTTTGATAGTCCATCTGGTGTCGTTACGAATGCGTCAAAGATTTTTTTTATACTTTCAGCGTGCCAACTTTCTGATGCAGAAACTGACTCATCCTGGCGATCATTCCTTTTCCTGAATGTTTTGACTGACTGATGCATTACCACAGCACCCACTACAGACAGAATGACCAGCAGGACAAGTACGATCAGCCATTCTATGGCTGTAACATCAAAACTCCATGCAAGGTCGTGATTCATCTTGATACCTTCATTGATGTGATTGTGGTTAGCGCAACCAACCTGTCACAACCATTTAACAATCATTATCAGATCTCTCTATTGTTTAGCCGTATGTTACTCCCAAAGCATAAACAACAGCAGCTATTCCAATTACAAATGGCGTGTGACCTGATCAAGGTCATAGATTATCATTTTTCGTTAATCGCAAGCGGAATACATCAACACCAACCACCAACATCCTAACAACAGCACTTTTTGGCTGGTCTATTCTGCATTTCATACTCCATTTCATGCAACAGGCAGGAATCTGCACCATAGACACCCACTTCCAAGCCTTCCACTTGAGGCCAGGCAATATACTCTAAACACAAAAAACATGAGGAAAATCATTTACCTTCTGGTAAAAATGTTTCAGCATGTTTATGTGGGTAGCTGCGCAGCAGCAGAACACTACGGGGTTGCCCGGAGGGAATCTACCTGCTTTTACATATCAGAGTGATTTTGTTGATAAAACATAACAAATACCAGATCTATTATGACTGACACATCCGCAATTTCAGCGATCAATAAAGTTCTCCAAGCGGAAAATGATATCAGGGAAAAGATTGAATTGTGTCGCCAACAAGCGGAGGAAATAGTTGAAAATGGGCGTTATCAGGCACGTAGGATAAGTAATAGAGTGGATGACCGGATCAGCATTGTCCATGCAAGAACAACCCTTAATATAGACAGACGACTAGCTGAGCTGAAACAGGAGATGGCGTCACTCGCCAGAGAGCCAGTACTGGACAAGAAAGAAAATGACGAGCTAAGCGTGGCCATTGAGACGCTTGTAGATGAACTGGTTGGAGATAGCCTGTGAATACACGATACGGGTATCTTCAAACAAGAGTGCAGACACGCTATGCCGTTTTACCTGATGATAGATTGTGGCTCCATCTTGCTGCCTTGAAAGAACTTGCAAGTTTTCTGGAGGAGGCACGTGGCACACTGCTTGGTCAATGGATTGTTGGCCTTTCTGACAGCAGTAGTACACAGGAAATCGAAATGCATATACAGCAGCGTTTCCTTGATACCATCCAGGAGACTGCCAGCTGGTTCGATGCTCGCTGGCGTCCTGCTGTACTCTGGATCACCACCTTAATCAAACTGCCAACCCTGGACTATCTACTGCGTTCACACCTATCTCCTGAAAGCCAGATTAGTGATCCAGTATTACTGGAACTGGCAAAACAGAAAATACAAAACAGAGACCTGCAACAGGCCTGGATTCAAAGTTGGCGATCTCAGTGGCCAGATATCTCTAGACAGAACCTACAGGGTATAGAGTTGCTGGTTGAGACCCTGGAGCAACACTGGAAGCAGTTTCCATCACAGCCTGTTCATACTGCCTGGAGGGCGCGTCAGGATCTTGAAGTCCGCTTACGCCTGTTTTTCCGTAGTCACGTGCTACAACCCGCAGCTGCCTTGGCCTATATCTCTTTAGTGGCTCTGTGCTTGGAACGCTTGCAGGCCGAACTGTTAGGCAGAGCTCTTTTTCCAGAGAAGGATGGCCTGTCATGACCCTGCTGCGGCCCTCATCAACCAGATGGTTCGAGATACTGGCACCGAAAATGGGATGCGAAAAATTGCTCCGTAACCTCGGGCGAACAGGTGCTGTGGAGATCGAGACACGACCGCATGATGAGGCACTCATGAATGTCCGTGAACTGGCAGTGGGAATGGATGAATATCGTCAATTATCAAAACAATATCATCGTTACTGGTCCCGCGGTATTTTATGTCATGCCCCTGCATCTTATTCACCGGATGTAGTCTTGGAACGGGCACTGAGTAGCGTCGATACGTGGCGCGCTGCAGCGGATCCAGTGATTGATGAACTACAAGGCATGAAGGATGAACTAGCCAATCTGGGTTATTACCAACGTTTTCTCAATGGCATTAAAAGCAGCGGAATCTACTTTGGTCTGACTACCTATGATGGACTGGCAGTTTCAGTGGTGAGTGCAATATTGCCATTGAATACGGAACTAGATTCCATAGTTCCCCAACTTTCCACCACCATTACACATGATGACGAAATATATTTTATGGCAGTGGTGGAAAAGGATGATGCCGAGATACTGCACAGGGAGATTAAATCAATTAACGGTCGCCTAATTGACCACCCCTCCTGGATTGCTGGCAATACGATTGAAGCTCTAGCACAAGTAAACGAGCGCATCGTATTGTTGAATCGGCTTATTACAGGTCACCATGTACAATTGGACAGTCTCTACGAAGAATACAAACTGGCGTATGTTCTGGGCGATGCGGCTTGTCTAGAATGGTTCATAGAGCAGATTGGTACACTTGAGCCAGTTGGATCAAATCTTGTTTGGGTAACAGGCTGGACAACAGAAGAACAGATGGATCGATTTGATGAAATCATATCAGAAGCCGGCGTCCCAGCACTGGTCCATTTTCCGCAGCCACCACCTGGTATTGAGCCACCGCAGCTGTTAAGGAATCCCTGGTGGTCACGCCCCTTCGAACTCTTTACACGTGTATTTGGAACGCCTGCCGGTAATGAGGTTGACCCCAGTCCATTGCTTTCGGTTATTGTGCCTCTGCTCTTTGGTTACATGTTCGCTGACGTCGGGCAAGGCCTGGTTTTAATTGTGGTTGCCTATTGGTTGAGAAGTCGATGGGATGGTGCCAAACTTATACTTGTTGCCGGTATCTCTGCTACCCTCTTTGGGTTCTTGTTTGGCAGCTTCTTCAGTTACGAAAGCCTGATACCAGCGTTACTGTTCCACCCTATGCAAAATCCACTTCTCACCCTGTTGGTTCCCTTGTTGTTTGGAGCATTACTGCTGGTACTCAGCCAGATTCTGGCAGGCCTTGAGTCATTTTGGCGTGGTGAGCTGCGTCACTGGTTGCTCAAAGATTGTGCCCTGTTGGTGCTTTACCTGGGAGCCTTGGCCACTCCTCTCCAGGCTGAACTCAGCATCATTGCCCTCATCGGGGCGATCTGGTTTGTGATCGGCAATATCTTGTGCGATGGGCGTTGGTACATGTTCTTTGGGGCGCTGGGTGAATTACTGGAGGGAGGTGTGCGCCTACTGGTCAATACCGTCTCTTTTGCACGTGTTGGTGCTTTCGCTCTGGCACATACAGGCCTCTCCTCAGCACTGGTAGCACTGGCCGATAACACCTCTTCAATTCTTGGTTACATACTCATCATACTGATGGGCAATGCTGTAATAATCATTCTGGAAGGACTGGTGGTTTCCATACAGACCACCCGTCTGGTGCTCTTTGAATTCTTCGTACGTTTTTTTCATGGTACGGGTCGTCCCTTTCGGCCACTCGTACCACCACCCAATGTTGCCAATGCGCCACCATCCAATGTTCCGTAAAGGGAGACTTTTATGAATAGACGTTTTCTTTTCATCTCAATCTTGCTCACATCCTTTGTTGGCTTACTGTCAATTGCCGGCAGTATCTTTCTTTGGATCCCGGATGCTATTGCCGCTCCCAACATGAGTGAGCCCGTCCTCGCCCCAGAGGTGTGGAAGTGGGGCCTGATGGCTGCGGCCCTGGCAACCGGCATGTCATCACTGGGGGCCGGCTATGCAGTTGGTTTAGTTGGTTCTGCTGCCATGGGGGCACTGGCGGAGAAACCTGAACTGTTCGGTCGCTTGTTGATCTTTATCGGACTTGCCGAGGGTATTGCCATCTATGGCATTATTATCTCGGTATTGATCCTAGATAAGATTGTGTAATGGTCCGGCCGCTATTTATTGGAGACAGGGTCACTGCCGCAGGCTTTCGCCTGGGCGGCGCCATGGTGGAGATACCTGAACCTGGCACGGAGGTAATGGTGTTCCGTGATGCACTTAAAACAAGGGATTTAATCATCCTCGCTGCGGAAGTTGCTGCACGTTTGCCTGAGGCACTACTGGCAAATGCGCAAACTGCTGGCACCCCCCTGGTATTGATTATTCCTGATGTTCGCGGTTTGCATGAACCCGAAGATATTGCAGCTAGTCTACGCCGACAACTGGGAATGGCCGAATGAATACAGAGGAGCAAGAAAAAAAACTCATGGCCTTGATTGAGGAATACCGCGACCGTGAGTGCAATGAGTTGATAGAAAATGCACACAGCAAATGCCAAGAGATGATTAAAGCTGCACACCAGGATGCGCGAGGTCGTGTGCACCAGGCTGTGGAGCGAGAACGGGCAAATGCGATATCCCGTATCCGCAGTGCCGAAGCTGAATTGCATACCAAACGTAGAGCCATGGAGCAACGGCTGGCTGAAGCTGTCCTCACTGAGAGCTGGCACCTTTTAGAGCAAGGTCTAAAAAAGAGATGGGGGGAAACTGATGGGCGCCGTGCATGGATCAAGCGATGTGCACAAGAGGCCCTCCTACGGCTGCCACGGGGTCGTTGGGAGGTGAAGCATCCACTCGACTGTAGGCCGGATGACCTTATGCTGTTTCGGGATATGATCGCAAAAGAGTCACCTGATACCAGGGTAGAAATGTCTACAGTAGGTGAAATCGAGGCGGGTTTGATGATTGGCGTCAACAGGACGTTTTTGGATATGAGCCTGACAGGAATTATTAAAGACCGTGTGAGTCTCGAGGGCCGAATACTGGCTCTCCTGCACAAGGTGGGTGAGGAATGAACCTGGCTATTATCGAGTCGGTGAGTGGCCCTGTAGTGCGGGCACGTCCGGAAGGATCATTCGTCATGAGGGAAGCGGTCAGGGTTGGTGAGAAAGGGCTGCTCGGCGAAGTGATCCGAATCAAGGAATCGGAGATTGTCATCCAGGTCTATGAAGACACCACAGGCATTCGCCCTGGCACCCGCATTGAAGGAGACGGCCTACCCTTGTCCATTCACCTTGGTCCCGGAATTCTGGGGGGAACATTTGATGGCCTGTTACGGCCCATTGCTGACATTAGTATCAATGGCCCTTGGGTGGAACCTGGCTCAGTAACATCAAAGAGTGCGCATTATTATTTCATCCCCCAGGTCGTTGCAGGGAGCAGCTTGCAAGCCGGTGCCATACTTGGCCGTGTAAAACCCAAGGATGGGCATGAGCAACGTATTCTAGTTCCACCCGGTATCAGTGGTGTCGTGGAGGAACTGGTAGCAGAGGGTGAATATAGGGATGATGTTCCCCTGTGCATGCTGATTGACGAAGATGGCACCAGACATCCTGTCACTATGTGTCACACATGGCCGGTACGACGCCCGCGTCCAACTGCTGCAAGACTGCCTTCCGATGAGCCCATGCTAACCGGACAACGCATCATTGATTGCATGTTTCCGATTGCACGGGGCGGCAAGGCAGCCATCCCTGGTGGATTTGGGACCGGTAAGACCGTATTGTTAGAGACTCTCGCCAAGTGGTGCAATGCTGATGTTATCGTCTATGTCGGCTGCGGGGAACGTGGTAACGAATTAGCCGGCCTACTTGAAGAGTTCTACCAACTCGAAGACCCACACACCGGTCATTCTCTATTAAAGCGTACCGTAATAATCGCCAATACCTCTAACATGCCAGTGGCAGCACGTGAAGCCAGCATATATACCGGTGTCACCGTGGCCGAGTACTTCCGTGATCAGGGATTAGATGTTGCACTCATGGCTGATTCCACCAGTCGTTGGGCGGAAGCACTGCGTGAGGTTTCAGGACTACTCGGTGAATTGCCTGGTGAAGGAGGTTATCCCGCCTATATGAGTAGTCGTCTTGCCGATTTTTATGAACGTGCCGCCAAAGTCAGAACCCTGGCTGGCGAGACAGGGTCCGTTACGATCATTGGGGCGGTGAGTCCGCCGTCAGGTGATTTCTCTGAGCCGGTTACTAGCCACAGCCGTCGTTATATCCGAAGTTTCTGGGCATTGGATGCTAATCGTGCTTATGCCCGATTCTATCCCGCAATACATCCTCTTCATTCCTATAGTACCGATGAAGAGCGTATGGCTAACTGGTGGCATGCTGAAGGAAACGTCCACTGGCAGGAATTGCGTACACGCTTCCTGACATTGCTTGAGGAACAGGCACATCTTGAGCGTATGGCGAGAATAATTGGCAAGGATGCAATGCCTGCGCATCAACGCTACATCCTTATGTGTGCTGAATTGTTAAATGAAGGATTTTTACGCCAGTCAGCTTTTTCAGAAATTGATCGCAGTGCCTCACCTGATCGCCAAGCCGTAATGATGCGCATCATCGGAGAGTTTATCGAACAGGCAGAACGGGTTGTATCAAACGGCGTGCCTCCAGAGTTAATCTCACGTTTGCCGGTGTTTCGCAGGCTGATGCGAATGAGTGAAGAGATTCCCGATGGAGAGTGGGAAACCTTCTCCGAACTTGCTGATACACTGAACAAGTCCATGGTTGAGCTGGCGGATTCAGGACAGCCCATGGAGGATAGCTAACCATGTATGCGCGACTGACTACAGAGGATGCAGCAAACAGGCTGGATGGGCCGTTGTTATTTTTACGCCGAACCCTGGACGTTGGTTATAACGAGGCAGTGGAAGTTGAGGGCTCAGATGGCCTGGTACGCCTGGGGCGGATAGCTGCAGTTGATGAAGAGACCATTATAGTCGAGGTGCTGGATGACACAGCAGGCCTGGCGCTATCCGGTACCCACGTACGATTTTATGGTGAACCACTAAAATTTCAGGTCGGGCAAGGAATTCTTGACCGGGTATTCAATGGCGTAGGCAAGGTGATTGATGGCGGCCCCCCGATTGCGGGTGAAAAGAGCCTGGGCATTGACGGGCTTCCTATCAAGCCGGTTGCGCGAGAGGCGCCCAAGGACTTTCTTGAGACCGGTTTTACCGCGATTGATCTGATGAACAGTCTGGTACGTGGTCAGAAGCTACCTCTGTTCTCTGGTGGAGGATTACCGCACGATCAAATGGCTGTATCGATTGCCACCAATGCTCGACTCTCATCCGCAGAGACGCAGGAATTTGCTATTGTCTTCGCGGGCATTGGGGTACCGCATGAGACAGCCGAATACTTTCAGCGTGAAATGGAGCGTAGCGGTGCATTGGAACGCAGTGCGCTATTTCTGAACCTGGCAAGCGACTCCAGCGCCCAGCGTCTATTGACACCAAGATATGCACTGACGGCCGCAGAGTATCTTGCTTTTAGTGAAGGCAAGCATGTACTGGTTATAATGACTGACATGACCAACTATTGTGAGGCATTGCGCGAGGTCTCAGCGAGTAAAGGAGAAGTGCCAAGTCGTAAGGGATATCCTGGATACATGTACTCTGATCTGGCCACACTGTTTGAACGAGCTGGGCGTATCAAAGGATTACCTGGCACTCTGACCCAACTGCCTATCCTTACCATGCCCAATGATGATATTGGTCATCCAATTCCGGATCTTTCCGGTTATATCACCGAAGGCCAGATCGTACTTGATCGTGATCTGCACAGACGCAGAATATACCCTCCGGTGAAGGTACTACCGAGTCTGTCCAGGCTTATGAAGGATGGTATAGGCAAAGACATGACCAGTGCGGATCATCCCGCACTGGCAGCCCAACTATACGCAGCCTATGCACGTTCACAGCAGGCACGCATCCTGGCAAGTGTGGTAGGTGAAGAAGGCCTGACCGAGGTGGATCAAAGATTCCTGAAGTTTGGCAGTCATTTCGAATCCAAGATTATCGGTCACACTGACCCGAGGACGATTGAAGAGAGTCTGGCGGCTGGATGGGAAGGACTAAAACAGCTGCCAGTAGAAGAGCTACATCGTCTCAGTGATGCACAGATACAACAACATCTGGCACAGGAGCATACTGGGGACTGATCCATGCTTGAAATAACACCAACTCGAAGCACTTATTTGGAACTCCAGGAAGAGCGTGTTGGCATGGAGGAAGGATACCATTTTCTCGATGAAAAACGCCTGGTATTGGCTGCTGAGGCGCTGCAGGAACTTGAGCGTTATGAGGTTGCGATGCAGGATTTCATGCATTTATTCAGAAAAGCAACGGAGGCTCTCAAAGGCGCGGTTGCACGCCATGGCCTAAATGGCCTGGAAATATATCCACCCAATGCTAACGCTTGGGATGAG